>JAURWD010000066.1 GCA_030655145.1 Ferruginibacter sp.
GCAGTAGTTCATGCTGTGCAGCCAGCATTACCCTTGTATCGCCGGTTGCCAATGCATCCCATTGCAGCGCCATTTGTGTGGCATTATAAGCAAAGTCACATTCCCGGGCTGCATAAAGACCTGTCCCAAAATAGCGCATAATTTCTTTGGGAGCCACAATTGCTTCACCGAGCAGGGCGGCACCAGGGCAAGCCACCTGCAAGCATTGCTTAATGAGTTTAAGTATGGTATGCGCGTGGGGTAAATTCTGGCAGGTAGTTCCAGGTTGCTTCCAGATAAAGGCGGGTGCATCGATCCGGAGAATATCGATCCCGAGATTGGCATAAAAAAACAGGGTATCAAGCATTTCGATAAGCACCAGTGGGTTCGTATAATTGAGGTCCCACTGGTAATCGTGGAAGACCGTCATCACCCATTGCTGGCATTCCGGTGAAAAGGTGAAACTGCCTGGCGAACTTTCCGGAAAAATATCCGGCATGGTGCGCTCAAACTCATCGGGCAACTGCCTGTCGGGGTACATGTAAAAATATTGCTGGTATTGTTTGTCGCCCTGTTTGGCCTTTAGTGCCCATTCATGGTGGTGTGATGTGTGGTTGAGCACAATGTCCATCATGAGATACATATTGGCGGCAGTCATCTTCGCTCTTACGAGCTGTAAATCGGCAAGGGTACCAAACCTGTCGTCCACGCTCCTGAAATCGGAGACGGCATACCCGCCATCACTTTCCCCTTCGGGGCTTTCCATAATAGGCATGAGGTGCAAAAAGTTAACCCCGAGCTCTTCAAAATATTTAAGTTTGGAAGACAGCTGTTTTAAATTACCGCAAAACCGGTCGACGTACAGACTCATGCCAGTGATCTCGTTGCTTAAAAACCAATGACTCCCATCTTCTTTTTCTGTGTCTTTTTGCTTCAATGCTGCGGGGCGGTTTACGTAAGCGAGGGTTATCGTTTTGATCAGCTGTTGAAACAGCGCTTCCATACGGGGATGCTGCCCATATAGTTCACTAAAGAGAAAATGAACGGAAGTAGCATTGGCCACAAACTTTGTAAAAAACAGGTTATCGGCTCCCGCGATATCGATTTCCTGGAGGTGAAGCTCTTTGGTGATGAGCTGGTGTATATAAGGATTGTACACAGGGCAGTTTTTATTTGAATATATCGTTGCTAAGGTGTTTGAATGCATCCATTGCACCCATGTACTCACAGGTACGAGCACCCGCTTTGTTGCCATTGCCAATTATGTGGGCCCAGGCGGCTGTAGAAAGAGATTGTATTTCCGGTAAAGTTTTAGTGCACAGCTGGTAAAGAACAGCTCCAACAAAAGCATCGCCGGCACCTGTAGTGTCTACCGGTTTAACCGGTATGCTCGGGATAATAGAAATACTTTTACGGCAAGAAAGCATCGTCCCTTCTTTACCCAGCGTGATGGCGAAAGTTGCGCTCGTTTTTTCCATCAATACATTTGCCGCATCCTGCAGGGTTGTACTACCGGTAATCAATAGGGCCTCTTCGTCACTAAGCTTAAAGAAATGACAACATTCCAAAAAATTCCACGCCTGGTCTATGAAGGTCTGCGAATTATTTTTGAATAAGAGGTGCCTGTAATTGGGATCAAAGCTGATAAAAAGTTTCTTTTGCAGCGCTTTATGCAGCAGACTGAGGTATGCTGCCTGTAAAGGGCCATGCAGGAATGCTGTCGCGGATCCGAAATGGATGATTGAAAGGTCATCCAGGTCGATGCCATCTACTTCTTCCCGCGTGAGTTGACCATCTGCCCCGCGGTTAAAATAAAAATCACGCTCGCCATCTTCCATCAGTGATACAAATGCAAACGTGGTAAAATAGTTACTGTCCTGCAACATCCATTGGGTAGATACACCAAAGTCTTGCATTTCTTTTACCAGCTGGTTCCCAAAGGGATCAGTTCCAACTTTGGCAGCGAGTTCAACGATGCCACCAAGTGCTGCTATAGCTGCTGCAACATTGGTGGGTGCACCGCCCGTCTTTTTTAAAAAGTTATTGCCCGATGATAGCGATTTGCCTTTATCAACGCAAATCATATCAATCAGTGCTTCCCCTATGCAAAGGATTTTGTTGTGCGTACCATCGCCTTTTGTTTGCAGACTCATTTCTAAATTATTTTGTGAAAATGAATAACTAATCTTTCCATTCTTGTGATCCGTGTATTCGTATCGCCTGTTTAATGCCCGCCGCCAAGTGAAATCAACACATCCTCTTTTGGCTTATTTACTTTAATAAGTAAGGTAGCCGAGGCGGCGATGAGTAAAAAAATGCCTGCGAAGCTGATGGCATGGCGCGGGTCATTGTTTAAAAAATTCTTTAGCACGAAACCGAAGGTCAGGTTTTGCAATATCATTGGTATGACAATCATCATATTGATAATACCCATGTACACGCCATATTTTTCTTTTGGAATATCTGCCACCACCATCAGGTAAGGCACACCCATCATGCTTGCCCAGGCAATACCAAAGCCCGTCATAGGAGCAAACAATAAATATTTATTTTCAATGAGTGGAAAAAGCAGCAGGGCTATACCTGCCATAACCAGGCAGAAAAAGTGGACCGACTTGGCACTGTATTTTTTTGCGAGCCCTACCAGGGCAAATGCAGAAAGAAAGGTAACTACATTATACCAGCCGTTCACCAGTCCCGTCCAGCCCACAGCTTCACCGTATAAGGTTTTATTGGAAAGTGGGGTTGTTTTCCAAACCGAAGCAGCAATACTTTTAGAGGCATTCTGCCAATAACAAAACAAGGCGTACCATTGAAAAAGATACACGAGGCCCAGTTGCCACATTACCAAGGGCATGTCGCGAATGGCGTGTCCGATCTCGACCACCGGCTTCAGGATACCACCTTTTTCAGCCCGCAGTTTTGCAAGCTCTTCAGGAGTTGGCGGTATCTCCGGGGTTTTGGTGATGGACCACAACACGGAAGCTATTGAACAAAAGGAACCGAGGAAGAAGGAGCCAAAAACCCAATAAGGTAAACTGCCGGGCTTCTCCGGCATGTACTTTTGAAAGATAAACAGGCTCACATTGGCCAGTGTGATACCGAGCCCCGTAAAAAAGCTTTGAGTCAGAAATCCCGTTGGCATCTGGTGCGGCGGAAGTTTGTCTGCAATAAAAGCCCGGTATGGTTCCATGGCGGTATTGTTTGCCGCATCGAGCACCCATAATAATCCGACCGCCATCCAAAGTGAGCTGGAAAAGGGGTAAACAAACAAGCAGAGACTACAGAAGAGTGCGCCAATAAAAAAGTAGGGCTTTCGCCGCCCAAACTTTGGATGCCAGGTTTTATCACTCATCGCACCGATGAGGGGCTGAATTAAAAGACCGGTAACGGGACCGGCGAGATTGAGTAATGGTATTTCATCGGGGCTGGCACCAAGGAAATCATAAATGGGATTAACTGCACTTTGTTGCAAACCAAAGCTGTACTGAATACCAAAAAAGCCAACATTCATGTTGATTATCTGCCAAAAACTCATCGTTGGTTTAGGTATACCCATAGCAATCGTTTAGTTTGAAGAAATTAAATGTAGCTAAAACATTGTTCGGTATTTTCTGGAACCGTTTGTGGTGCATAAGAATCCACCACTCGTAGCCCTGATTTCATTTATCATTTGCAAGTGCTTAAAGTTGTTGGTTCAGCTGATTGCACTAGAAAGATTTTATTTACTGCTTACTTCCCTTGCTGGCCCAGGGCGGCTTTCAGCGCCATGTATATCCCGTTAGTCCAGCCAAAGCCATCTTGTCCCGCATATTCACCACCACCTGCCGGCTTGTCGAGATCTTCTACATTATATTTTTCCATAAGCTTCCCGGTTTGCCGGAAAACTTTTTCATTCAATAATAACCAACGTTCTGCCGCAGTTGTTGCAATTGCTTTGAAACCATAGTTCATCAGGCCTTTGTAAGTAACCCACTGCAGTGGGGCCCAGCCATTTGGCGCATCCCATTGTTGACCTGAGGTGTTTGTTGTAGTAACAATACCGCCCGGACGTAATAAATTATTTTCTGTGACGAAAGCCACTCGCATGCCTTGATCCTGTGAAGCGATAGAAACAAAAAGCGGAAACAGGCCGGCCGCGGTGATGTTATTTTTTTGAGTATTGGAAGTAAAATCGTAGTCACAAAAAAAGTTCACCGATTCATTCCAGCAATATTTGAGGATGGCGTCTTTTCTTTTGCCCGCCAATGTACTGAAGCGCTCGCTCTCGGAAATGTTGACAATACAACCGTAAGCTTTAGCGATGGTTTGCTCCAGGGTATAGAGTAAGCAGTTAAGGTCAACCGGAACAATATCGGTGGTATGAATGGTATGGAAATCCTGCGGATCCTGGAACCAGCGACTACTAAAATCCCAGCCACTTTCCGCGCCGGCGCGAAGGTGGCTATAAATTTTTTCCGGCTCCTGGTTACTCTCCTTCGCGAGTTCAACATCCTGCGCATAGCTTTCCTGTCGTGGAGAAATACTATCATCAAAATAGCGATTCAAGAATTCGCCATCCTTCATTTGTATTACGCGGCTGCTGGCCGTACCCGCCTTGGTAGAGTCGGCATCCTTCTGCCAAAAATTGTGTTCAAAGATCAACTCAGGGAGATATTTTTCGAATACACTTTCATCTTGTTGTATCTCCGCCAGCAAACTCACCATCAGGGCGAAAAAAGGAGGCTGGCTGCGGCTAAGGTAATAGCGCCTGTTTCCATTCGGTATATGTCCGTAGGTCCGCAACAGGTAAGCGAAATTGTTGACCATGCTTTCAACCAGGTCTGTTCTGCCATGCTCTTTCAATCCCAACATTGTAAAGTAAGAATCCCAATAATAGATTTCCCTGAAGCGGCCACCTGGTACGATGTAGGTATATGGGAGTGGCAACAATGAACTGTCTTCAGCAGCAGGCTCACGGGTAAGGATATCCCATAACGATCGAATGTTCTCCTCTACTGATTTCTCCAGGTTGCTTTCATACGTGGAAGCATAAACCGGCGGCATGGTAAAATTCTGCTGGATGAAGGTTTCATAATTGAATTCGGGCTGGCCCTTTTGAAGCAGGTATTGCTCTTCAATTTCGTCCAGGTCAAACTTGGGAATGCAATCGACAAAGGTTTTGCAATCCTCAAATACCGCGTTCAATTGTACTGCGGGAAAAAGTTCCGGCAGGTCATAAATTTCTTTCTTGTCCATAGCAACATTATTAAATGAAAGTCGTACCCGAGCCTATGCCGATGCCGGCATGGCTGAAACCCCGGTAGTCTTTTTCTGGAACTGATAAAAGAAAAACAAACAGATCATGAGGACGGTCATTGGAATCAGTGAAAAATAAAATGCACTTCCACCACCCGCTCTTTCAAATAAATAGCCAACGAGCCGTGAGCCTAAGGTTCCGCCAATGGCGGAAAAAAAAGTAAGCAAAGAGGCCATGGGACTGTGAAACATTTTCTCTGTCGAACTTAGCACGAAAGAATTGATCAATGGGTAAATAGGGGCGAGAAAAAAACCAATCAAGGGAAATACAAACGCGATCACCGGCACATCCGAAAATGAATTGATTTCGCCCGGCTGAATGTTGCGGGTTTGAGGAAGTATGAATACCACCATCAGTGCGGCGCCCAGCAAGCAAACTCCGAGGATAACGATCCACGAAATTCTTTTCACAAGGATAGAAGAGATATACCGACCAAGCGCAATTGAAAGCATCAATATAACGGCCATGTATACACTTGTTTTCTCAGGGAGTTGTAACACCTTTTCATTGAACGTAGGTAACCAGCTCATGATGCCCTGCTCGGTCATTACATACATAAAGGCGGCCACTGCAAAAACAAGCACTAGCGGGCGTTTGATCAGCTTGATCATCTCGATAAAATCCTTCTTCACACTTAGGCCCGGCGCCTCGTATTTGATCTTGAAATCAGCAAAAAATAAAATAGCAAAAGAGATGGCGATCAACACGGCGAGTAACAAGTAAATGCGCAGCCATGCGTTGGGGTTAGTATCGCTATAAAACATGGGGAAAATAACAAACCCCGTGGCAATACCGATCATGAAAAAACTTTCTATCGAACTAAGCAGGCTTTTGTGCTCCCGGTCATTGGCTGTTATTAACCCGATCATAGAATACACGGAAACTTTTATGACTGCAAAGGAAATACCCACGCAGGCAAACAATATGCGGACCGCGGTAAAGGAATTTCCAAAATACATTCCCAGGCAACCGAAAAAAACCAAGGCAAGCGCCAGCAACATCCCACGCTTAAATCCAAGGCGCGGCAGGAAGGATCCAACAAGGAAAGAAACAAACGCTATGGAAAGATCTTTAAATGCTTCCAGTGAACTGGCTTCAACTGGTTTTACCTGGTAGGTGTTGATCGATTTTTGAATGAGGATCCCGACGCTGTTCAAAAGAATCGCAAAGACAAAATAATTGAGGTAGAGAGAAATTTTTATACTCCGGGTATTCATGCTAGCAGTTTAATCGTGAAGGGAGGTTAAATATACAGAACCTTTTCAAACGATTGGCGCCAGCATTTTCAATGATTCAACTTACCACAAGGGCTTTATCAAATCCATTTATAGAAAGTCCGAATATGCTAAACAATCGGGAGCATGTTCCCGGGAAAAATAAATTGAACGGAAAGGCCCCGTAAAGAATTACAGGGCCTATATACATAAAACCAAACGAGTTCATTTATTCTGCACCATCGGTGCGTGCCCGCTGAATGGCGTATCCACCTATATTTTTACCGACCACAAGACCAACCTCACAATCACTGCGGTAATGAATACCACCATACATCCTGGACATGGAAGCTTCCGTCGCCATTGCAGCGTAATCACTTGCCCGGGCGGGGATGATGTGACCAAGCACCGCGGCAGCAGCCCCACTGAACGTGGAGTGCCCGGAGATGTACGACGGGAAATTTGGAACGCCTGTCAGTGTCTTGATTGCAGGATTCAATTGGGAAGGGCGTGGATTGAAATAGAAAAATTTCGTATCCCAACACACGATCGATGCATCGCACAATGCCATATTTAATAAAGCGAAGTTGCGTGCCCACCTTGCTTCACTAAAGTTTTTGCTAATGAAATCATCCGCAGCGATGGCATCCCAGTGTCCAGCGGGCGTATAGGTAGCAACGCCATCTGCCCAAAAATGTACGATCCGGATCCTTTCACGGGTAGGATTTTTTACCAGCTCGTATATTTCTTCGGTCTCATCTTTCATTTGCTTGCTGCTTACTAAAGGCGGCGGACCCGGACGCAGTGATACGGCGGTGAGGGAATCAAACAAAAAAGGTTTAACCAATCCAAATACCGGCAGCATCGGCGGCCTCTTCGGCAGCTCGAGACTATACCATGGTGTTTCGCCGCGGGCCATACAATCTGTTTCAAGTTTTGTCCAGATAGCCTGGTTGCCGCCAGCTGTTCCCGCACGATCAGTACGGGCCCGGGCTACGAACTTTTGAGCTACCATTCTGCCAAGGGCTTCACCAGCTTCCAGGTCACTCCGCACGTTGGCGCCGGAAATCAAACGGGCACGTTTATGTTCTTCGGCTCTTTGCTGAATGTAATCCTGGTCACCCGGGAATAATAACTTCATCATTTCGACAGTGGCACCAACAACCGTTGCATCTTCCGAGGGATACGATGGAAGATCAGATGTCGGGACAAGCACGTTCAGCGTCTTGTCAACCTTATATGGTGCTGCCCGGTTGTAAAGTTTCTTATAATGCCATGCCGCTACCAACGCGTCGTAAGTGGCTGCACCTACGTAAGCGTATGCTCTTGCAGCATACGGCGGATTCGCAAATGGAAACAGCGGGTATGCGAGCGGGTTAGCTGCGCTTGGCGCCGGGTAGGTACCGTCGACGTTCTGGTAAGGAGGCAGGTTATGTTTGGCCACGAGCTCTCTTAAGATCTCATTCCACCTGAGCACCGCACCTGCAGCCCAAAATTTTACCAGCTTTCTTTCGTTGTCAGTCAGGTCCGCCTGCAGCGCTTTGATCTCATTTACCTGCGCAACATAATCAGGTGTGGTGACCAGGGCTGGTTGTGCTACAGGAAATTCACCGGCACTTGAAAGTAATACCGGCTTCCAGGTTCCCGCATTCTCATCCATGCTTCCCGGGGTTAGGGCCGGCAGATTGTCTGTCCTGCTTTCGACATCCTTGCTGCACCCAGCCAGGAATAGAGCGGACCCACTTAAAATAATAGCGATTGAAAATAAAAGCCTTTTCATATTAGTTAGTTTTTTCCGGGGTTTTAATTGATTTCGATTTCCGACTAAAGTCGAAGACATAAAAAACAGATCCGTATACGGTTGAAGACTTGCCGACATTGCGACCGGCAATAGTAGTGTTTCCGCCAGCCACCAATGATACTTCGTTCGTACCAGGTTTCACTACATACTTGACGTTCAGACCGAGCATTGTGGCATCCATCCTGTTTGATGGAAAGGGCATATTATTTTTTGAGATGTCGAAACCGCCAAATGTTTTCCATTTATTCAGGATTGCCTCAGCAATCAATCGCTCATTTCTAAACCCCGCACGGATATTTAAATTGCCTCCATTAGGGATGCTGACTTCATTGGTAAGATGCATCTCGTTAGTGTAATAAGATGTCCGGTCGATCTCAATATTATCCCGAACAACGTAAGTACCGGAGGCCGTCACGAAAAGACTTCCTGTTTGATAATCTGCCATCAATCTTGCAGAGGCAGTTTTGCTGCGGATACCAATTGAAAGCGGAAGGTAATCGGCCACATAGTTTGTAAGCGGAACTGAAACGCCACCGATACCGTAGAGGGAGAAAACTCCGCCTAACATTTCTTTTTCGATGGGCATCCATTTTACAAAAAGGCTGAGGTCTTGCATGCCCTTCAAGCCGCTCATGGTGCCTGCAGTAGCCTTTGTTTTAACATAGGGCACATTGAATAATAGGTTCAGCTTAGATGAAATGCCGTAGTTACCCATCACGCTGATCGTTTGCGTAGACACCGTACCAAGGTTGAGGTTATTTCTTTTGAAGCTGCCCTCCCAATAATCTTTCCAGCTTGTATAGCTGTACATGGGGCCAACGCAAAAGCGATTCTTGCCCATCATGATGGCATCCATATCTGTTTGAGCAAGGAGGTTGGGGAGACAAACCGCATTTACCAGGAAGAAGAAAATGATTTTTAATTTTAACATGTGTTTGCGCATAGAGTTTATTTTGAAGGGAGGTGAGATCGTTTATGTAGCAACAAACCGTTCCGAAATAAAAAACAGATTTACATTTTTGGATCAAAATGAGCAAGTGCCTTCGCCTTCTTTACAAAGCGGTAAGAGTAGCCAACACTGATCGAGTAATCAGCAAAGGCAGCGTCACCTTGTACATGAGCAAGTTTAGAGATGTCGGTGATATTCGCGTTCCGTAAATTCTGCGTAGCAATATCAGCCGCGCTTTGAATACGATCCCTTACCACGTTCACCGGTACAAACAAACTGATGTTATGCTGTCCCTTGTGATATGAAACTCCGGGCTCTACCGCAACAACATATCCCGGACGGCGATAGGCAACCTGGCCACCCAACACATCGTAAGCAGGAATACCTTCAATTCTTCCAGCCAGTGACAATGAAAGGCGTTGTGCCTTGTCTACTGTGCTCATTACACCTGCTCTTGCAAAGTACTGATCCGGAGAAGCGTAGATATTGTACCCAGCCAGGCCTACAGCATGTGGCGATTTAAAGCTGCCATTTGATTCTTTCGGATTGAACAGGTAATAGGCATTTGCAAATCCGTAAATTGATTTATACAATTGAGTAAAGCCTTGTAGTTCTAAAGAAAATCCAACGCCACCATCCCCCGGTTGTATGGCCTGGTCCATCATCACAGTTTTTGTTGTGCCGTCAGTTTGTGGTGCTTCGTCGGTTTCCGTCCAGCTACCGGTACGAAGTTTAATATTTGTACCGATCATAAGATTACCCTTATGCGCTTTTGCCGGATCAATTACCCAATAACTTAACCCGAAACGAATGTCGCCTAACCCTTTAGCATAAACGCTGTAACGAAAAGTGTCTTTAGCGGAAGTTCTTAAAACTTGTGACCGCTCATTGTGTACCCATGGAAGGGTTACATTAAACTGCAGGCGGTCGGTAAGTCCATAGGACATATTGAGGTCAATCGCATGAGAATAAATATTTACTGCATTACCGCGGTCTTTACCATCTGGTCCGTGCCCACCGCCGGTTTCCTGGCGTTCTGGTTGTTCTTCGCGGCCAACATAATGACGCCAGGAATGAAAATATCGATAGTTGGTCCCCACCTGGAAACTTCCTTTTGAGAGATTATAACCGTTGGAAGTGCACATACCGATACCGCCCATCTGGCGGACAGCAACACAGCCTTGCGCATTAACATCACTTTGCGCAATCAACGCAATGAAGAAAGATATAAGAAGCTTATTCATGTTAGTTTTGGTTAATTGGTTGAAAAAATGCAGCGCCGTTCCCGCAGGAATAAGACGCTATTACAGTCGGAGCAGGTGCGGAAATCAAGACGCATTCTTCCTGCTTTTCGCCTGCTCGTTTAGTGAAACTTCACAGACATGCCCACGTTGATGGAGTAGTCTGCAAATGCAGCATCGCCGCGAACAAATACACCGCGCTTGATGCTGTTTTCTTTGTCTGTTACACTCTGCGTACGGTTACGTACAACGGCAAATGGAACGGAAGCAAACAGGCTTACCTGGTTGAAGGCATAATTGATAGAGGGTTCAACTGACCAGATATAACCCGGGCGACGAAAATCTCCGCTTCCACCAATTAGATCTTTCACGGGAATGCCTTCATAACGTGCGCCTGCAGCGAGCGATAAACCTTTTAGTTGATTGAAGGAATAACTAAATCCTGCACGGAACATGAATTGATCAGGAACACTCATGATCGCCTCATTTGCTAACACTGGTGTGATTGTTTCCCTGTACGATCTAACCCCATTCTGCTCTCTTGGATTTGAGAGATAGAAGAAACTTCCATACATTCCGAAGTTTGGTTTGAAATTGTAAAAGGTGTTTGCTTCAAAAGTGATCCCCGTACCTCCGTCACCCAACTGGATAGACTGGTCAACGGTGCGCAATTCTTTGGTACCGTTTGGTCCAACATTCTGCCAGTAATCTTTGTAGTCATAGTCGCCGGTTGGTAATTTAACACCAAGGCCCAATTGAATATTTCCTTTGTGATTGGTAGCAGGATCGAGCATCCAACGATAGGCTGCAAGCCGGATATCCCCAACGCCGAAGGAATGCATAGAATGCCTTTCTTTTTTTATGTAAGCGCCATTAACAAGACCATGCTCATAAAGAGATGAACGTGCATTGGAGATCACCGGGATGTCGATCATAGCTGACCAACGATCATTGAAAACTCTCGTTAGGGAAAGGTCAAGAATACCGGTATGATTGATCACTTCGGAATTATCGATCAAGCGCTGCTTGTTTTCTTCAGTGCCGGAAAAATGTCTGAACGACTTGAAATAACGAACACTGGATGTGAACTGCCATCCGCTTACTTTAGCGCTATCGGGGTGAACCAACATACAACTTGTGCCGCTACCTTTAATGGCAACGCAACCCTGAGCCTCAGCATTGTTATGAAGAAAGAAAGAAAGTATAAGCAGGATAATTATATTTTTCATTTTAGTTAGTTTGTGATTGGTAATTTTTTACGGTTTTAGTTGATGTTTTCCCGCTCCAGTTTGAGTTTTCCAACGATGAAGTCGCCGACTTTTTTGCCGTACTCTGTGCTGACAAGACAGGTTGGATGAAAATGAATGCCGCCATAAAATCTCGCCATGTTATTTTCGTCTGAAGCCTGGCGAAAAGAAGTGAAGGAGCGGTTTGGAATACCGAACTCCAGTTCACTGGTATCGGTATAACTAAAGTTGTCTCCAT
Organism: Ferruginibacter sp.; assembly: GCA_030655145.1. Classification (GTDB taxonomy): domain Bacteria; phylum Bacteroidota; class Bacteroidia; order Chitinophagales; family Chitinophagaceae; genus Ferruginibacter. Next base: position 11,969 of record JAURWD010000066.1, read on the forward strand.
ACATTTTTGTCAATGCTTCCGCCGCGGCAGATGACACGGTACTGTGACCACAAGTGTATTCAGGAAATGGTGGTGTTTGCAAATAGGGTCTCCACTCAGGGTCAACGAACTTATTGATCACTGTTTCTGGCCTTACCATGTTGCTTCGGAATTTTTCGTCCCAGCACTGTATGAACGAATCAAACATACAGATGGAAGTAAGCGTATACGCAGCAACGGTTCTCGCAAAATCAGCTTTTGCTTTTTGTGAAGCAATACCAACAATGTTCATCCAGTGACCCGGAGGTGAAAACTTTTTTGTCATGAACTGAACATGTCCACTTACATGCAATTCACCCGGCAGATCGTTCCAAAACATCGCGATGTGTTTTTGCTCATCGGTGAGACTGTCGATGGCATTTTTAGAAGCCATTACCTGTTTGTAATACGCACCATTTTTATCCGTCATGTTGAAAGCGATGGGCGGTGGTGGAACAAACTGGTCGGCACTGTCGATGGCGATGGTGCGGATCTCATTCCAATGCGGCTCAATGGCGCTGGAATACATCGGCGGAGTTGGTACCCAGCGACCGGGTGTATCAACCACCGTGTACTTGGAAGCGCTTCTTGTCTGCAGGTAATTGTCTTTCTTGCTCCAGGCTAAAATTGCAAGTGAGATCGAATCGGCAAAAGACACAGAGTAATCGAATTTTTCGTCGGACATTCCCTCTTTTTTCACAAACTTCTTCAAGCTGTCGACGTATTCATTCATGCTGCCCTCAGGAAAAGTAACGGCTTCACCAACCTTGCAAAAAGCCAACAACGCTGCAAACTCGACATCGATCTTTTTCGTCGTATCCAACTTAGGCATCAACCCAAGACCATTGATCTGGCCGGTCAGCGAATTAAATTTTGTTGGATAGCCCGCAGCAATACATTCAAATGCAGCAATGTTTGCATACGCATAATTCCGGCTCGCCACGATAGGCGAAAAGTTATTGAATTTCACAACTTCATTCAGCTCCTTTACTGTTTTTGAGTAAGAAAAAGGATCCGGGAAAAAAGTGAGTTTGTCATCTTTTGGCCGTGCACACGATACCGTGAATAATACCACCAGGGGCATCAATAATTTCTTCATAAAAAAAATAGAATGGTTGTAAAAAAAACTGCCGTTTAAATGATGAAGGCCTGGGAGCCTGTGGTTCATCCTTGGTAAGCAACGGTTATGCAGGGCACGTTATGTGACCTCATCCCAAAAGACGACAGTGTAAAAATCAGGAAAGAAAAGATGCTACATCCGGGGGGTGCTCCGGTGTTTTTAAAAATAAATCCTTAACGAACTGAGTGTTAAAGGATATAAATGAAGGGTAAGACTCTTTGCTATTACAGCTATTTGTAACGAGCTGAATTTCTTCATACTCACCAAGTGCTTTTTGAAGACTTTTGGAATCTGAATTTGATTTCTTCTCGGCGTTATTTGAGCGCTGGAAATCTGACGCCATCCTGGAGAAGTCGGCCTTGGTAGCTTCGATACTCATTTTGGCGGCGTTGGGAATACACATCAATTCAAGCGAATCGTTATAGATCCTAACTTTCACATATTTGTAATGAACACCTGCAATTTCAATTTCCCCGTTGATCCGCTGGAAAGATTTTGAGTTGTTGTAATAAGGAAGATTTGTTGGTTGTTTGATGGAGATCAGTTGATCATCCCGGTATTGATTCTCATCAAGGGCCACTTCCATTTGAGCATTGCCCTGTTGTTCGAAATAATCTGCGACAAGCCGGTATCCGAAAATATTGAAGGAAAAGATCCCCAGGAGTAATATAGCAGCTATCCGTTTCACGATTAGAATTTGCAAAATAATATATTTTTCAACCCCTACCAAAATTATCCGTGGGTTGAACTTCTATGCCGCGCATTTAATTCCCTCTGCCGAATTATTTGGCAATGAATGTTTTCTTCGCAGGACCAACTCCCGTAATCTTTAAACTTTTCCATCCTGGTGGTAAGCTGGACTTGATCTGTGTTATGCCCTGCGAGGTGATTTCCAGCCCGCCGAACCCATTGATCACGGCCTGTAAAATTCCACCGGCACCGGTGGCGAAATAGGGGTTCGTTCCACCTTTTGTTTCCGCGATCACGTTAAAAGGTGGATTCAGGTTTGGAACATAGGCGTCCTTAAAAAAATGAAATGCTTTCTCTGGTTCGCCAAGGCGGGAATAAAGCAAGGCGAAAATCCCCTGCGTCATTGCCGGAGTACCTTCATTCGGTACCCGCACGGAATAGTAGTCCAGGTCCTTTTTAACTTGCTTGGGATCAGTAATTTCTTTCAGTGGGTATGATAATAAGTTCACATCAGCCTGTTTAATGCCTTCACCTTTATAACTGGCGTGCTCACTTGTTGTGCCGTCGGGCATTTTCAATACAGGAATGTTGTTTGCCACCTGCATCCAATCAGCATCTGGGGTAATACCGAGAATTTTGGCGGCTTCAGTCGCATATTTAAGGTTTGCTTTTGCAGCCGCATTGGTAAAAGCATTATTGTCGACGTTTTCGGCCCATTCATCTGCAGCCACCACATTTTTGATATCAAATTTACCTGGGCCGTTTCGCTCAACCCTGCTTGCCCAAAAGTCGGCGGTACTCTGTAAGATCGGCCAGCCTCGTTCCCGCAACCAGTTTTTGTCTTGCGTCACCGCGTAGTAATTCCAGGCTGCAAAAGCAACACAGGCAGTGATGTGGTGCTCGAAGGGGCCACTCAGCGCCCACACCGGTGTTTCTTCTACGCCGGAGGCGGCACTCTCCCAGGGAAACATGGCTCCTCTGTACCCTTTTCCGAAAGCATTTCGTTTGGCTGCATCCAGTCGCTGGAACCTATATTCAACCATGCCTTTTGCCAACTCTGGGTGCATTTGCAGCAACGCGGGATACATCCATAATTCTGTGTCCCAAAAAACATGGCCGTTATAGCCGAGGCCACTAAGGCCCATTGGTGACGGACTGTTAGCAGCACCCTCCCTTACGAAAGAATAAAGATGATACAGCATACTGTGCACATCCTGTTGACTTTGCGGATCTCCTTCAATGGTAATGTCACTGCTCCAGAGTTCATCCCATGCCTTTGTGTGCATTTCTACCAGGCGGTCCCGGCCCTGCAGCTTCGCAAAAATGGTCAGGCGTTCCGCTTCGTTCAAGGGGTCGTCATGGTGAGCAGATGTGATGGAAGAACCAACTACTGAATAGCGATACGTTTCTCCCGCAGCCAACTTTTTAGCAAATTTCATCAGGTGCATGTTGTTGTCCCACATTTCGTGAATAACGCGGGGCTCGCTGCCATGAGGCTCGCTGAAAATAAAAGAATTGGAAGCACACATCAGCAATTTACCGGTTGGGCTTTTAGCCGTTGACGTTAGCAGGCTGATGGTAGTATGGGGGCGATCGATCTCATTGTAATAATTCTGCACTTCTTTTAATGCATCGGGAGCTTCCATTACACTAGCGTTACCAAGCGTGATGCTTTTTTTCGCCGTGATATTGATATCGATCAAAACGGAATATGGAAGCTGGCGGAGGGAATAATAAGTGTAGCTAACGATTGCCACATCTTTGTAGTCAAACGACGTGGTGAAATTTGCATTGCGCATGTCGAGCGATTGCTTCATATTAGAAACATCGGCGTTTGCAAGCCGTTTGCCGTCAATCTCCATGTACATGTTTAATAAATTAAAGCTGCGGATGAAGTTGCTGACCCGGCCGCGGCCATAAAGGTCGTAGGCACCTGCAAGTACGACATCCTTTACTTTAAATGCTTCCGGGCTGCTTACAATCCCCAACATTCCATTGGCGACGGTGATACCATAATAGTTTGAAGGATCAATTTTAGTGGCGGTAATTTTCCAGGGATCCTGGGCATTGTTGGTGTTGACAAATGCAAAAAAGCAAACAGACAATATAAGTAGACGCATAGCAAAGGTTTAAGAAGACTTAATGGGTGAATTTAGCTTTATTTGCCAAAAAAATACGGTGCTTATTAAAG
>JAURWD010000083.1 GCA_030655145.1 Ferruginibacter sp.
CCTTCCAGAGATAAATGTCATTCAAAAGACCGATCTCTGTTCTGAGCCCGGTAAAAACAAAGAAGAGCGGCAGCAACAATACCAGCGCAACATCTTCTACTTTTTCAATAAAGATGTTTCGAAACTTAATATTTTCCGGCATGATGGCGCCCGCCATAAATGCCCCGAAGAGCGCATGAATTCCAATAACTTCAGACGCGTAAGAAGATAAAATAAGAATGATGAAGAATATGGCGACAACCGGTTTGCCCAGGTTCTCCCGCGTGGTATGCAGATCACCCACTCTTTTCAGGAAGGGCCTTATAACTTTCAGCATCAATAACACATAACCGACAGCAAGCAGGATGATGTAAAGTGAACTTACAAAGGAACCCGCTTTCACAATGGCAATAACGGCGGCAAGAACACACCAGGCTGTAATGTCATCAGTTGCGGCACAGGTTATCACGAGCGTACCGAGGCGGCTTTTATTGATCCCGCGTTCCTGCACGATGCGGGCAAGAACCGGGAAGGCGGTGATGCTGAGTGCAATGCCAAGGAATAATGCAAAGGAAGAAAACTGCACACCTGCAGGCGCAAAATTATCATAGATAAAATATGCCAGCCCCATACCCAGCGAGAATGGAATCACAATACTTGCATGGCTGATCACGACTGCTTCGTGCGCCTGGTTTTTGAGCACCTTCAGGTCGAGTTCCATGCCGATCACGAACATAAAAAGGATGAGCCCGATCTGGCTTAAAAACTGGAGGTTACCCAACGAAGCTACTGGAAAGAGCGCAGCACTCAACCCAGGAAAATACATCCCGGCGAAAGACGGGCCTAACAGAATCCCGGCCGCTATTTCGCCGATCACCGTGGGCTGACCGATCTTTTTACAGACCCAGCCCAGAAGCCTGGCGACGAGAATAATGGTTACGATCTGGAGGAGAAGAATGGCAAGCGGATGCCGCAAATTACTGGTAACGGAAAGCAGGAATTCGGACCATTGGGATTTACCTGTTGCGGGCGTAACGACGTTGCGACCTTTTTCGAGCAGTGACCCGTGATTCATGATCCAGTACATCAGGAAGCCCGATGCGCCCACAATGAAGAAGTAAAAAAGGCTGTCTTTAAGTCTTTTCATCATTTCCGCAGCTATTGATGGATAAAATTCAATACCCGCCGGTCCAGGTCTTCCGAAAAATTCAGGCTCGCAGGTTCAGGATATTTTCTGTCGCGACAGAAAAAAAGCCAGGCGAAAAAAAGGCAATTAATGCTATAGACCAAGCTTACGCCTGCTCGTTAGTAAGCGATCACCTGTTCTTCCATAACCGCGGGCATCGCACGAAATTCGTATTGCTGGTTGCGTAGTTGTGGCTCAAAACCGGCTTCACGGATAGCTTCCTGTATTCCCTTGCTGGTGAAACGGTGCGGTGCACCTGCGGCACTAACCACGTTTTCTTCGATCATGATGCTGCCAAAATCGTTGGCTCCCGCATTCAGACAAAGCTGTGCAGTTTTTTTACCAACGGTGAGCCAACTGGCCTGTATGTTTTTTACGTTGGGCAACATGATGCGACTAAGGGCGATCATGCGAATGTATTCTTCAGGAGTAGTCAAATTTTGTACGCCGCGAATCTTCGCGAGCAGGGTATCTACATCCTGGAAGGTCCAGGGAATAAAGGCAACAAAACCTTTTGCATGCTCGGGTTTGCGACTTTGTACTTCCCGCAGTTTGACGAGGTGTTCAAAACGTTCCGTGATGGTTTCCACGTGACCAAACATCATGGTGGCACTGGTGGTAATGTTTAGTTTGTGCGCTTCATGCATAATGTCGAGCCATTCCTGGCTGCCACATTTTCCCTTGCTGATGAGGCGCCTAACCCTATCCGTTAGTATCTCAGCACCGGGGCCCGGAAGACTGTCGAGCCCGGCCTCTTTCAACGCCATCAAAACTTCCCGGTGAGTACTTTTTTCCAGCTTTGTGATATGCGCAACCTCTGGTGGTCCCAGGGTATGCAGTTTAATATTTGGGTACAGGCTTTTCAGTTCCCGGAACAAACCAACATAGTATGCCAGGCCAAGATCAGGGTGATGACCGCCTTGCAGTAACAGTTGTTCGCCACCGTAGCGAATGGTTTCTTCGATCTTCTTTTTGTATGTTTCTATATCGGTAATGTATGCTTCGGGATGACCGGGTATGCGGTAGAAATTGCAGAACTTACAGTTCGCGATGCATACGTTCGTTGTATTTAGATTTCGGTCGATGATCCAGGTAACTTTTCCGTGCGGAACCTGCTTCTTTCGCAACTCATCCGCTACATACATCAACTCGGTCAAAGCCGCATTTTCGAAGAGGTAAACGCCTTCTTCTACCGAGAGAAATTCGAAGTCCACGGCTTTCTTTAACAGGTCATTTATATCCATAAACCATTTATAAAATTATTGGCAAAAGTACATCCATTACGTTGTATATTTAGTTATCTGCTTTATGAACAAATTAATATGTATACTTGGTTTACTTATCTCTGGTGTTGTTTGTAAGGGGCAGGAAATCTTAACTCCACCGCTCCAGGCTAAATTCATTACCCGTTTTCCTTTTAAACAATACAGTGGTGGTGTGATGGTGGTACGGGCCCAGCTCGGAGATATTCCAGACACCTTAAATTTCATTCTCGATACAGGCAGTGGGGGCATTTCGCTGGACTCCGCAACATGCGCATATTTTCAATTAAAACCTACTCCCTCAGATACAACCATTAAGGGTATGGGGGGCGAGCACAAGGTTAGTTTTATGTTTAACCAGCGGCTTCATTTTCCCGGGCTTACCCTCGAGCGCCTTAATTTTCATGTGAATGATTATGAGGTCTTAAGCAGTGTATATGGTGAAAAAATTGATGGTATCATCGGGTACAGTTTTTTTAGCAGGTACCTGGTCAAAATTGATTTTGACAGCTCAAGGCTGGAAGTATTTTCGCCAGGCGAAATGGCTTACCCCCGTGGCGGTCATACGCTGCGCCCGGCCTTTACAACGCTCCCCATTCAGAACCTGATGATCCGCGATCGTCGTAAACTGAACTTCAATTTTTACTTTGATACAGGAGCCGGTTTGTGTTTTCTCCTGAGCGAACGCTTTGCAAAAGACAGCAGCGTGTTGGACCCGAAGCGCAAAACCTTTTCTACCCAGGCTGAAGGCATGGGTGGCCGGCTTGAAATGCGCATAACCGTATTGAAGACTGTACAAGTTGGACCGTATCGTTTTCGCAATGTGCCAACCTATTTATATGATGATGATTTTAATGTGACCTCGTACCCGTTTGTGGGCGGACTCCTCGGAAACGATTTGCTGCGCCGGTTTAATATGATCGTCAACTATCCAAAAAGAGAAATTAACCTGTTGCCGAATTCTCATTATAAAGATGCTTTTGACTATGCATATACCGGTATGGCAGTTTATTACCTGGACGGATTGATCGTGATTGAAGATATTATCGCGGGATCACCGGCCGACAGAGCAGGATTAAAAAAAGATGATGTCATCATTGGGGTGAATTACAATTTTTCGAATAACATCATGCAATACAAAACCGTTTTGCAGACTCCGAATGAAAAAGTTAAACTTACGATCAGCCGCGGCAAAGAACTCCTGATGCTTACCATCAAGCCCGCAAGTATCCTTTAGACAGCCCTGGCAAAATTTCTCTCAAACTGCATCCCTTTCCCGTTCTCCCAGCCTGTCACAGTTGATTTTTAAAAGATTTATGCAAAATGTATTACTCCTTCTCTCCTTAACTTTGCCGCATGATTCAGTTTGATAAGTTTGCCCTGGATAACGGATTAAGGGTAGTGGTGCACGAAGATAAAAGCACACCCATGGTAGTAGTCAATGTGATTTTTGACGTTGGTGCCCGGGATGAAAATCCGCAGAAAACTGGTTTTGCCCATTTGTTTGAACACTTAATGTTTGGCGGAAGCGTAAACATTCCTGAGTATGATGAGCCGTTACAAATGGCTGGGGGAGAAAACAACGCTTTCACCACAAACGATCTTACCAACTATTATTGCCAGCTACCGGCTGAAAATATCGAAACAGCCTTTTGGCTGGAAAGTGATCGCATGCTAAGCCTGGCCTTTGATGAAAAAAGCCTGGAAGTGCAACGTAAGGTTGTATGCGAAGAATTTAAAGAGCATTATATCAACAAGCCTTACGGCGATGCCTGGCATAAACTACGCGGCCTGGCATACACTACCCATCCCTACAGGTGGATGACGATCGGGAAAGAATTGAAGCATGTTGAAGATGCTACTTTGCAGGATGTAAAAGATTTTTTCAACAAACATTATACGCCAAGTAACGCCATCCTGGTAGTGGCCGGAAATGTTACCTTGGATAAGGTGAAGGAACTCGCAGACAAGTGGTTCGGATCCATTCCCGCAGGCGATAAATACAATCGTGATCTTCCCCTGGAGCCGCAGCAAACAGCTCCGCGATCTTTGGAAGTTCGGGCCAATGTTCCGCTCGATGCCTTGTACAAATGCTGGCACATTTACCCGCGCTTAGACAGGCGCTATTACATTACCGATCTTATTACCGAGATATTAAGTGGTGGTGGTTCTTCCCGCCTGTTCCAGGCGTTGGTGAAAGAAAAAAAATTGTTCAGCAACATTGATTGTTCGCATTATGGCAGTACAGATGCCGGCTTACTTTCCATTGAAGGCAAACTGGTGAAAGGTGTGAATATGCAGGACGCCGAACAGGCGCTCATGGAAGAGATCATCAAACTCCAGGAAGAAGGCATCAGTGAAAAAGAGCTGGAAAAAGTGAAGAACAAAACCGAGAGCATGATGGCCTTTGAAGATATGAGCGTGATGAACCGGGCCACCAGCCTGGCCATGTATGAGCTCCTCGGTGACGCCAACCTCATCAATACCGAACTCGAAAGTTATAATTCTGTTACCCGCGATGAGATCCTGCAGGAAAGCAGGGTCATTTTCAATGAGAACAACAGCAACACCCTTTACTATTTTGCAAACAACTAGAATGAACCGAACCATCGCCCCAGTTATAAAAGACGCTATAGAATTCGAACTTCCGCTTAAACTTTACGATAAATACATACTCGACAATGGGGTAGAAGTTTATGCCATCAACGGTGGTGCCCAGGATGTGTTGCAGGTGGAACTGGTGTTTTATGCAGGCAACAGTTACGAAGAAAAAAATGGTGTGGCAGCAGCCACGAATTACCTGTTGAAAAATGGCACCTCAACTAAAACGGCCTTCCAGATAAATGAACACTTCGAGTTTTATGGTTCGTACTGTAACCGTGCCTGTTATAATGAGACCGCAGTCGTATCGCTGCATACCCTCAGTAAACATTTGCCTGAATTATTACCCGTGATGAAGGAAATGATCACTGACTCAATTTTCTCGGAAGAGGAATTGGAAACCTACAAACAAAACACGAAGCAAAAACTTACGGTTAACCTGCAGAAATGTGATTTTGTAGCGAACCGACTCATTGATGCCTGCCTGTTTGGCGAAACCCATCCCTATGGTAAATACCTGGTGGCCGGGGATTATGAAGCGCTTACCAGGGAACAATTACAAGCGCATTTCGAGAAATACTATGTGCACGGTCGCTGTATCATTTTTGTCGGCGGAAAACTTCCCGACAACATTGAAACATTATTGAACCAGTCTTTTGGTAAACTGGCGATCGGGCCCCGCGAGATCACAACTTTCGTTTATCCGCCGGTGGTAGCTTCACAAAGAAAACTGCGGATCACCAATGATCCTGAAGGAGTGCAGGGAGCTATTCGTATCGCCCGGTCGTTTCCTGACCGTCATCATCCCGACTTTATGGGTGTAATGGTGTTGAATACAGTTTTTGGTGGCTTCTTCGGCTCCCGCCTGATGAGCAATATCCGGGAAGAAAAAGGGTATACTTATGGAATTCACAGCTATGTGCAAAACCACATCGGTGAAACAGCCTGGCTTGTAAGTACCGAAGCCGGCAAAGATGTAACGGAAGCAACGGTTGAAGAGGTTTACAAGGAGATGAAAATTTTACGGGAAGAATTGATCGACGAAGAAGAATTGCTGCTTGTGCGAAATTATATGATCGGGTCTATCCTTGGTGACCTGGACGGTCCCTTCCACATCATCGGTCGTTGGAAAAATATAATTTTGAACAACCTCGACGAACAGTATTTTTATGACTCAATAAAAACGATAAAAACGATCTCCGCGGAATCATTGCAGGAGCTGTCACAAAAATACTTGCAGCCGGATGACTTTTATGAATTGGTAGTCATTTAGGATTTTCCGCTTTACACGATTGCCAACTGCCATGATATTTAAGAACCACGAGAAGCCAATCAAGACCAATCAATTTTTAATTAAAATTTTGATCACAACGGTCAATGCATTCGTGCTGCAATACATTGTGCCCGGCATAAAATTCCGCAGCATCTTTACCGCGCTCTTTGTTGCCATCATTCTCGCTTTGCTCGACGCACTCATTAAACCCTTGTTGGTCATACTCACCCTCCCGGTTACCATCATTACGCTCGGCTTATTTTTATTTGCCATCAACGCTTTTATCGTCCTCATCGCCGAATACATTGTGCCGGGGTTCGAGGTCCAAAGCTTCTGGCATGCCTTTCTTTTTAGCCTCCTGCTTTCCTTATTCAATTCGTTTGTGCATAAGCGGGCCTTTCCAAAAGAAAAGGCCGCCCGCCCATAAATTTTCAATTCGGTTATTGAATGGTCATATTAAATTGCTTTGCTTGCTTACGCAGGATATTTTCAATTTCTGATTCCAGTGTTACAGCTGCATTTGCGCCCGCATTCTTTTGTTTTTGAGCTTTTAGGTAGCCCTCTCTTTTTACCGAAGTTTCAGCGATCTGCTGCTGTATCAGGTCACGTTCCCTATTTTTATTGGCAACAATCGTTTTAATTTCTGTGCGGGTCTTTTTTTGGAGGCTATCTGGGAGCGATTTCATCTCAACTTTTTCCAGGAAGCTTTTGTCAGCTGCGCTTGCATCTACCAGGTCCCAATGATTGTTGTTGTACAATTCTTTTTTTCCTTTTACCGCTACGCGTTTTGCTGCGACCGATTTATTCATCGAGTAATTCATTTTGTCAACGTCTGCCTGCACTTCATAATTCTTTTCACCCTCCTTTCCATAAGCGATGTACGTCCGGTTTAATGATTCGTTCAGGGAGAAAAGCGTGCTGTCATATGGTGTTGGAATATCATCGATCGCCGCGTCCTGGTTGATATTTGTAAAGCTGCCGGTACCGCATTCACCCGTCAGGTTCCAATGCTCCCGGATGCCGTCCATCCTGTTGCCGCAATAAATTGTATTCACCAGCACGCCTTTCTTTTTAGCTGCTGCGCAAGCGGTCGTAAACGATACCCTGCCTTGCAGGAAATCCTCATTACCGGCGATGAAGATCACTTTGTAATTCGTGTTCGCGGTATCCCAGTTTAAATCCGTCAGCGAAGTGTACATGACCTGTCCACAATATTCATCACCGCCAAAGGTTTTTAATGCGAACAAAGTTTTTGATAGCTGGTCCAAATCGGAGGTAAAGCCACTCAGTTGTTTCACGAAACCTGATTTTACATCGTTGCTTGGCCGCCCATACTCATACAATGCAATCTCAATTTTTGGAGCAACATCATTGCCGCACCTGGTGCGCCCAAGCACGGTGGCCATGTTCCATAACTGCGCCTTAGCCTGTTCGATGAGGCCATCCATACTGTTGCTGACATCCAGTAAAATGGCGACTTGAATTTTGGGTGTTTTTGCCGGGAGAACATTTTTTTCTTGCGGGATAATCACCGGTTGCCGTTCGGATCCCGGCCTGGAAATTAAACCTGCGAAAGCGAGTAACGAGAGTAACAAGGGAACTGCTGCAAACAAATATTTTTTCATACTGGTGGTTTTATTCCATGGATGCACTGATCATTTCGATTACATAATTTTTTAGTTTTCCTAACTTTTATTTAACGAATGCTTTTCCATACACACCGCTGAGGCCACTGCAGCCGGTAAAAATTATCGGGGCTTCTACTAATTTCCCACGCCGTTTCAAAAACTTCGTTGAAGCTATAATTGTTACCTTCATGCTGAAATCAATCTTGCCATATCATCGTTTCAAATAACACCTGTTCATGCAATTCAATAGAAAAGATCTTTCCGACGAAAACCTTCTCGACTTATATAAATCATTGCTCTTACCCCGGATGATCGAAGAGAAAATGCTGGTCTTACTTCGCCAGGGAAAAATTTCAAAATGGTTCAGTGGCATCGGCCAGGAAGCCATTTCAGTTGGTGCTACCCTTGCGCTGGAAGAAGATGAATGGATCATGCCATTGCATCGCAACCTTGGGGTCTTCACCTCGCGGGATATGCCGCTACATAAATTGTTTAAGCAATGGCAGGGCAGTCGCGATGGCTATAGTAAGGGACGTGAACGCAGCTTTCATTTTGGAAATAAAGAACATCATATCTGCGGAATGATCTCGCATCTTGGTCCGCAACTCGCGATCGCCGATGGCGTCGCATTGGCGCATAAGCTTAAGGGTGAGCAGAAGGTTTCCCTCGCATTCACCGGCGACGGTGGTACCAGTGAAGGTGATTTTCATGAAGCCTTGAATGTGGCAGCAGTTTGGGACCTGCCCGTAATTTTTGTGATCGAAAATAATGGGTACGGATTAAGTACCCCCGTGAGCGAACAGTATCGATGTTTCAGCCTGGTTGAAAGGGCGAAGGGTTACGGCATGGAGGGTGTGCGCATAGATGGAAATAATATTTTAACCGTGTATGAAACCATCCGCGGTATCCGGGACTATTGCATCAAAAATCAAAAGCCGTATCTCGTTGAATGTATGACCTTCCGCATGCGTGGGCATGAAGAAGCCAGCGGCGTAAAATATGTCCCCAAACATCTTTTTGACCTTTGGGAACAAAAAGATCCGGTTGTGACCTTTGAGAAATTTTTGGTCGAACAAGCTGTACTCACGGAGCAAACTATTACGGCTATACGCAGTGAAACGCGTGAACACATCGAGGCCGAGTTGCGCCTTGCTTATGATTCCCAGGTGATAGTTCCCAATACTTTAGAAGAAGTCAACGACGTGTATGCGCAAAAAGAAATAGTCGCTGGCGCGAAGGCGATCCCACAACTGAATGGTGTAGAGTCGGCGCACGAAGAAGGTTTCGAAACCACGGAGAAAAGATTCATCGAAGGAATTCGTGAAGGGCTTATCCAGAGTATGGAGCTGCACAGCAACCTGGTATTGATGGGACAGGACATTGCGGAATATGGAGGCGCATTTAAAATAACGGAAGGGTTAATGGAAACCTTTGGCAAACCGCGGGTGCGCAATACGCCTATTTGCGAAAGTGCGATCGTGGGTGCCTGTCTTGGTATGGCATTAGAAGGCCATAAAACGGTGATGGAAATGCAGTTCGCGGATTTTGTTACCGTTGGTTTTAACCAGGTGGTAAACAACCTGGCAAAGCTCCACTACCGGTGGGGGCACCACGCCGATACGGTAATTCGTATGCCAACAGGTGGTGGCGTAGGCGCCGGGCCGTTTCATAGCCAGAGTAACGAAGCCTGGTTTGTGCATACCCCAGGATTAAAAGTTGTTTATCCCTCAACACCGATGGATGCAAAGGGATTGCTGATCGCCGCCATCAATGATCCAAACCCGGTTTTATACTTCGAACACAAGGCGCTCTATCGTAGCATCAGTGGCCCGGTCCCGGCTGGGTATTACGAGACACCGATTGGAAAAGCAAGACTTGTTCAGGACGGTGATGATCTCACGATCATTTCCTATGGCGCTGGTGTTCATTGGGCGCTGGATTATGCAAAGAACCATCCGAATCTTTCCCTGTACATCCTCGACCTGCGCACATTGTTGCCTTTGGATTATGAGGCCATTCGTGCTGCTGTGCAGGCAACGGGCAAAGTGATCGTTCTGCATGAGGACACACTGACTGGTGGTATCGGGGGCGAGATCGCCGCATGGATCGGCGAGAATTGTTTTGAGCACCTTGACGCACCCGTCTTGCGTTGCGCTTCTCTTGATACACCGATTCCTTTCAACCTGGAGCTGGAGAAAAATTTTATGGCCTATAGCCGATTAGATGAAATGGTCGAGAAGCTGTCTAATTATTAAGTGTTGATTTTTTTTGTACTACTCCCGCGATTTATTCGGCCTATCGTTCCCTATGCCGGACTCGTAACCTGTCGGGATGTCAGTTAATTTTATTCCTACCAGGTATCCTGGTTTTCCATCCTTGCTACATTCGAATTTTAGCCCGGTTATCTCTGCGAAAGAAGCTGGTGTTGTTGGCAATCCGTCTACCTCCGCCCGCTAATAATAGTGTCGCTGCATGCCCTTGATATACACGCGGCTTCCACTATTTTTCCTGCCCTATTTGATTTACGTAACGCAACTCCTATCTTTCTGCTTCTGATCCTTCCTGCGAAAGCCAGCTTTCATTTTGCCTTTATTTATCCACTTCCAAACTCAATAACATGGACCAGCATTTCACAGGGATTTCCGGAGCCGCACCTGTAAGTCAGCGCGAACGTATTGTGATCATTGACAGTCTGCGCGGTATTGCCCTCCTTGGCATTTTACTCATGAATATTCCCTACTTCGCACTACCTATGCCCGGCGTTGATAACCTCGCGGTTAATAACGAGATCGGCACCGTCAACGGAAAAACCTGGTATGGCATCAACTGGTTTCTTGAAGGATCCCAACGGGCGATTTTTTCAATGCTTTTTGGCGCAGGTATCATCTTATTCCTAACCCGCCTGGAAAAAAGAGTCGAAGGATTAATGACCGCGGAATATTTTATTCGCCGGCAATTGTGGTTGCTGATATTCGGGTTGGTAAATGCCTTTGTGTTGTTGTGGCCCGGCGACATACTTTTTGAGTACGCGATCATTGGCATCATTGCTTTTGCTTTCCGGAGGCTCTCTGCAAAACACCTGCTGCTGGCGGCGTTCGGTTGCATGGTGTTAATGACAGCCAGGGAGAATCTTGATCTCTCCCGCCGCAAGGCGATGGTTGCAAAGGGTGAAGCGATCGCCCGACTTGATACCTCCGCCATAAAATTAACTGAAGTGCAACGGGAAGAATTAGGGGCAATGACAGCATTCAAGGAGCGATCAACAATTGAAAGTCAGCGTAAGGAAAATCAGAAAACCCTAAGGGCAGTTAGCGGCAGTTACGGGCAGGTATACACGCACCTAAGCGATGTGAGTGCTTTTTGGGAATTCCATCACACTTACTATGGCCTTTGGGATGTGTTGTTATTTATGTTCATCGGTATGGCGTTTTTTAAGAATGGTGTTTTGACTGGCGATGCTCCCACGAAGTCTTACTGGATGTTATTTATTGTTGGTATGGGTGCAGGATTGGTGATCTCTTATTTCCGGTTAGCGCCGTTATTTAAGACGAACTTCAACAGCTTTGATTATGTAAGGACAATTCCTTTCGAGTATTACGAGATCTCAAGAACCTTCCGCTCGCTGGGCATTTTCGGCTTTATCATGTTGCTGTATAAATCCGGTTTCTTTAACTGGCTCTTCAAACTTATGCAGCCAGTTGGCCAGATGGCGTTTACAAATTACCTCATGCAATCGTTGATCTGCGCCTGCTATTTTTATGGCTTTGGATTTGGCATGTTTGGCAAACTGCAACGCTTTGAGATCTACTATGTGGTTGCGGCGATCTGGATCGTTGAGATCGCGTGGAGCCATGCCTGGCTGCGGTTCTTTCGCTTCGGTCCGCTGGAGTGGCTTTGGAGAAGCCTGACCTACTGGAAACTTCAACCGATGAAAAAAACGAGCCCGGCTCCGACAGCGATTGAGGATGTTGCCATTGCCGGATAGAAATGCGATCACTGAATAATTTTGCAACTGCTATAAGCTCAAATTAATATTGCCTGCGAAGTATTTCTATTTTGAAACTCCAGCAGCTGGTGGGTGCGACCATGTCCGTCTACAAATTCGAGAGCCAGGTATTTTTTAATTTTTCCGAAGATAACGGGGGCAGCTAACGCTAACCGTGACGATCATGTCCTGGAATAAAACCTGTCTCATCCAAGCCCAAAAAAAGCCTCGCCGGGGAATTTGCCCGGTAATAAATCATTACCTTTCTTTTCCATCAACCCAATCACATTATGCAAAATAAATTACAGTCCCTCCTCATAGGGTACCTGTTGATATCCGGCGTGTATGCGCAGGAGAAAGTCGATATCAGCGCCATTGATAAGATCAAAAAAGAAGGGCTGCAGAATTCTAAGGTCATGGATATTGCTTTTCAATTGACCGACGTTGCCGGTTCACGACTGACCAACTCACCCGGATATTTTCGTGCCGCAAACTGGGCACGCGCCGAGATGACAAAATGGGGCCTCACAAGCGCGGCATTGGAGCCCTGGGGCGACTTTGGTAAAGGTTGGGAACTTAAAAAATCTTACATCGCTTTGACAGCGCCGTATTACCGTCCGCTGATCGGTTATCCAAAAACCTGGACGAAAGGAACCGGTGGCTTAAAGAGTGCCGATGTTTTGTTGATCAAGGCCGCTGACTCTGCTGCCCTGGAAACATATCGCGGCAAACTTAATGGCAAGGTATTGTTGCTTTACCGCACCGATACGCTGAAGCAAACTTTTATTACTGACGCCACCCGTCGTACAGATGATGAGTTGGAAAAAATGGCCAGCGCCCAACCACCGGCCCCACTGGACACTGCAGAATTGCGGCGTAGGCGTGCACAATTCGGTGGCCGCGGTGGTATGAACATCGCTACCCGCCTGCGGGATATGGCTGCAAAGGAAGGCGCAGTTGCCCTGCTCAGTATGAGTCCCCGCGGTCATGACGGAACCTTGTTTGTGCAAGGTGGTGGCGCCTACGGCGGAAAAGATCCTGAAAATGTATTGGACATTATGATTGCTATGGAAGATTATATGAGTCTTGTTCGCCTTGCCGCCGCCGGCCAGGCGGTGAAACTAGATGTGGATGTGGAAACGGCGTTCAACGATAAAGACCTGAAAGGATACAATGTGATTGCAGAGCTGAAGGGAACCGACCTGGCAAATGAGATCGTTATGCTCGGGGGGCACCTGGATAGCTGGCAAGGCGCTACAGGTGCAACAGATAATGCGGCAGGATCTGCAGTGATGATGGAGGCAATGCGCATATTAAAAACCAGTGGACTGCGCCCAAGACGTACCATCCGCATAGCGCTTTGGAGTGGTGAAGAACAGGGATTGCTGGGGTCACGCGGGTATGTAAAAGCGCATTTCGCCGATCCGGCAAATATGCAGTTGAAAGATGAACATGGTAAACTGTCTGCCTACTTTAACCTTGATAATGGTACCGGTAAAATTCGCGGGGTTTACCTGCAGGGTAACGAGCAGGTAAAGCCGATCTTTTCAAAATGGCTTGAACCATTTTATGAGCTGGGTGCAAAAACCGTCACCATCTCAAATACGGGCGGTACCGATCACCTGGCATTCGATGCAGTGGGCATTCCCGGCTTCCAGTTTATACAGGATGAAATTGAATACAATACCCGCACGCACCATACCAATATGGATAGCTATGATCACCTTATCGCCGCTGATCTTACCCAGGCTGCAACGATCGTTGCGGCATTTGTGTACAATGCAGCCACCAGGGATGAAAAGCTGCCGCGCAAAGAATTGCCAAAGGCAAGGGGTGAAGGACAACGATAAGCGCATAAGGAAAAACTTTACAGGAGCTTCGGCTCCTTTTTTTATGCACATACTTTCGCGAATTTTCGGGCATCATTTTTTCAGCAACTATAAAAAAACAATATGCAGTTAAGTACCGAGGTTCGTTGGTTTTTCAAGGGGGGAGATGAACTTGCCGCCATTCTCAATTGGTTTGAAAGCTTCGGACAAAGATTGACGCCGGCAAATTTCGAACGGGCTGATTTTTATCTCCTGTTACCAGGCATCAACAACCTCGGCTTGAAGATCCGGGAACCAAGGCAGGCCGATGGCGATGGCTGGTCAGGTAGGTTGGAAGCAAAAGTCTTAACCCGGGACCTTGGCGCATTACAATTAGAAAATGGCTCTGTCGGTAATGGCAACCAATGGGCAAAATTCAGTTTCCAGGTTAAAGAAGGAGATGAAACATTGAATGCCGTGTTGAACAGTTTTTTATTACCGAAGATTAATTCTGCAGAACGAAATCATTGGATAAAGATGGAAAAGAATCGCTTACTCGTGTTCTATGACCAACAGCACAAATCTTTTTCAGCCGATGGGGTGAAGATTAAAGAAGGCTGTGGGATTGAACTCACCGCGATCCGCATCCACGAACAGTTAGACTATAGTTTTGCCTTCGAAAGTTTTTCTTCAAGCGGCCAACAGGAAGAAAATTTTTTCGAAGCGTTGAATGTATTTTTCAGCGAAGTGCAACTTCCCCCATTTCAAGGGAACCGGTCATTTGGCTATCCATCCTTTTTGCTGGAGAAAATTCCACCGACAACATTAAATGGCTGACCCCATGCCGTCGACCGTGATCGCACATAAGCAATATTTTCCCGAAACAGGAACATTACGCATCGTGTTTGTCTCGGGGCTTGTGTATGATTACAAAAACGTACCTGCGGAGGTTTACGAGCAATTTCATGCGGCTTTTTCGAAGGGAACCTTTTTCAACTCCCATATCAAACCAAATTATGCGTTTGTGAAAGTCGACCCTGCTTCGCAATCATCAAATGAACTAAAACAAAAAAAATGACCGCCAACAGCGGTCACTTCAGATAACTTTTTTGCCAGGTCTTGACGCCAGTTATTTCTTACCAGCCAATTCCATAATCCTGCCCATTGTTGGAGCTGCCACCCCAAAAGCTGCCATGTTTCCAATCGAAGTAAATAGCATTGATCGGGCCACTGGTCCTGTCTTCAAAACTTAAGGTATATCCCATTTCTTTTAACCGGGTGCGGATGGCTTCCGGCGTTGTATCACCCAGTACAAGCGCACCCGGCTTAGGCAGCCGGTCGCTGAGTTTTGTGCCACCAAGCGAAAGCCACAATTGGTTGGTATTAATGTTTGCCGCTTCGCAGGCTTCCTGCACGGTCATGTTAAACTCAACCATATTTAGAAAGAACTGCAGAAGATTCTGATCCTGGGTGTCACCGCCCTGTACCGCAAAAGATAAAAAAGGTTTTCCATCTTTTAGGGCAAGCGTCGGCGTTAGTGTAACCCGTGGCCTTCGTCCGGGCGCAACAACATTAAACGGGTTGATGACACTGTCCAATACAAAACTTTGCATCCGCTGGCTCATGCCGATACCTGTATTCCCGGCAATACAGGCCGGTAGCCATCCACCGCTTGGTGTAATTGAAACTACCCACCCATCTTTATCAGCAGCTTCCACCGAGGTGGTTCCGCGCCAAAGCCGATCCTGGTATGCTGCTGTCTCCACATCGTTTCCCGGGAGCTTAATTTCATCTGCCAGCATTGCCGTTTCGGCCGCAAGCAATCTTGCTTCTTTCGGCGCCAGGTTAAAAGATTGCTGATCATGTTTCGGTATTGGACTCCCATTATTGGCAGTACTATCATTGATGGTTGCACGAAGTTTCAGCAGATTTGTCCAGGGATTCTGTTTGCCCTCGAACGGGTACGGATCACCCGGGCCGGCGCTTGCATTATTTTTATCCGGCGTGATGAGTGCTGCTCTTGATTTTGCATAGGCTTTACTTAGCAATCCCTCCATAGGTTCTGCCGGCGGGAAATATGGATCGCCGTAATAAAAATCCCGGTCAGCAAAGGAAAGGCTCATTGTTTGATAAACTGTATTTATGTAATCCGCACTGTTATAACCCATTTTTTTCAGGTCAAAATTTTCCAGGATATTCAGTGCCTGCAAGAGCATCGGCCCCTGTGTCCATTGCTGTAATTTGTAAACGTCGATGCCTTTATAATTTACCTTCAGCGGTTCTTCTTCAATTGGTTTCCAATTTGCCAGGTCTTCCATGGTGATCAGTCCACCCTGCTCTTTTGATCCGCGTACAAATTCCCGGGCAATGTCTCCTTTATAAAACCGGTCATTCGCTGCCATGATCGCCTGCTTACGGGTTTTCTTTTGTTTGATGGCCAGTCGTTCTGCTTCCACCATTTTTGTGAGCGTTTGCAACAAATCTTTCTGAACAAAGATCTCACCGGCTTCCGGTGCGGAGCGCTTCTCACCGGTATGCGGTAAAAAAACTCTTGCGCTGTAGGGCCATTCGCTGATCATCTTTTTATTCCGTTCCATCTGGTTTGCGGTCTGTGCCTCGATGGGATACCCGGCAGCGAGTTGCATGGCTGGAGCTAGAACCTGTTCCAGGCTCATCGTGCCATATTCGGCAAGCATATAACAAAGGCCTCCGGCTGTGCCGGGAGTGGTCGCTGCAAGTGGGCCATACTCGGGCGGAAAATTATATCCTTTGTCTTTGAAGAATTTTACTGTAGCTCCGGTTGGTGCAACACCGAGCGCATTGATGGCGATGACTTTTTTTGTTTTGGGGTTATAGATCAATGCCTGCGTTTCACCACCCCAACTCAGCACATCCCACATGGTGCAGGTAGCAGCAAGCATGGCACAAGCCGCATCTACCGCGTTGCCGCCTTTTTGAAACACAATGCTGCCTGCTGTTGCGGCTAAGGGTTTACCGGTGATCGCCATCCAGTTCTTACCATGTAGCGGTGGCTTTTGTGTTCGTTGAGAAAAACTGAGGACTGAAAATAAAAGGGCGGGAAGGATCAGGAGGTTGGTCCGCTTCATAAAATATTTTTCTTAAAGTTAGGTAAAGAAAGAACAGCAAGATGAGTGCGGAGATTTCGCTTTTTCGAAAAGAGTCGTGGACCCAAAACCTCCCTGGTATATATTTCGAACCAGCTTTCAGTCAGCAAGGATTATGAGTTTTCGTTGTTTGATGAAGTTCAATTCACTCCAAAAAAAAGCAGGAAACATTTTTAGTTCCTGCTTTTTTATTCTTTCATCTTTCGACGATTGCAAACACCTTATTTGTTGTAAGCGGCTTCCAGGTCTGCAATGATGATCTTTTTCATTTTCATCATCGCCTGCACAACATTTTGCGCCTTACGTGCATCTTTATCCTGCATCAATTCTATCAACCTCCGTGGAACGATCTGCCACGACAGGCCAAACTTATCTTTTAGCCAACCGCATTGACTTTCCTGCCCACCGGCCACCAATTTATTCCAATAGTTGTCTACTTCCTCCTGCGTTTCACAATCAACAACAAAGGAGATGGCTTCGGTAAATTTAAAATGAGGTCCTCCATTCAAGGCCACAAACTGTTGCCCCTCCAGTTCAAACGCGGCAGTCATCACAGACCCTTCCGGCCCGGGGCCGCCAGCGCCGTATCGCGTAACCCCCGAAATTTTTGAGTTGGGAAAAATAGATGTATACAGGTTCAGCGCTTCTTCAGCATTGTTGTCGAACCACAGAAAAGGTTTGATCTTTTGCATCACGTTAATTTGGGTGTCCATAAAATTTGAGTACTCAAAGATCTCATGATTTGTAAACTTATAACAGGTTGTTCACGACAATTTACATGGCTGTCCGCGACAATTTTTCTCCAGTCTTCCCAGGTAGCAATATGCGTAGAAAAGCTATGCCGGCTTACCAGGCTGCGCGGATAAGATCTTTTTCAAGAAGAGCAGCCCGCTCAAAGCTGCAATGATGGATGCCGCCAGGATGGCGATCTTTGCCTCATTTATAAGTTCCGCATCTTCATAAGCGAGCAGCGTAATAAAGATCGACATGGTGAATCCAATTCCGCCCAGCATGGCAGCACCAAAAATGTGTTTCCACTTGAGATCAGCAGGTAAAGAACAAAGTCCGATCGCAGCACCCACACAGGAAAACAAGAAAATTCCGAGCGGTTTACCGATCACCAGGCCGGCGATGATGCCCAAACCTCCCGGCTTGCTTAACCCTTCGAGGGATTCCATTCCTATCGCGAAACCTGTATTCGCCATTGCAAACAGCGGAAGGATGAAAAAGGCTACCGGCTTGTGTAAACTTTGTTGTAGAATATAAGAGGTTGAACGCTCGTCTCCATCACCAAAGGGGATTGCAAACGCCAGCAAAACTCCGGTGATGGTGGCGTGAACTCCGGAGTTCAACATGAAATACCACATCGCAATTCCACCCAACAGGTATGGCACAAGGTTGCGCACTTTGAGGCGATTCAGTGCCAGTAACGAAGCGAAGATCGATAAGGAAATAATGAGGTTCAGCCACACCAGGGTTTTCGTGTAGAAAATAGCAATGACGATGATGGCACCAAGATCATCTATCACGGCCAGGGCCGTGAGAAATATTTTGAGAGAGGTTGGCACTTTATTACCCAGCAAGGATAAGATGCCGATTGCAAAAGCAATGTCGGTAGCCATTGGAATGCCGGCACCAGGTTGTGTTTTAAGTCCATAGTTCACTACCAGGAAAATACCGGCCGGCACCAGGATACCACCAAGCGCACCAATGACCGGGAGTGAAGCGTTTTTTAAAGTGGATAATTCACCCTGGTAAATTTCTCGTTCGAGTTCCAGGCCGATGAGGAGAAAGAAGATGGTCATAAGCCCATCGTTGATCCAATGTGTAAGGCTGTGGCCACCAACATCCATATTCCAGAATTGAATGTACCCCTCACCAAACGTGCTGTTTGCAACCAGCAGCGAGACGGCGGTCATAATAACCAGGATGAAGCCCCCGGACTTTTCACTTTCAAAAAAGCCTGTAAAAAGTTTTGATAGGTTCACGCGGGATATTTTTTTTACTCGAATTTGATGATTGAGGAGTTAAACTTTTTACTTCAAGAGCCAGGGCCGCAAGTTACCGGCAAAAAATTAAATCGTCGTTACGTCCCATGAGCCAAGTCAAAAATCGGGTACAAATAAAAAACCCCTCGTCAAAGGGGTTTTCATCTGGATCCGTCATAGGGCATGTTTACCAATTTCTTCTCCTGTCATTGTCATCAGCACTGTTTGAACGATGGTTGTATCTTTCATACACTTTCCTGATCTCGTACCGGCGCTCATTTTCCAACTCACGCATCATCCGTTGTTTTTTTCCGTTGCTTGCAAACCATTTGCTGTTGACAGCGTTGATCCTTTGATCGTAGGTGCGATTGATCTGCGAGATCTGCATGTCGCGGTCTCTCTTGCTGAAATAATAACGGTTATTCCGGCGATCATCGCGACGATCGTCGTTGCGATCATAGCGGCTGTCATTGTAGACTACATCCCTGTCTTTGTCGTGACCGTAAGCTCTTCCATTGGGTTGGGCAAATGCTGTTGCAACCAGGATAACCGAAGCGACAAGCGTAATAATCTTTTTCATAATTGTAATTTTTAAAGTGATTTAATTATGTATGAGATGTATTTATTTATTCAATGTTTACAAAGAGTTTGTTAAGAGTAAAATAGTTGGGTTACTTTTTGAGGTGAATAAAAAAAAGCTTGTAACAGGAAACAATTTTGTGTGTTGATTATTAAACATCAAAACGATGCGAATGGTAATACGAACAATTTTACTGGCCCTCTTAACCTCCGGATTTTTTACACAGTGTAACTCACAGAAGCGAACAAACGAACCTTTGGAAAAACCGGGCGATTCTGCATACACTTATCATGTTGCTTCACAGGATGGCATCGGCAAATTTTATAAAGGAAGAGAGATCGCACATGTGATGGGCGCTGCGGGCAGCGACTGGCTGGAGAGGCCCGATCGAAACCAGGAAGAAAACACAAAGCTGGCAATAGAAAAGATCGATGTGCCCCAAACCGCCACCATTGCTGATATAGGCGCCGGCACAGGGTACTATAGTTTTCGGCTTGCAGCAAAAGTTCCGAAAGGGAAAGTGTATGCCGTGGAGATCCAGCAGGAACTCATCGATCTATTGGAGCAAAAAAAAGCTGCCTTGAAAGACAGCGTTGTGGAGATTGTTCGTGGCACGATCAAGGAACCGGGCCTTGCGGAAAACAGTGTTGACCTGGCTATCATGGTGGATGTTTACCACGAACTCGAATTTCCCCAAGAAATGTTGCAGGCTTTGGAAATTGCATTAAAGCCCGGTGGCAAGATCTTGTTGATAGAGTACCGCGGTGAAGATGCAAGCGTGCCGATCAAGGCGCTGCACAAAACCTCGGTGGCGCAATTAGAAAAAGAATTTTCTGCCAATGGTTATCGGCTGGCATCTCGTGGCGACTTTTTACCCATCCAACATTTTCTGCTGTTTGAGAAAAAGCTCGAGCGCTAACGTATACGTAGCCACGCAATTTTCCTGTCCTTAATTTGCTTCTGTATATTTTTTAAAATTGTCCATGATTGCCTGCCATCCACCTTGCTGCATTTCAAGGCTATTAGTAGCTTCAGCTTCAAAATTTTCAACTACCCTTGTACCCTGGCCTTCTGCGGTAAATTTAATGTCCACTTTTCTTCCATCGCCCAGGGTGTACGTAATTTGCTGGTGCGGAGTAACCTCATCATAGATTCCACCAAAATCAAAACCCATAGATCCGTCCTTTGCTTCCATCCTGCAAGAAAAACTGCCCCCTGCCCGCAGGTCATTGGTAGCGGTCGGCGAATGCCAGTCTGGAGACGCACTGTTCCATTGGGTGATGTGTTCGGGTTTTGTCCAGTAGTCCCAAACTTTTTCGATGGGAGCTGCTACGTTTGTTTCGACGGTGAGCATTTGTTTTTGTGTTTCCATTTTTGTGATCGTTTTGATGATGAATATCCTGGTGCAAACATCCTGACTAAAAGATAACCAGGCGCTGTGCAAACACGACAAATAAAAGGATTTTTGCGACAAGATGCTCCCAACTTTTTTGACAGCGCCAACTGTTCCCTTTCAAGTTCTGTGGTGAGTCATCCGGTAGGTTAAAGTTTTATTGCGATATAAAAATCCAGGGCGAACCATTCATAGCGAGATGCTACCTGCTATAATCTTTCCCAAAATAGCCAGTTCAAAATCCCTATTTTGACACGCAGTTTTATCCACTGCTTAAATTTTACAGGCGCCTAAATGTTCACATCATGAAATTCAAGTACAGAAATTTTCTCTTTTTCTTTATTGCTGCCACAGCCTTGCCACACTTAGGCAGTGCACAGAAATTTCCAGACTCACTCGTAAAAAAAATTGATAGTCTTTTTATAAAATGGGATAAGAAGACGAGTCCGGGCTGCACGATTGGCATCGTGATGAATGACCAGCTGGTGTATTCAAAAGGTTACGGAATGGCAAACCTTGAGTACGATATACCAAATACCCCCGGAACAATTTACCACATGGCTTCGGTGTCGAAACAGTTTACAGCCTGGAGCATTTTGTTGCTGGCGCAACAGGGAAAGCTATCGCTGGAGGATGATGTACGCAAACACCTTCCCTGGTTTCCAACCCTGGCGAAGAACAAGATCACTATCCAACATTTACTTAATCATACGAGCGGCATCCGCGATCAGTGGCAATTGCTGGCGATATCCGGCACCCGGCTGGATGATGTTATTACGCAGGATCATGTGGTTAAACTATTAAGCATGCAAAAGGCGCTCAACTTTCAGCCAGGTGAAAAATATAGTTACTCCAACAGTGGCTACACGATGCTGGCAGAGATCGTAAAATCAGTGATGGGTCAAACGCTTCGTAAGTTTTCAGATTCAGCTATTTTCAAACCACTCGGAATGCTGAATACGCATTTTCATGATGACTACACTGAGCTTGTAAAGAACCGGTCCTATTCATATGGACAAGCGGACAGCGCCACCTTCAATAATGCGGTCCTTAGTTATTCCGTTGCCGGAGCTACCAGTCTCTTTACCAATATTCCTGACATGAGTAAATGGATCATGAGTTTTTACAAGGCTGTCAATTACAACCTGAACGTCGACTCGTTAGCGAAGAAGGGACGGTTGAATTCCGGCAAAGAGATCAATTACGCGAATGGTATTTCCGTGGGTGATTATCGCGGGCAAAGAGAGTTGGCCCACAGCGGTGGCGATGCAGGGTACCGCACTTTTCTTTCTGTATTTCCGGGTTTAAAAATGGGCTTCCTGGTGTTTTCAAATTTTGGTGAAATAGACCCCGGCAACCTGGCGCACCAGCTTGCCAATTTTTTTATCAAAGACAGTTCGAAGAACAGCACTGCGAAGGCTCCGGGAAAATCTAAAACTTCCGCTGCGGATGTTTTGGGGTATAAAAAATTTACCGGGAGTTATATTGGCGAAGAGGGCTTACCATTCACAATTGAGGTGAGTGAAAATAAACTCCACTATCAAATTTACTCGCAGCGAGGCGAACTGGTGAAAGAAGCCGGCAATAAATTTTTAATCGCGGACGCACCACAGATTTCCTTTAGTTTCAGCACTTCCGGCAAAGACACCCTGCTCAACATCGTTACCCCCGATGATGAACTTCACCTGTTTAAATATGTGGCCATGGGTAAACAGGCAGACACATCGTTATCCCGCTTTGTCGGCACATACTATTCACCGGAATTAGATTGCAAATATGGTATTGTATTCAAAGATCACGGCTTGCTGCTCACCAATTCAAAATACCCGGACGCGAAACTGACCCTATTGAACAACGATCACCTGACGAGTGAAAACTGGTGGATTAATCATTTAAAGATGCTGTATGATGCAAACAAAAATGTTACAGGTTTTGAGATAAACTCCGGCCGCATCATGCACCTCAAATTTGATCGCATCAAGGTTGAGTGATGCAGCTTCCATTTTGTTGGGACTAAAAATATTAAGCAAAAAAAAGGTTGTTAGCCAAATCGGTTAACAACCTTTTTCAGTTGGAGCATTTTATGGAGCAGTTGCGCCAGGCCTTTTTAATAAGCCATTAAAACGATTATTGAAAACAGCAAACTCTTTTTCCAGCAGCTCGATCGTACCTACGTTTGTCGCTGACAATGGTTCCAGCGCCAGGGCCACTTCGAAGTACACATCGCTTAGGCGTCTCCGGTATTTAAACTCGTCAAAGAAAACAGTCTGCCGGTTTAATTCAAGCATTTCTTTCCGCATGGTATCCAGCGAGTCAAGCAGGGTTTTTTGAGCGGCTGTCTTCGTGGCTAATTTTGTTGTGGTCGCGATCACTTTATCCATGCTATCTACAAGAGTGGCCAATTTCTCATGTAATCTATGCAAGCGCATTCCCTGCTCATAAAGCGCGGTCATATTTTTTGCCGTAAAGTTTCGGGCATCATTTGGCTTAACATTGATGAATTGCTCATACTGTTTACCAGCTACCGTGAGAACCGCCCTGTACCTGCCCACCGGCACTTTCGGTGCGACAAGCCCGGAATAAAATACACTTGATCCCGCAACAAATCCCCCTTTCGCAACCTTTGGCGGGTTGATGTTATACGGCCAGTAAACTTTGTTCAAACCTTTGCTGGTTGTTCCATTCAGGTCTTTTATTTTCTTGTTGGCTGGGTCAAATATTTCAAGCTTAACTCCCGCTGTATTACGTTCCTTCAAATAATAGGTGATGGTGGGCAGTACAACTTTATTGCCCGCCACGTAGCCGTTAACGTTAGCCCCGGTTGATGGGGCCTGCGGTGGAAAGTCGTATTCAAAATCTTTCACGGGGTACATGATCACATCTGCGTTCACATCAGATTTTACCAGTTGCCTCAGCGGTTGCAGGTCATCGATAATATAAATGCCACGTCCATGAGAGGCGATGAGGAGGTCACTTGTTTTCGGATGAATTTGAATGTCCCGTACCTGGTTACTCCACGGCATTTCCTGGTACTTGCTGCGCATCCAACTGCCGCCGCCGTCGATCGAAATGTATAAACCCATCTCGGTTCCGGCGAAGAGCAATTTTTCATTTTGCAGGTCTTCGCGGATAACATGTGCAAAGCCGCTAAACTCAGCCGAGTTGAATTTGGTCCAGGTGTTGCCACCATCGCTGCTCATGGCGAGATAAGTTTTATGATCGCCATACATGTGGTTGTCAAAACTCGCATACATCCGTTTCGCATTCTGTTTCGATAATTCGATGGAGCTTACCCAGCTACCCTTGGGAATGCCGGCTTGCCAGGCAGCAGCGGCTTTGTTTGTCCAGGTTTTACCACCGTCAACGGTTACCTGCAGGTTGCCATCATCGGTGCCAACCCAAATAATATTTTCATTCGCCGCATCCTGGGTGATGGTAAAAATGGTGCAATGATTTTCAGCAGAAGTATTATCCCCGGTGATGCCACCGCTTTCTTCTGTTTTAAGTTTTGCCGGGTCGTTGGTGGTTAGGTCCGGGGAAATGCGCTGCCAGTTGCGTCCTTCATCCGTAGAGCGATAGAGGAATTGATTAGCCATGTATAAATTATACTGTGCTTTACCATTCGCAGCTTTTTTCTTTGACATCCCGGTTACAATCGGCGTATTCCAGTGAAAGCGATGTTCCGCCTCCCCGCTAACTTTTTGTGGTTTTATGGAAGCTACATTGCCGGTAACCAAATCGACACGATTGGCATTTCCACCCTGCGATTCTGCAAAAACGATCTTCGGATTCAACGGGCTGGGCTGAACCCAAAAACCATCGCCTCCATTGATATCCATCCAATCCGCACTTGAAATGCCGCCCGCAGATGAGCTCGGGGCCATCCAGCTTCCGTTGTCCTGCAGGCCGCCATAAACGTTATAGATCTTTTCATTGTCAGCCATAACATGATAAAACTGGCCGACAGGTAAATTATTAAGAAACTGCCAGGAAATGCCTTTGTTGACGCTGAGGTAAACGCCACCATCCGTGCCGAGGTACATCATCTGCGTGTTGTTTGGATTGATCCAAAGTGCATGATGATCCGCATGTGGATCTACACCACCGCTCAGCATATTGTTCCAGGAGAAGCCGCCATCTTTGGAATATTGGAAATCGTACGCCGGACGGTACACCAGCTTCGGATCTTTAGGATCGAAGACAAGGGTGCTAAAATAAAATGGGCGTGCCGTGATGTTCTCGGTCGCGGCCAGATTTTTCCAGCTGCTGCCTTCATCTCCGGAGATCAACAGGCCAGGTTTTTTTGCCTCAACGATCGCCAGCACCTCCGTAGGTTTTGATGGGTTGATGGTAACAACGATCCTGCCCAACTCACCTTCGGGCATACCTTGTGTCACCTTCGCCCAGTTGTCACCACCATCCACAGTTTTATATAAAGCACTTCCCGGCCCGCCGGAAGCAAACGAATACGGTTGTCGCCGGAATTGCCAGAAACTGGCCAACATGATCTTTGGATTGGTAGGATGGATGGCGATATCCGCACAACCTGTTTCATTGTTTACAAATAGGATCTTCTTCCAGGTTTTTCCAGCATCCGTTGTTTTATATAATCCGCGATGTTCACTGCTGTTCCAGAGTGGTCCTGGCACCGCTACAAACAGTGTTTTATTATCCGTGGGATCAAATACGATCTTGCTGATATGCTCTGAACTATCGAGCCCGATCTTTTGCCAGTTGCTGCCACCATCAGTTGACTTGTAGATGCCATCGCCGATAGAAACGGTGTTGCGCATATTGCTTTCTCCTGTACCTGCATAAACGACTTTTGCATTGTCTTTTTCAACCGCCAGTGCACCAATGCTCTGGCAGTATTTATCAAAGACCGGGGCGAAGGACATGCCGCCATTCTGCGTCTTCCAGATGCCACCGCCGGCGGTACCCACATACA
This sequence comes from Ferruginibacter sp., assembly GCA_030655145.1. GTDB lineage: Bacteria > Bacteroidota > Bacteroidia > Chitinophagales > Chitinophagaceae > Ferruginibacter. The sequence goes on from JAURWD010000083.1 coordinate 25,757, forward strand.
AGGTTAATTGATCATTTACAGTAAGGCCTTCAATAGCGGTGATACGCCCACTCATTGTGGATGGGCCCAGGGACCGGGCCGTCATTGTTTGGAAATAGGATGAGTTGAGGGTCGTTTGTGCGGAGAGTTGTAAGGCACACGCAGTTAAGAGAAAGAACAGGAAAGATTGTTTTTTCATAAAAGTGTTTTGGCAGTTGGAGAGAAATAAAAAAGCCTTACGCGACCGGGGAAGCGTAAGACTTTTTGGAAAGAAAAACTTTATTTATCGCTGAAGATCTTTTCATCAACCGGCGGATTGGTCGACACTGTTTTTGTCACCAACATCATCCCGTTTTGATCTACTTTGAACGGCATCTTAACACCAAAATCGGTATCCTGGTAATCCAGCATTTTGCTCGTCATTTTTACATCCTGTCCCTGTTGCTGGGTTACGGATTCCTGTTTGTAGATAAGGTTTGTTTTAAGATCGAAATAATAGGTTGTTTCGTTCTTGTTCTTGGTTGTGAGCTTTATTTTGAAATACTCATTGCCATCTTCTTCATCTTTTCCCAGGGCTTCAACTATGCTTCCTTTCTCTTTGTAATCAACGAACGGCCCTTGTATATCCAGGTCATCCAGTTTATTACTCAGCTCATCGGGAGTCAAGGGTTGCAAAGTTGTTTTTCCCATCATCGGGTTTTGCATCCAGCCCTTGTCTGGAGTTGTGATGTCGATAATTTGGTTCCCCTGGAATTCTGCATCCACCCGCAACCCCTTGAGGTTGATCGCCTGAACCTTAAACGGGATCTCCAAACCCTGCACCTCTATCTGGCCATCCATCTTTAAGGAATTGATTTTTTTCCATTTGTCTTTCCCGCCAATGGCGGTAAGATATTTATCAATTACCTCATCCGCTGTTTGCGCAGATGTTGTAAAAACGGCACACACAAAACCCATCAAAATGAATGAGTGGAGCAAAACTTTCTTCATACTATTTGTTTTAAAATTTAGGTGAATCGGCACAATGTTCACGCTAAAATTTCATATTAGAAAAATTGTTTGATAAGCGGCCTACCAGCTGTATTCCCTTTTGAGGTGAGTTTCGCCAATCTCAAATGTAAACGATCAATTTTAGGCAGTAGGATCCTGCACGGCGGCGAGGTTATTTTCCGTGTAAAATTTATCACGGTGCTCCTGGAATTCCTGGTGCAGGTCCGTAACGATCGTCACACCACTGTCTACCTCGGCGTGTAGGTCCGGCAGCTTTTGTTCAAGCAAGCCTACGCCAAGATTAATATTGTCGGCTTCAATTTGAGCCAGTTTCTTCAACACAGAAGTTTGACTGTTTTTAAGATCATCCAGTTCCCGCAGGATCTTGTCCATCAATTCTAATTTTTTCAATTTATCCATAACATTGGTTTTTAGTGAAAATTCAATTGTCACGGATAACTTAACAAAAATGGTGCGGCAAAAGTTGGGGAAATCATTTTCGGCGATGCCGGGGATAAGTAAAAATCAGAAATTTACCTGGGCCTGGAGCCGCAACAATTGGCCTTCCTGGTAGTTGTTCTGCTTATTAAAATCTTCAAATCGACGGTGTGAGATGGTATACATGGTAACCAGTTCAAAATTGCGAAAGGGTTGCCACTCGAGCCCGATCTCGAACTCGTCCACGTCATAGCTCCTCGCATCCAGCTCATGTTTCTTTCCCCCTGAGTAAGTTTGAATCCTTACAAACGGGATCAAAACCTGGTCCTTTGCCTTAAACATGTAGGAAAAAAGGGCGTAACCGCCGGACAAGGATCTGCTTTCGATTGAATCGGTGGCTGTATTAAATTCGGGCCCTGTGCCCCAATTGTACTCAGCCTGTATTCCAAAAGGCTTGGGGTACAACACAAAGGTTCCGGCAATGCGCTGATCGAGGTAGTTATTTCCTTTTTTGATCTTTGTTCCCGCAGAAAGCTGATCAGGAGTTATAAAATATTTGCCGGTGTATGCCTGGATGGCGGGTTCGATCAGTTGACTTCCGACCTCCATCGGGTAACTGATTCTGCCGACCACATGTAGATTTTTATTTTGCTCGGGTTTATTCATGGTTTGCCCGTTGAATACACCGAAGCCAACAACGCCATAATCACCGGACCCCTTTAATCCATCACTCACGAGGGAAGAAAAAAGTTGTCTCGTTTTTTGTGGTGCCCAGTAAAACATGGCTCCAATGTCGCGTTCGTTTGCTAAGGAACTGTTCAAGGCATCGGTTCGGTCAAGCGGGAGCCGGTTTTGACTGGACTGCATGTTTTCGAACCCGAAAGGCAATTTGCTTTGCCCTACCCGGATGCGGTATTCATTTTTGCTGTCAAGCCCGAGGTCGATGTAGGCATCGCGTAACTGGGCAAAATTTTGGGTGGTTGAAGAGGGAGAGCTTGCAAAATCGGGTTGAATGTAAAAATATAGTCGGGGATGAATTTGCCCGAAGACTATGATCCGCGCCCTGCGAATAAAGAATCCGCCGTTTCCGCCCCAGGAGCGATCGCATTGCTCGCACTGGAGCGCTGAATTGGTTTCCAGCAACCGGTTGTAGCGTGTTTGCAAATACCCTCGCAGCGAAATTGTCTCGTACCATTTAGGTCTTGGCTTCGCTGGCGTTGCGACAGCCTGCTTCGAAGACGAACTATCTTTTTGAGCCATTGCACCGGATTGGTACAGGCAGAGAACAAGTAACAATTTCTTCATCAAAACTTAATATTCGGCAAAAATAAGGGGTATTGATTACAAGATCGTTCCGGGGGGAGAACTGAGTTGAGGCTTGTTTTACTTTGTATCGAACCAAGCTACGCAGAAGGAATAGCAGGCACTAGTTTCGGAAAAATGATAGACAGCTTTTGCGGCTGTAAACCCGAATCGAAATTTTGGAGAGATGGGCTTAGCAGCGAATCACCAGGCAAACGAGGCCAGGTGGCTACTAATTATTGATGAATGCCAGGGTCACCTTATCGTACCGGGGCTTTTTTACCTGTTCCCGCAAATTTTTGAAGGTTTCGAAAGGGCCTTTCGTAGCGAACATATTGATTAACCAGGCTGGGATGGTACCACCTGGATCTACCTCTAACAAATATTCAATCTTGAGTAAACCATTTGGTAGCGGCGTTATCAACCACTTTGAAAAGGAGCGTTGAATGCGAACAACATTCTTATTTTCCGGCAGGTAGGTTGGTTTGTTTTCTCCCAGCACAGTAACAACCTTTGTTTTTTCGTCCTGCGAAACTTTGAGGCGAATGATAAAGTCACGGTTGCTGACTGGCCAGGGAACGGCGATCTCTGAATAATAGGTTAGGTCTGTCGGCGAACTAACTTTTAACACAGAACATTTTTTCGTGGAATAAACCCAGTCGGCACTGTTCTCAATATCGAGCAGTACAGCTGTGAGCCGGCTCATAGAAGATTTGATGGTACAAACAGTTTTGATTGCCTTATATGGAGAGTTCTCCAGGTTTTTGGTGTAAACCGTAATGCCCTCCTTATTCATTTTTAATTCCCAATCGCTCTGGCTAAATAGATCAAGCGTAGAAATCAGCAAGAGGGCCGGTAAAAACAAAAAAGTGCATTTAATCGTCATTCGTCAATTACTGTTTACAATACAAACGGAAATTATCGCCCGAAGTTGCAGGCGACCGTGCCAGCCGTTTGTTTTAAATTTTAATTAATATCCAACAAAGACAATATTCATTCCATAAAGACTTGAATTTTAGTGGACCGCCTGCATTTTTCGGTCAATTGTTAATGCGAAATAAATTTACAAGACGCTTTTTTGCTACATGTTTCCAGCGAAGTGGCGCTGGAACACCTTTCCGCTTTTCCCGACAAGGCAACAATGCGTACTCCGACTTGTTAACCCAAGGAATGCAGTTTGCTCAACATGGTTTCACAAACTCCTTTTTTAACATTTCCGCAACAGAATTAAACATGACTTTTCAGCAGACCAAGGGTTTAAGAGATGGCTAAAAGGGCCGATTGACGTAGGTTTGCGCTTCAAAAAACCACGTAGCGGGCTGCCACTCACCTTAACAACGGGCACACACGATACGTTCTTTAAAATCCTGGGCAGTTTTTCCCCCAACAAATATTCAACATGAAACATTTTTTTCTCTCTTCTCTCTCTTTCATACTTTTTTTGACGGCGTTCTCGCAGCAACCGGAGCAACAACCCGACAATGTGACCATGAACGCTGCAGTAAGTGAAGGCCTGTATGGAAAACTTCTTGATAACGCCACGGGCAAACCGATCGCTGCAGCCTCAGTGCAGATCTACGTGCCCGGTACTAACACCGACAGCCTTTTTGACGGAATGCTGACGCGGCCGAATGGTGAGTTCAGGTTCGAACGGCTACCGGTTGCCGACAGTATCAAGCTGGTAATATCGGCCCTAGGTTATCAACCTCAGGAACAATACGTCCGGGCGGGTACAAATCAAACTAACCGGCCTGCGGGTTTTCAACGCGACCTCGGAAATATCTCCTTGCAAACAGATGTAAAACAGTTGAGTGAAGTGGTGGTGAGTGCAACCCGGCCAGCCTTGCAAATGGGGATCGACCGTAAGATCTTTGACGTTAGTAAAAGTTTACTTGCCGCTGGCGGAACCGCAGTAGACATTATGAAGAACATCCCTTCCGTGTCGGTTGATATCGAAGGAAATGTTGAACTAAGAAATAGCACGCCCCAGATATTTGTTGACGGCCGGCCAACCATCTTAACCCTTGACCAGATACCTGCAGATCACATCGACAAAATTGAACTCATCACCAATCCATCTGCGAAATTTGACGCTGCCAGTTCCGGTGGAATCATCAACGTAGTATTGAAGAAAAATAAACGCATTGGCCTCAACGGCGTCATCTCACTGAGTGGTGGTACCCCCGAATTGTTTAGTGGCAACTTAAACATAAACCTGCGCCAGGGTAAGTTCAACTTCTTTGCCAGTGTGGGCCATAACCAGTCAGGCGGCATTGCCCGCGGACAAACCTTGCGGCAAAATAAAAAAGGTGGTGTTGTTACCGATTACTTCAACCAGTTCTCCAAAAACGAACGCGACCGGAATTTTAATTCCCTCCGTTTTGGAACAGACATTTTTCTCAGCAACCGCAACACCATCACGATCTCCCAGGATTTTTCAAAAGGTAAATTTGGTAACGTGGAAATGCAAAACCAGGAATACCTGGATGCGAGCCGGGTGCTGACCTACTCAGGACTTCGGCGTTCGGATGGAAGTTCTAAATTCGACCGGGGTAGCACGCGCTTGAATTTTAAACACAACTTCCCGAAAGAAGGAAAAGAACTCACTGCGGATATAAATTATAACTATGGTTCCCGCACAAGTCTGTCCGATATCAATACGCTTTACTTTAAACCCGATGGATCGCAATATCGTCAACCTTCGTTGGTCTGGAATGATGGCAGCAACGAAGAAAACCAATTGACCATACAGGCAGATTATGTAAATCCGATTAACGAAAGCACAAAGATCGAAACCGGCCTGCGCAGTTTTACCTCGACCTTTAAAAGCTATTACAATGCTTACGCCGATGATAATGGACAGGCGGAAAAATTACCCCTCAGCAATAATTACGCTTACGACCAGGCCGTTACCGCAGCCTACTTTACATTTTCAAAAAACCTGAAAAGTTTCTCATACCAACTTGGACTTCGGGGCGAACATTCAAAATTTGACGGTGAACTAGTTGACAGTGCCTACAAATTTGGTTATGAGTACCCGGGCAGTTTAAAAAATATCTGGGATGGTTTGTTTCCAAGTGTGTACCTCACTAAAAAGTTGAACGAATCCAACGAGATGCAATTCAATTATAGCCGGCGCATCCGTCGTCCTCAATTCTGGCAACTTAACCCGTTTGTTGATATCAATGATCCCGCAAACCTGCGCCAGGGTAATCCCGCGCTGCGCCCGGAATTTATCAATTCATTTGAGGTCAACTATAATAATACGTACAAGCAAGGCAACTTTTTAGCAGTTGTTTATTTCCGCAATAACCCCGATGACATTACTGAATACAGCGATACCATCACCGCTGCCCAATACCAGCAATTTGCAAATGCGGCGATCGATCCAAACGCTATTTTAAACACTTTTATAAACGCGAGTACGACTAACCGTTATGGTGCCGAATTTACCCTGCAACATAAGATTGGAAAGAACTTCGACATTACGCCAACCGTGAACCTGCAGTACCGCACGGTGAGTGCCAAAGTAAATGATCTTGTGCTTGATAATAAGGGTTTCAACTGGGAAGCCAAACTAATCACTAATTACAAGATTGAAACTGAACGCCCGTCCTTCTTCAACAACTTCGGTTTCCAGGCCATTGTAGATTATGAATCACCGCAGGTAATCCCGCAGGGAAAAAATATCGCAGAGTTCCAGGTTGACCTCGCCTTCCGTAAAGATTTTATGAAGAATAAAAAAGCCTCACTGACACTTGCCGTAAGTGATCTGTTTAACAGCCAGCGCTGGGGAACTATTTATGACACGGAACAATTTTACCAGGATTCATACCGTCGCTGGAATGTGCGCAACTTCCGTTTGACTTTCAGTTATAAGTTCGGCGATAATAAATTCTCTCTCTTCAACAACAACCGCAGACGCGAGAACGATGATGACTAATATTAGGTGGGATAAAATTTGGTACGGGATTTCGTCAATCCGGCTCATGCTTTTTCCTGTTGGTTAAATGTTGATGGTGTAAACAAAACATTATAATAAATCGGCCTCACCGACCGTGCAACAGCCTCTCCCGTCATCATTTTTTAACAAATAAGCCCGCTAAAAATTTATTCGGTTTTGCTTTCAGATAACTCATCCAAAAAAATCTATAACTCAGTCAATTGGCCCGGTTTAACGGGAGCACTTTAACATAAAATTTTGCCCTTAGGATTTAGTCTTCACTAAACCGACGGTAATGAAAAATTTTATTCTGCTCTCGCTCTTTTTCGTTTTGAGCCTTGGGGCTATGGCCCAAACAACTACGATCAGGGGAAATGTTACGGATAGCCTGGGACGGCCCGTACCCAATGTTTCGGTTACTGCTAAAGGTGCTTCCGGAGGGGTTTCCTCCAGCGCCGATGGTAGCTTTTTGTTGTCAGTTCCTTCCGGAACGAGAACACTTAGTATCAGTTCGGTCGGCTATGCAGACCAGGAAATTTCTGTGGGCAACCGCTCCAATATTGACATTGTTATGTCGACGAGGGAAAAGCAATTGGAAGCAGTGGTGGTGGTGGCTTATGGAACGCAGAAGCGAAAAGAGATCACGAGCGCTATCTCAACAGTGAATGCTGATGCGATCAAGGCGCAGCAGGTAACATCTGTTGGACAGGCCTTGCAGGGCACCGCCTCCGGGGTGGTAGTGGTTAACAATTCCGGGCAGCCCGGTGATAACCCGATCATCCGCATTCGCGGCATAGCTTCCGTAAATGCCGCTGCCGACCCGTTGGTCGTGCTTGATGGCGTTCCGTTCCAGGGAAACCTGAACATGATCAGCCCCGCCGACATTGATAATTTTTCGGTGTTGAAAGACGCGACTGCTACTGCTCTCTACGGCTCCCGTGCTGCAAACGGCGTTATATTGATCAACACAAAGGGAGGAAGAAAGAATGCGGCGCCGGTGATCAATGTTTCTGCCATACGGGGCTATTCATCCCGCGCTGTCCCGGAGTATCCCTTTCTTAACACACAACAACATTTCGAACTTGGTTGGGAAGGCCTGCGCAATCACTACGGGGCAGATCCTAACGCGGCGCAACGTGCAACAGATAACCTGATACGCTCGGCCTTTCATTACAACCCTTATGGGAGCATCACAAAACCGGTTGATGTGAATGGGAAACTGGTGGACGGTGCACAACCCTTATGGAACACAGATTGGGTGAAAGAATTGCAACGCGAAATCGCCGGGCGCACGAATGTTAACCTGGGCATTTCCGGCGGCACCGACAAGTCGCGTTATTTTTTTGGCGGAGAGTACCTCGACCAGGATGGCTATATCATTACCTCGAAATACAAACGGGTTTCAGCCCGCTTCAATTACACCACTGATCTAAAAGACTGGTTGCAATTGGGCGCTCGCACGGCCATCGTTTCTTCCAATCAAAATTTCCCTGACCAGGGCAGCAATAGTTACACCGACGTTATTTTATATTCCCGGACTTTGTCAAGTGTTTTCCCTCTGTACAAACGTGGTGAGGACGGCTCCTTGTTGAAGGACGCGGGCGGCAACCCCATCTTTGATTACGGGGTTGGAGATCCTAATAGAGAGGTGAATGTAAATCGCCTGATCCTTACCAACAGCAATGATGTTGCGACAACCTTTCTCGATAGGAAACGGAACGATCGCCTGATGATTAATCTGAATACCTATGCCGATATCCGGCTGGCGCCGGGATTGAATTTCAGGTCGAGTTTTGGTATCGATCGCTTTACCCTTAATTCCCTTTCGCACGATAATAAAGATTTTGGTTTTGCTGCAAATGTTGGCGGTCGCACTACCCGTACAAACAATCTTACCACTTCCTGGACCTGGAACAACATGCTGAGCTACCAACAACGTTTTGGCGAGCATAACCTGAACGTGATGGCGAGCTATGAAGCTTTCGATTATAAACTGGAAGCCCTTTCCGGTTCCAAAACAGGCTTTCCTTTTGGCGGCCTGGAAGAACTCAACAACGCCGCAACAAATGAAACCTTGAACGGGTCTACCACCAGCGAGCGCTTGTTGAGTTATCTCGGCCGCGTGAAGTATGATTACAAAGGAAAATATTTTGCGGAATTCGCGGCCAGGCGTGACGGGTCTTCCCGATTTGAAAAAGCCAATCGCTATGGCTTCTTTCCCGCCGGAGGCGTTTCCTGGTTGATCAGCGAGGAAGGTTTTTTGAAAGGAAAAAATAACATCGACCTCTTGAAGCTCCGTGCTTCGTATGGTGTTGTTGGTAACAACCAACTCGCCTCTTACTTCCCATATCTTGGCACCTTCAGCACCGGTTATGATGAGCTCACCAACCCGGGCTTATATTTTGATCAGCTCGCAAACCTGGACATCAAATGGGAGCGACAGGGCAACACCAATATCGGGCTCGACTTTGAGGGATTCAACAGTCGCCTCACCGCAAGCCTCGACGTATTTAATAAGTCATCGATCGATCTGTTATTCAATCTTCCCCTGGTTTATTCCGGCGGTATCGGTACAGTTGCTTTCAACATTGGTAAGGTAGAGAACAGGGGTGTTGAACTTGCCTTGAATTATGCCATCATCAAAAATCGCAACTTCACCTGGACGGCGGGTTTCAATGCAACCTATCTGCAGAATACGATCAAGAAATTGACTGACCGCGACACCTTAGCGCCTTCCGGCTCTCAGCGCCTGACCGTAGGCAAATCCAGGTATGAATTTTACCTCGCCGATTGGGCAGGAGTTGATCCGGCCGATGGCTTGCCTATGTGGTACGTTGATGAGCTCGGAACCAATGGTCAGCCAACGGGAAAACGCATCACTACAAAAGATGCGGCAGAGTCCGCAAACGGCCGAAAGTATTTTGGTTCCGGCATTCCCAAATTTACCGGTGGACTTAGCCAGCGCCTTTCTTACCGCGGCTTCGATCTCAACATTCTTTTCAACTACGCTTTCGGCGGAAAATATTATGACGCCAATTACGCAAACCTGATGCACGGTTTGTTCAGTGGGTATGGTTCGCAGATGCATGCCGACATTTTAGGCCGTTGGCAAAAGCCCGGCGATGTCACAAATATCCCGCGGCTTGATCCTGATAACGGTGACGTAACAACGCCATCGAACAATTATCTCTTTAGTGGTGACTATGTAAGGTTACGCAACATTTCGCTCGGGTACTCGATACCGGTAGCAAACCAAAAAGTCATCAAGGGTATTCGCTTCTTCGTGCAGGGTGATAACCTCATGACCTGGGACAAGCTGAAAGCAGGTTCAGATCCGGAGGCCAATATCGACGGCACTTCAAACGGAAACTCAAACGTTTACAAAACGATCTCAGCTGGCCTCGACTTTACATTCTAACACCCCTTAATTACTAGTTTATGAAACTTTCAATTCGAATAATAACAAAACAATTGTTCCCTTTCTTTTGCCTGCTCCTGGCTGCATCCATGCTGGTGACTGGGTGTAAGAAAGATTTCCTTGATGAACCAAGGCCGACTGACAAGGTCAGCACCGTCGATGTATTTTCTTCGACCGATGGGGTTCGGGCTTTTTTCAATGGGTTATATCGCAACCTGCGTTCGCAATGGACGAGCCTCGATGGCTCCGCCGGCGGCAACGATGATACCTACAGTTTTGTATCGCTGAACATTACCCGTGGTGCTAAAGGAAAAGATGTGGTGATGGCTTTTCCTACCTGGTACATTTATGATTATCAAAATGAAAACCGCGAACCGACTTATCGCCGCGTAAACTTCACCTGGGAATTCCTGTACGAAAACATCAACCAGGTGAATATCCTCATCAAAGGAGTAGCGGAAAGCCCGTCCATTTCAGCTGACGATAAAACGCTGCTATCCGCAGAAGCAAGGGCGCTGAGGGCCTGGCTTTATTTCGAACTCATCCGCGAATTTCAACACACGATTACCAAAAATCCCAATGCACCCGGGGTACCCGTTTACACGGAGCCAACGTCAATTCAAAATAAAGGAAAGGCCCGCGGAACCATCAAGGAAACCTACGACCAGATCAACAGCGATATTGAATTCGCTACCGCAAATATTGGCAGCAGCCGAAATTTGAAAAGCCAGGTCAATAGCAATGTCGCCTGGGGCATGGCCGCCCGCATTTACCTCGAGCAACAACGCTGGGCTGATGCAAAGGCCGCGGCGCAAAAAGCAAGAATAGGCCTGCAGTTAGACGAAGAAGGCTATGCAACTTATTACAACGACCTCACCTCGAGCGAAGTGATCTGGGGCTTGCCACAAACAACAGGTAATGGTGGACAAAGTCTTTATTATGGTACCCTCAGTTCGTTCTTTGAACAAACCGGTGACGGCTACGACGGATTTTATGTGAGCGAAGAGCTGGTAGAGCGTTTCACGACAACGGATATACGCAATACCTTCTTCGAATACAATGCGCCCGGTACTCCAGATAATTACGCGACCAACAAATTCGGGATAGCGCATGCCTCCTACGAGGTCACCTTATTGAACGGTGAAACGGTAAAACAAAAGACCATAAACTTTGATGAATCGATCATCATGATGCGGGTAGCAGAGATGGTGTTGATCGAGGCGGAAGCAAAGGCCCGGCTGGGTGAGGCAGACGCCGCGGAGTTGTTGTTCTCATTGCAATCGAACAGGGATGAAGCAGCTGTGCGCTCCGGAAACACAGGTGCGGCATTGATCAACGAGATTTTGGTAGAGCGGCGCAAAGAATTGTACGGCGAGCTGGGGATTGATTGGCTCGATGCAAAAAGATTGCAACTGGCTTTAGACCGCTCAGGTTCTAACCATGAGGCACCAAACGATTATATCATGGTAACAAATGACCCGCGACTTATTTTGAAAATTCCGCAAAAGGAAATTGATTCCAATGATTTTATCAATCAATCAGATCAGAATCCTTAGAAAATACTAGCCCTATCTGACAACTATAATTCCTCGTTTTTGAGCGACCATTCCCGGTCGCTCTTTGTTTGGCGTGCCCTAACGGAACGGGCTATCCGCTGCAAGCCTTGCTGCGCTGCGGGCTTTCCGCTGCTATCCCTCACGCGAATTTATTGTATTGAAAATTCGTTTCCAGGGGAAGCAAAAAGGCAGCCCGCTAAGGCTGCCCTTGACAAGTAGTATTCGTTAGAAACCTTAATCAAAATCCTTGTTCATATTCTGACTTTTATTATCATCAAACTCATCGGATCCCTTGCGGTTTGCCAGATTTGTTTTTTCGGTTTGTGTATTGTCAAGCCCACGATTCCGGAGTCGATATCCGCCCTTTTCTGTTTCGCTTTTTGAATCATAATCTACCGGTTGAACTTCATCTAAGCTGCCGGTTTGATTGGTCCGCTGAATGCGGTTGCGGTAAAGGTTTGCATCATTGAAATGTTCATGATTGTAGAATTCATCATCATGATGCAGATCACCCGGCTTCGCGGAGGCTCCCAGCCCACCGAACACATTGCTCACACTTGATTCAACCCCGGTATCGAATCTTTCCTCGTTGTATTCAGGCAGGGCCTTTAATTGATGGATTGTTATGGAAGGCAATATAACGTTATCGTCCTTCTCATGCAACTCTGCTATGCCGATCGGAAGCAATACTTCCCGATCACCAAGATCATACTCATTGTCTTCGAGGTCAACGACGAGGTATCGCACTTTCTGGCTGGCATAATCGAAGATCAGGTCTTCTACTTCACCGAGATGTTTGCCGGTAGCATCCCGCACGTCCCAGCCACGGATGTCAGGTTGCCCATCAACAATTTCAAAGTCGCTGCCGCTTAGTTTCTGCAGGCGCGTATGCCTGATATTTTCTGAATTCATGTCAAATTATTTTATGGGCAAGCGCCCGTTAAAAAATAGTTGTTCGTTGATCAATCTTAGGTAGTTCCGTTACCACGAGCTACGATCTCCACGCGGCGATTTTGCTGGCGACCTTGTTCCGTCGCATTCGATGCAGCCGGTCGGGCTTCGCCGACTGCATTTACAGAGATGCGACTTGCATCAATTCCATTCGTTTGCAACCAATCCTTTACCGCATTCGCCCGGCGTGCTGCGAGGTCCTTATTCGTTTCGCTACTTCCTTCTGTATCTGTGTAACCATATACCCTTATATCGCTACCCTCGTATCTTTTCAACAACGAAGATTTTATTTGATTAAGGTTAGCTTTTGCATTTGAACGCAGCTCTGCCTTCCCTTCGTCAAAGAGTACAGATTCTCCAATGCTGTAAATACCGTAACTCGTATTGCCCTGCACATTGATATTCTGATCGGTGATCTCCTCATATTTCACCACTGGCGCATTAAAATCAACGGAATTCCAGTCGTTGTTCGCAGTTGATCTGCTGTTTATTTCCGCTGTATCAGGTCTGTTAAGAACCGGGGTGCTGGATATGCTGTCGACGGCTGTCGTATCAGTCACCACTGTATTTGCGGCGCTATCTACGTCCTTATCGCGGGTTAAAAACCAGGCAACCGCTATGATCGCAAGGAGGAGCAATACCCATGGTAGTATGGAACTTTTTTTCTTCGGTTGAACATTCAATTCTGCCATAATAAATTCATTTGAGTGACCAATAGTTAACATCTCTATGGCTTCAATTTCATGCCACATACATTCCGTGCAGCCCTGACCGGAATGTGTGGTTGTTTTTCCTCTTGGCGGGTAGTGTTGGAAGTGTGTTGTTAGGTTCAAGTCAATAAAGCACAAAAAAAACCACCAGCTTTTCTGCTGGTGGCTATTTGATATTTATTTTATCTGCGCCTTGCGCCAATTATTTTTTCGAAGTATATGATTTGTCGAGAAAGCGATAACGGCCTTCATCGTTGGACTTTACCGATTTTGATTCAACATCTATAACCATCACATCGGGATTTTTATCACCTGCTTTCGCAGCTGGCCAAACCGGGAGTTTAGCACCGTTTGGATCGCCGTTGATAATGAAGTTGGCAAAATAATTTTGCATGGTTTCCGACACTTTGTAATCTTCCGGCGTCCAGGCAAAGTCTTTTACCAGGTGCAGGTTACCCATGCAGTATTCAATTTCGCAGGCATGCGGCGCACCGATCGCTTCAGGTGCTTTTGGAGCTTTCGCGTCTTTTTTAAGTGTGCCGCCGGCAAGACCCGCTGTGAGTTGTTGATTGGCCAATGGCGGACGAAGCTTGCTATAGAGGTAGCGATACACAGGTTTTGAACTATTCGCCAACTGAAGGTCGGCCCACTTCCAGGTGCTGTACGCGATAAAGCGGTCAGAGGCCAGCGCCGTAGCTGAGTATTCAATTTGTTTAGCGGAATCACCTGGGTATAATTTCAATACTTCCTCGTGGTCGTTCGGATATTCTTTTTTGAGACGGGTGACGTAATTTTCTTTGGTATATGGTGGCATGCCGTACATAAACGCCGCACCTGGAATTTCAGCTGAGTTCCAGCCTACTAATACCGGAACCATTGCCTGTTGTTTTGCAGCAAATACTTCTGGTAGAGAAGACTTTAAAAAATAGCCATCGATCACCACAGGGAAGCCAAACCGTTTTGATTCAGCGTATATTTCAAACAGGTCACGCGTGCTGAGTTTGCGCAATTCGGCCAGGGTGGAATAGCCTGCTTTCTTTGCAAACTCGAGTCCCACCTTTTCAGCAGAATCTAATTTGATCGGTGCCAGGGTTGGGTAAATACCTGCACCGCTTTCGCCGATAGCGCCCGCGATCAGGTCTTTTGACAAAGGTGAAGCCATCTGGTAGCTTACAGAGATTGATCCGGCTGATTCACCTGCAATGGTCACACGTTTCGGGTCTCCACCAAAGGCAGCAATGTTTTTCTGCACCCACTTTAATGCAGCCTGCTGGTCGAGTAATCCATAATTACCGGATGCTTTGTACGGCGCTTCTGCACTTAACTCAGGATGAGCCAGAAAGCCAAATACACCCAGGCGGTAATTCACCGTTACAGCCACCATTCCCTTCGCCGCCATGCTTTCTCCATCATATCTTGGTTCCGCTCCGTCTCCTGCTACAAAACCACCTCCATAAAAATAAACCAGCACCGGAAGGTTTTTTGTGGTGCGTTTCGCCGGCGTCCATACATTCAAGTACAAACAGTCTTCACTCAAACCCTCGGAGCGACTGCCCATATCACCGAATACAATTCCCTGGACGGCACGCGGGCCAAATTTTTTCGTGTTTTTAACTCCCTGCCAATTAGCGAGCGGCTGTGGCGCCTTCCAGCGAAGCGGGCCAACTGGTGGCTTTGCAAAAGGAACACCGAGGTACAACTGCATACCGGTTTTAGTGTCATACCTGCCTTCGATAACGCCGTTTTCCACGGTCGTTTGAACAGGCAGGTAGTTATCAGTTTGGGAGAAAGCAGTAAGTACCATTAAAGCACTCACCCAGGTGGTAAAAAGTAATTTAGTCATACAGGAAGTTGATTGAGGAGATTATTGTCTCTTTGTGAGACAATAATAATCCTTTTTTTAAAATTTAACCTATTATTGTTCAAAATACTTTGATGGCGAAACAAAAAGTTAGCCCGGTTTCGGTGGATGGAGCGGGGTTTTTGACACATGTCGCGTATGACTCGGTGGTGTTCGGCTTTTCGGAAGGGCAGCTTAAGATCTTGTTGATGGAATACCATAACACAGGCTTGATCGCCTTGCCGGGCGGATTTATCAGAACGGACGAAGACCTGGACGAAGCGGTGAGACTCGGGCTGGAAGACCGGACCGGAATCACTAATATATACCTGGAGCAGTTTCACACTTTTGGCAATAAGAGCCGGCACAAGCCAGAAATACTTCAAAAGATCCTCGAGGCAAATGGGATCCATGCACCCAAAGAACACTGGATGTTGCAGCGCTTTATTTCCGTGGCTTATTATGCGTTGGTTGATATCAGCACGGTCTCACTCCAACCAGATGCATTATCGGATTCGTGTACCTGGTACGAGATCAATCGCCTCCCAAAGCTCATCCTTGATCACGCGACCGTTATTGAAAAAGCCCTCAAGACTTTACGCTTTAACCTGGATAATAAGATAAAAGACAGCAACCTCCTGCCTGAAAAATTCACGATGAAAGACTTGCAAAAAGTCTATGAAGCCATCCTGGGCGAAGAGCTGCGGCGCACGAGTTTCCAAAGAAAAATGCTTGCAGGAAGAATTTTAAAACGCCACGACAAATTATATTCGGGTGAAGCCCACAAAGCTCCGTTCATCTACAGTTTTCACAAATAGGCAGCTTTGTGTGTTGCTTTTTTTAAGAGCGGAGCGATCACAACATTTTATTCCCCTCACTTACGACCGCATGGATCAATTATCTGCGGCCACCAAAAAGAAACGGTTTCATCTCATCACAGGTTGTGCATTCGAATCCACAAATATTCATTCGGGGTTAAGCAGGCGACCTATTCCTGTTTATCAAATAATTGAAGGCATACACGCAGCAATCAACAAAATCGCAAGGGCATATTATTTGACACTGCTAGAGAAAACAATTCTATGGCAACAACAAAAAAAGCAGCGCCTAAAAAAGCCGCTGCTCCGAAGAAAAAATCAGCAGCAAAAAAAGCGGCACCGAAAAAAGCCGCAGCAAAAAAAGCCGCACCCAAAAAAGCATCGGCCAAAAAAACTGCAACAAAGAAATCAGCTCCAAAGAAAGCCGCAAAAAAATCGGGCGGTAAAAAGAACAAGCTAGGCGTTAAAAATTCTTTAGTGAATAACATCAATGCACGGAAAAAAAAGGGCGCTTCCCGGCCAAAGAAGAAATCGACGGTATCAAAAGAGAGTTACAACAAAATGGAAAATAACTGGGACGATAAAAAATAGCGCCGCAAATTCAGCATAGACAAACATTTATTATCAGCAGGGATTTCTTCCCTACCGCCCGCGCATGTCATTAAGTCTTTGGGGCTGCAGCAATAATGATTCAAACCGCTGTTGTTGCATATCGAATAGGGTTATCGATCCTTATAAATTGAAAACTTAACATTTCTGATTTTCATATCGTGTGTGTTAACGTGGGACTGGCAAATTTTTTGTTCTTACCTGCGCAACTAAATAGTAACCCATGTATCTCAGAACAATTGCCAGGAAGGCATCGATCTCATTAGCTGTTACCGTGTTTTTTTCTTTCGCCGCAACAGCCCAGCATGCAAAAGACGAGCGTGTTATTAATGATTCAAAACGCGCTAAAGAAGAATTTGTGCAAACTGATCCTTTGATGAAAAGTCTCTTCGATAACTCTTACGGATACGTGCTTTTTCCTAATGTTGGAAAGGGTGCCATCGGCATTGGCGGAGCGATCGGGAATGGAATCGTTTTTGAAAAAGGTCAAATGATTGGTGCCGCAAAACTGAAGCAACTCAGTGTCGGTTTCCAACTGGGTGGACAGGCATATCGCCAGGTGATATTTTTTGAAGATGAGGCGGCGTTGCAACGTTTTAAAGAAAATAATTTTGAGTTCGCTGCACAGGCTTCAGCCGTTGCCGTTACAAAAGGCGCCTCTGCCAATATCAAGTACCGGGATGGCGTGATGGTGTTCAGCCAGCAAAAAGGCGGGCTTATGTATGAAGCATCGATCGGGGGACAAAAATTTGACTACGCTTCTTTCTCAGAAGAATAAGACAAGCCTAACGCTGATCACATATCGAACTCCCACACGGTGCGATAACTGCCGTGTTTTTCAACGTAGCTCAGAAAGGAATTATAAAAAGCGTCACCCCCAATGGTGGCGCTATCTCCTATAACAAACAGGCGTTCTTTTGCCCGCGTAATGGCCACGTTCATGCGCCGGTAATCTTTTAAAAAGCCGATCTCTCCATCATCATTGCTTCTAACCAGCGAAAGAATGACCGTCTCCTGTTCCTGTCCCTGGAAACTATCGATCGTGCTAATGCGCAATGTTGGAGGTAGAGTTTCTTTTGCAAGAGCAACCTGGCCCGCATATGGCGAAATAAAGGCAGAAGCTGATGGAGTAATGGCGTCGGTCTCCAATAATTTTCCCGCGATCCGCAACTCGCCTTCATTTTGCAAACTGGAGCCGTCACGCCCACGTTCCTCATTATATCCTGATCCGGCGGTATCCACGAAGTGAATGTGGATGCCGGTATTGGCGAGGTGCGGAGCTGTGAGTAACAATGCATTGTAAAAATAATTGCTGCTGAACCCAGCGATCATTTCCCGCATGCGGTATTGGGTATCCAGGAGGAATGTACGCGGAACGGTTCCAATGGCCAACTCTAGTATGGATCGGTTGAGACCGAGTTTCGCCGCCTCGTTGCTCAAAACGGTCGGTGGCAGTTGGAGATGATCACCCGCCAGCACATACTTATCTGCAAGCGGAAAAATGCACCAGGCCAGGGGTTCTATACATTGACCGGCTTCGTCAATCACCAGGGTGGCGAACTTATACCTGTTTAATTTGGCATCGTACAAACCAATGGGTGTGCCTGCAATTACCTGCGCATCGGTATATAATTTCTCTTCGTTGTAAGCTTGTATTTTCTTGATTTCGTCCCTGATATTTTTTACTTCTTTGAAGAGCAGGTTTCTTTGTTCCCGCTCTGCTTTACCAAAGCTTCGTTTGTATTTTACGGCCATCTTACGAAACTGTTCCGCCCGGATCTTGAGTTCCTTTATTACCTTTTGTTGTTTGCTGTTTGCCAGCTGCCCTTCAGGCGTATGTTGAAAAATAGCTTCGTCTACCTTACTGGCATTTCCGACGCGAAGTACGTTTAAACCACGACGAATCAGTCCCTTCGTAATATTATCGACGGCCGTATTACTCGCTGCTGACACCAGCACTTTTTCGCCCATGCCAACCAACTGTGCCACCGCTTCGATCAAGGTGGTTGTTTTGCCGGTGCCTGGTGGGCCATGAATGATCCTGACGCTTTCATTCTCCGTAATGGCCGTAACTGCTGCCTGCTGGCTGGCATTTAGTTGCTTGTTCGTGAAAACAAGTGGTGCTTCCCGCGCTGCCTGGTCCTCGAAGTTTATTTGTCCGTCTCCATGCAATTGCTGGAACAGGCTGTACATCTCCTTCCTGTTTTGCAGGTCCTTCAACACCGTCTTCATGATGGTAGTCGTTCGCTGGTCGGGCGCCAGTTTAATGCCCACACCGTTGTCTTCGATCCAATCCGGGAAATCGGGTGCAAACAGGCGAAACTCACCCGACCGTCCTTCCAGGCTGAGCAAGACGCCTTTAACCGGCGGCTCACCACTTATAAAGCATTCAATGGCTGAACCGTCTCTAAAAAGATTTGTTTCGGTCGGAAAATTTAGCCGGAAACTGATCTCGGGGTAATCCGCATAACCAAAATTTCGCCTGGTAACCACCAGGGGATGGAGGGCAAGTCCCTCGGCCTTTAGCGCCTTCAGGGTATGTTGCTGATCGAGACTATAGCGGTTAACCTGTTCTTCTTCTTCAAGATCGATACATCGTAAAAGTGTTGCCAGGTGCGGATCGGTGACTGCCATGCGGTGAAAGTACAAATGAGAAAAGGATTAAAAAAATCAGGGGAGGACGCATTGACTTAGAAAAGTCCAGTCGTATTTAAGCGATAAAAAAAGGCAGGAAATTTCCTGCCGTCAATGATTTGGTTGATCTGAGTAACATGGAGGTCTACTCGAGATTGAAAATTCTTTTTACATATGTTTTGGTTTCGCGAAAAACGCGGCCGAATTCACTTCTACCTTTAACCCTCATGTGGCCGGCGAACGTAAAAAAGTAAAGCGGGAACACTCTCCAGTCTCTTTTTGCCCAGGCTCCGGCTCCCCATACCCCGAGAACGCCTGCATTTCCTACCAAAATAAATTTTCCAAAAGTGAGCGCTTCCCTGACTGTTCGTGCATTTACTGGTGTTTTCGGAGCCAGTATTGTCGAGTTCTTTCCAAATTGATCATGAATAAACGGAATGCTACCCCAAACTTCGGCATCATCCCTGGAAGGGCTTTCAACAAAAACTTTAAGCAGGTTATAGGCTGGGTTCCGCAGGTTATAAAATTTCATCGAACTCATGATATCGAGCGGCAATAGATCACAAAACCGGTCCATGATGACGAAATATTTATTGCGGCCCCATTTGTCAAGTTCTTCTTCGCCAACCTGGTTAAAGAGCGCCACAATTTTATTACCCTGTCTTTCAAATCCTAAAACCGATCCATGTGGTGCAAAGCAAAAGCTTTCGATGATCACCGGTAACCCGTTGATCGATTTATAAGTGAGATCCAGGCCATGGATAAATGTACTGATGCGGTGTTGGTCGTGCAGGTAAATATTCGGCAACAAACCGAAATAAAACCAATGCAGATTTTGCGATTTTTCCTCGCCCAGGATCCGTTCGAAGGAAATGCGGGTTCTACCGGCCCAGCCAATTTCCACCATACCTGTTTTTAAATTGAAGTCAATTCCTTCCTGGTCGAGGTAGGCCAGCAGGAGCTCTCTTTTTTCCCTGGCGATGTTCAAAATATGTTCTTTTAAAACCGTGTTGGTTTCAATAAGGTTCCTGATTTTTGACTGCACGTCCGCGGTTACTTCCTGGTCGGGTGAAGAAAACAGTGAGCGCACTTCCGGGGCTATTTCATTGATCTCTTCCCAGCTCATACTCACACGCTTAAAGATCGATTCTACCGAAGCGCCTTTAAAATTTTCCAATATCCAACTAAAGGAAACTTCGTCAAATTCGTGCAGGCCCGGCGTATGCCACGACTGTCGGCTTCCGTACATGTAAAACGCCTGGATGTCAAAGCCCATTGCCTTACTGAGCCTGTTGCAGATCAGGTACGGAACATATCCATCCCTGGCCACAAAACACAACTGTTTAAGCCCCCTGACCTTTGCTTCTTTTAAGATCCAAAGTACATAGGTCACCAACGTGGGCGCAACCACATCACCGATGATTCTTGCCATACCGGCAGTATGGCCGGATAAGTGAGCGTAATTTAATCTCAACAAACGGCCGGTGCCTGCCAACAGCCCGGCTAATCCGTCTGTTTCTTCACGATGCGCTTCCAGGATCACTTCGTAGTTAGTGGGATTGGCGCGGGGCAGTAAAACTCCTTTCAAACCAGCTTTTAAAGCACCTTTATAATCAATGTATTCATCATTACCGTGATGACGGATATCCGCGGCTTTTACTCCCGGATTCAATTCCATCAACTTATGAAAAAGTCGCCCGGTATCTTTAGATGCACCATGTTCGGCAGAAACCAATAACTGGTCGCCTTCGCGAATAAAATTAGCATCTGAGAGGAAGGTCCGTATAACATCGGTGCTCCAGTACATGTCGGAAACAAATGCCACCTTATGTCCTGAGATCCTTTCCTTATCAACCATTTCAGCGGCTCCGGGGATGGGTACCAGCATCTTGCGTTCCCATTCGATTTCAAGGGCACGCAGGCGTTGACCGGTTTCGGGAGTGGTTACGAGCAATTTTGCGAGAAAATCAAAAATCCGGCGGTCGTCAGTTTGCCAGTCGGGTTGCCCGGTGCGGGTAACGGTTTCGGCCTCTCTTCTGAGTTTCACGTAAGTTTCCGCAGAACAATGGATCAGGCCTTCTTCGATGGCACTGATTGCACAGAAATAAAAAACGGAGTGAGGTGAAGTAACGCGGCGGGTAAGCAGCGTATCAAAAACGTCAAAGCTCACAAGTTTTGTGGCAAGGGTAGCATTGGTAGTGTGGCTCATGGTACTAGGTACTGTTAAGTTTCTTGTGTTGGCGTCTGGTGAGATCGCCTCATAATTTAGTTTCGAGGTTTTTATTGGCTGGAAAAAATCCTTAATCCGGTGTTGGGGTGTCCGGATGTCGAGGTGTTCGTATAGAAACGAATCTAAGGTAAAAATAGGGTTTTAAAATTTGCCGGAAAAAAAATCAATAAGATTTTGCCGTTACGACTACTAATTAAAGCCTTGGGACCTAAAAGATCCAACAACAGTCAATGGTTCTTAAAAAAACTAAGCCAGGACCGCTTGCGCAATGCAGCAAGTGGTCCTGGCTTCTTTATGTTAGTCGATAAATGCGCGTAAATTATTCCGCGGCTCCTTCTGCCTGCCATTTTTTTAGCAAGGCGATCTCGGCTTCTGGTAATGGGTCATGCTTCATTGGCATGTAGCCTTTCTCGGTAGGTGCCAGTTGCACTCTCCTTATAATGTCATCAATATTTGTTTTTACCGCAGTGTAAGTATCCAGGGCCAGTTTTTTTCCACCAGCCGCCGGGATGTGACACGGTGTACATTTAGCCTGCATGATACTGTTTACGCTGGTTGCGTAAGAGGTTTTAGCAACAGTTGCAGTAGGTGAACTTTTTCTTGAGCACGAGATAACAATAATGGAGGTGACAAGAAAGCAAAAAACAGCTAGAAATTTCATATTGTGTTAAGGTTTAAGTGATGACGCGTTGATGGTAAATGGTGTATTAACTATGGGTGGCATGATAGATAAAATACCAGTTAGCACAAATATAAATGAATAACAATACCTGCGCAATGATCATATCAAAACGATTGGCTTCTTTTAATTTTCCTTTTTTAACCAGGTTTAGCGCGTAAACGGACGCTGTAACCACTGCGAAAATAAAGACAAGTGTAAGTCCGTGAAGCGTGTCAACCAAGGTAAGGGAGGTTGATTCCGGTAACGATGAGTCGATGATGTATTTATTTCCAATGGCAGCAAACAAGGAGCCCACACTGAGCCCGAACCGTGAGTCGATGTTATCCGCGTGAATAAAAAAGCAGATGTAGGCAATAAAGAAAGAAACATACATTCCCAGGAACATTTTCCAGAAGAGTTCACCGGCATCCCGCCGGATCCCGATCCTTACTTTGAAAGAACTGTATTCTACATGTTGCTTGCTGATGCTTTCATCTCCGAATGTTGTTTCATACGCCTTGATGCCGGTGACCATTTCAAAGCTATCGATGTTCCAGCCGCGTAAGGTGAAACGCGGATCAAAATGTTTGCCGACCGTATCTGTAACAAAGATCAATGACCTGGAATCAAATTGTGAGTTTTCAAGTGAAAGCCGGAGCTTTTGACGATCGAAGGGAAAATTGGCGATTTTCCAGGAGTCCTTCATGACGCACTGAAGTTTCATGAGGAGATAGACGCGTTCGCCCGAACTGTCGATGGTAGAAAATGATTTCAACACCGATTTTGCTTGAGGGATCTCCAGGTTTTGCACAAAATTAAAAGCCCGGTTTTTATATTTCAGCCACAGCCAAAGATCGATCGTGTATTCTTTCTCTTTAAAATCAATGTCGTGGATACTCGTGATGTAAATGCCGGTGGACACCGTGTCCGGCTGGGTATCCAGCGCGAAAGAGGGACGACTGGCCTGTATGGCGAACAGGACCAGGAACAAAACGAGGGGGCGAAGTTTTTTCATGCGCAGTTATAAAATTCCGGCTGGTAGTAACATTGATTTTGAAACCCTTTACCGGCGTGCATTATGAACGACTTTCGACGGTTTTTAGTACTTGTCAACCGGCACCAGTTGCTTTCAGACAGTTCAGTTCTGGATAACCGGGAAGGAAACTATGTAAAATTCGTGATTGAACCTACAGGAAATATTGATTGGGAGGACTTCGTCGCTATCCCAATTTAGCGCGGCGCAGTAGCATTAACAATTCACCAGGCAGTAAACTTTCTTGTTAAAGATTTTATAAAGCAAACCTATCCCTTTGTTCGTACGAAAACTTTCCTACCTTTAGGTCATGAGCAAACAGGAAGACAATTTTTCATCAGAACCAACAAAGTCCGAGCTTGAAATTCTCCAGGTCATCTGGCAAAATGGTCCCTCAACCGTTCGATTTGTGAACGACACTTTAAATGAGCAAAAGCGCCCGGTCCAGTACACTTCTACATTGAAACTAATGCAAATTATGGCGGAAAAGAAAATGCTTCACCGCGACGAAAGCAGCATGAAGCATGTATATAGTGCGGCCATGGGCGAGCAACCAACAAAGGGTGCCTTGCTCGACAAGTTTGTAGATACAATGTTCAACGGCTCCGCCAGCAGTTTGATGATGCAGCTACTTGGTAATAAGAAAACTTCCCAGGCCGAGATACAGGAAATCAAAGAGCTATTAAATAAACTCGATAAAAGTTAATCTTAAAACCACACCCAATGAGTTTGCTATCCTTCCAGGCATTGTTTAGTGAATCCTTCATAAAAGCGATCAGCTACACCTTGGTGCATTCGCTGTGGCAAGGAATGATATTGGGCCTGGTAGCGGGTGCCATCATCCTGTTGACAAGGTCAAAGAAGCCTTCCACCCGGTACAATGCGCTGGCAGCGTCCTTGGTCGGTTTTACCGCAGCTACCATTGCAACGTTCTGGACACAGCTTGGCTCTCTGGCGACGAAATCAATCCAAGCAGTTGAAGTAACTAATATACCTACGGCAACCTATGCAGGAGCCGAACTTCATCCAGTCGCAGGCTCCACTAATTTTTTAGACCAGGTGTTGTACACTTTCAACAGTTACGCTGACTGGCTTGTGCTTGGATGGATGACAATTATTCTCTTGAAATCAATACAACTCACCGCCGGCCTGGTGCAGGCCCACAAGCTGAAAAGCAGCCAGGTCAATGCGGTCAGCGAATATTGGAATGAAAAATTAGTGCAACTAGGCAGGCAAATGGCCCTTCATAAAGTGGTTTGCTTATTGGAATCCCGAAGAGTGCAGGTTCCCGCCGTTATTGGTTTTATGAAGCCGGTTATCCTGATTCCGGCCGGGTTGCTAAGCCAGCTCTCGCCGGCGGAAGTCGAGGCCATCCTCTTGCATGAACTGGCGCATATCCGCCGAAAAGATTACCTGGTAAATATTCTGCAACATTTTGTTGAGATCATTTTCTTTTTTAATCCTGCTGTGAGATGGGTTTCAGGTTTGATAAAAGCTGAACGCGAAAATTGTTGCGATGAGATCGCTGTCAGTCAGACCAATAGCAAAAATAACTACATCAGCGCACTGGTCGCGTTTCACGAAAAAGCGCAGCAGCAACTACCAACCTTCATCCCGGCCTTTGCCGGCGAAAAAAATCATTTACTCAACCGGGTAAAGAGGATCATATATAATAACAACAAAACATTGAACAACATGGAAAAGAAAATTCTGGCAGCAGGCGTCATTTTGACAAGCCTGTTTTTTGTAGCATTCACTTCGCGGGAGCAGCAACCCGTGAAATCTCCCTCCACTGAAATCGCAGATCAATCGACAACCGCAGCTGCGGCGCTCCCTCCCCAGGATCTCGTTGCGGAACTACGTATTGCAACTGACACCTTGCCCGATAAGGTGCAGAAAGGATTATCCGGTACCATCAATACAACCGTGAACGGGAAGAAATACAAAATCGTTACCAAAAACAACGAGGTGCTTGACCTGTATGTAAATGATCAACAAATTCCCGGCGATAAGATCAGCGAACATCGGCCGGTCATCAACAAAATAATGAAACAGTCAAGGGCTGACCTGGAAGATGCCGAAAAAGAAATAGCCGAGGCACAGATCGAGATCGTGAACGCCGAGAAAGAAATTGAAAATGCACAAAAAGAATTAGTCACAGCCCACATCGAATTAACACAGCAGCAGGAAGAGGTGGAAAAGGAACTGGTTCAGGCCACAAAAGACATGGAGGACTCGAAATCAGAAGTTGAGCAATCAAAGAAAGAGATGGCAGCAGCAAAGTTGGAAATAGAGCAAGCTAAAAAGGATATGAAAAAAGATATGGCCAATGCAAAAATTGAAATTGAGCAAGCAAAAAAACAATTGGAGCAATCCAAGATTGAAATAGCCAATGCAAAAAAAGATATTGAGCAAGCGAAAAAAGACATCGCCGAATCTAAAAAAATGCAGGAAGCCATTACCGCAGATTTTGTAAAAGAAAAACTCATCGGTAGCAAAGCTGAACTTGAATCCTATCAACTAAACAACGACGAGTTGATCATCAATGGTGTAAAACAATCCGCTGAGATGCATAAAAAGTTCAAGACAAAATTTGTAAAAAGTGAGAAATGGTCTATCAATTATAACAACGATTAAAGTCGTAAACTTTGTATCAATAAAAAAGCGCCAGCATTTGCGGGCGCTTTTTTATTTATACAAACCGAATTACAAAAAGCTGTCAGATTAGCGATAGGCTTTTATTAACGCCTGCTCGCCATCTTTACCGGGTTTTGCATTACCATGTTCCATCCCGAGCACACCTTTATACCCTTTGTTGTAAATGTGTTTGAAAATGTTTTTGTAATTCATTTCGCCAGTTGTCGGCTCGTTCCTGCCCGGATTATCCCCGATCTGTAAATAGCCGATTTCTTCCCAGGTTTTATCAAGGTTGTTGATGATGTTCCCTTCGTTGCGTTGCATGTGGTACATATCAAACAGGAATTTACAGGCAGGACTATTGACCGCTTTGCAGATCATGTATGTTTGATCAGAATGGCGGAGGAATAAGTCAGGATTATCGCTCAAGGCTTCCAACACCATCACCAGCCCATGCGGGTTTAAAATGTCGGAGGCCTTTCTCAATGCATTGATAACATTTGCTGTTTGGTAGTTGATCGGCAAACTGCGTTCATAATTCCCCGGTACAACGGTCATCCATTTAGCGTTGCATCTTTTAGCTACCTCAACAGCCTGTTTACAATCTTTAACCATCAGGTCGATCCATTCCTGCTTGCCCGTTGTGAGTGTTGTTTTCCAATGCCAGTTCTCAGATGTTACCACGAAAACACCCATCGTCATTCCCAGGCTTGCAAGCGTGTCGCCAATTTTCTTTTGTTGTTCAACCGATCTGCCCATCATTCCATTGTCTTCAATGGAGCGAAAGCCCATACTGTGTGCAAACTTTATCTGGTCAACAAAATCATTACCAGCATGGTTCTTAAACATGCCATCATGAATACCATAATTCAGGTGAAAAACTGGTTCCGCCGAAGGGGTTGTCAACGGAATTGTGCCAGGATTAGAGATACAGTTGGTGAGCAGGGCGCCACTGGCAAGGAACCCTTGTTGCATGAATTTTCTACGGTGCATATTGTATTGGGTTAGGCATTAAATTTACCGATATTGATTTTAAAAAATTGCACATTGCTTCGAAGAATCTTTTTGGTATTACTCGTTTTCTTATACGCCTTCACTGGCATCAGCCAGGAACGATTTGTTTTTACGCAGCCAAAGATGGGTTCACCGTTCACCATTATCCTTTATGAAAACGATTCAACGCGAGCTAGTGCAATAGCTTCTGCGAGTTTTGTATTGGTGGACTCGCTGGTAAATATTTTCAGTGATTATATTGATAGCAGTGAACTCAACAGGTTAAGCGCCCGTGCAGGCACAGAAGGTGAGGAAATGCAGGTTTCCGAGCCGTTGCTAGAAATCATGCTGCAAGCCAGGCTGGCGTACGAATCCAGTAAGGGTATGTTTGATATTACGCTGGGGCCACTCACCCGGTTGTGGCGCAAGGCGCGAAAAGACAAGGTATTTCCAACGAATAACGAGGTGAAAAGAAGACTTGCGTTAACGGGATTTAAAAACATCAACATCAATGCTGAGCGGAAAACCGTGTCGCTTTCAAAAAAAGGCATGTTGCTTGACCTCGGTGGAATTGCGCAGGGGTATATCGCTGGGAAAGTTATCAATTACCTGGAAAAAAATGAGATCAAAGCCGCCCTGGTGGATGTAAGCGGTGACATCATGACCTTGGGTGCGCCACCAGGAACCGAAGGCTGGACAATTGGCATTAATGTTCCAGGCGAAGAAGGAAGGTTGTTGCCACAAAACATTTCTATCCGCAGCCAGGCTGTCACCACCTCCGGTGATCTTTACCAGTTCATGGAACATAAAGGGAAACGATATTCCCACGTCTTAAACCCAACAACAGGTTACGGTATTACCTCTCAACGAAATGTTACCGTCATTTCTCCCGATCCCACGCAGGCAGACTGGCTAACTAAAGCCTGCAGCCTCTTGCCGATAAAAGCAGCAAAGGTGCTGGTTAAACGCTTTGGCGCGGAATTACTGATCGTGGAAAATCCCCACGGTAAACTTAACGCTGTAACTTCAACCGGTTTTAGTAATTATTGGAAGAAAAGGGATCTTGAAAAAGATTAATAAAGCAACATCTGGCGTTGAAAAATTCACTTGAAAAACCGCACAATCGAAATTATCTAAAGATTAAAACGCATTTATAAATCGGTGCAGCAGGAGCATTTTATTCGTTAACTTGAGACCCGAAAAAAATCAGTCGCAACAGTGAAGAGCCATGTCATAAGTTTCATCGGATGTATCGCATATTTAACAGGACTTGCCCAGGAACCTGTCGCCTTCAAAGAGTTCACCCAGGTGGTTCCGGGATCTTCCCATCAATTTAAAATGGTGCCCATCAATGGTGGCAGTTTTACCATCGGTACCAGGTCAACCGAACCAAATCACCAGCCCAATGAAGGTCCGCAGAAGACCGTGCAGATAGCTCCATTCTGGATAGGTGCTTTTGAAGTCAGCCGTGATGCTTTTGATGTTTTTTATAAGGATGAAAATACCAGCCAGAATTCGAAGGTGGATGCAGTCACCCGCCCCAGCCCGCAATATATTGACCTCAGTTTAGGTATGGGGAAAGAAGGCGGTTTCCCGGTGAACAGTTTGTCGCAACATGGCGCATTGATGTATTGTCGTTGGCTCTACGATAAAACCGGGGTTTTTTATCGCCTTCCGACGGAAGCAGAATGGGAATATGCTTGTCGTGCCGGTTCAACTACGCCTTGGAATTTTGGTAACAACGCCGCAGAGTTAGGGAAGTACGCCTGGTTTAAAAATAACAGTGATAATAAGTTTCATAAGTCTGGCGAAAAGTTGCCCAATGCCTGGGGGCTTTACGATATGTTAGGTAATGTTAGTGAGTGGACGCTGGATCATTACGACGCGAGTGCTTTTGCAAAAAGGGTCGACAAAGCCCTGGATAGCGTACCTGCACCTACGCCTGGCCGTTATCCAAAGGTCACGAAGGGTGGTGGTTTTACAGATGCACCTGAGTTGCTGCGCAGCGGTGCAAGAGTCCCCTCTGATCCTTCCTGGAACAGGAGAGATCCACAAATTCCGAAAAGTAAATGGTGGCTTACCGAGGCTTCATTTGTGGGATTTAGGTTAGTGCGGCCACAACAACAACCTGATCGCGAAGCGGTCAATCAATTTTTTAAAACTTATCTTGGTAACTAAAATCGATAGCTTTCACTCCTTAAAAAAATGTTATGAATAACGATGCTTCAAAATTGAACGCTACCTCCAGGCGGTCCTTTGTAAAACAATCAACCGTACTTGCCGGGGGAATTCTTGCTGCTCCATTGTTTTCATCTGCCAACTTCTTTTCCGGAGCGGATGATGTGATCAAGATCGCACTCGTAGGTTGCGGCGGACGGGGTACGGGTGCTGCTATGCAGGCACTTTCTACCAAACAGAACATTAAGCTGGTGGCCATGGCCGATGCTTTCCGTGATAACCTGGACAATTGTTATAAAGAATTGACGGCAGATAATATCAACGAAACAGGAACCAACCTGCGCAGCAGGATCGATGTTCCGGAAGATCGTAAGTTCACAGGTTTTGACGGCTATCAAAAAGCCATCGCGTTGGCGGACGTTGTATTACTTGCGACGCCTCCCGGCTTCAGGCCTTTACATTTTGAAGAAGCCATCAATAAAGGCAAGCACGTATTCATGGAAAAACCTGTGGCAACCGACCCTGCAGGTATACAGAAAGTGATAGCTGCCGCAGCCATCGCCAAACAGAAAAAACTCAACGTGGTAGTAGGCTTACAACGCCGCTACCAAAACTCTTACCTGGAACTTTTCAAAAGAAAGAACCTGGTTGGAGATATTACCTCGGCCCAGGCCTGGTGGAATAACGACGGTGTTTGGGTACGTCCACGTAAAGCGGATCAAACCGAAATGGAATATCAAATGCGCAACTGGTATTATTTCAACTGGCTTTGCGGAGATCATATCACCGAACAACACGTGCACAACCTGGATGTGGTAAACTGGTTTAAAGACGGTTACCCGGTAAAAGCCCAGGGCATGGGTGGTCGCCAGGTACGCAAAGGAAAAGATCATGGCGAAATTTTCGACCATCATTTCGTGGAATTTGAATATGCTGATGGAAGCGTATTGAATAGCCAGTGCCGCCACATACCGGGCACTATGAGCAAGGTGGACGAGCTATTGATCGGTACCAAGGGGAAGATCTATTGCGGCGCAGGCAAGATCACTGACTTAAAAGGAAAGGCCCTTTACGAATTTGACAATAAGAAAGAAAATAATCCCTATCAAACAGAACACGACGACTTGTTTGCAGCCATCGCAAAAGGGGAGTATAAATTCTGGGATGCTGAAAGAGGTGCAAAAAGCACGATGACTTCTATCCTTGGCCGCATGGCAACTTACAGTGGACAAACTGTTGAGTGGGATAAGGCGATCAATTCAGGGCTTGACCTACAACCAAAAGTGTTTGACTGGAGTGCATTACCACCAATAAAGCCGAACGCTGATGGTTTTTATGACATTGCCGTTCCGGGTAAAACGCATTACGCTTAATAATTTTTTGAGATGAAATTGATTGTTCTGATAGCTCCGCTGCTAATGATGAGCTTTACCGGCAGAGCTCAAACACCAACGTCCGATTCCGCCTTTCGTGTAAATGATGCAAGCTTGCAAGTAGTGGAAGCCGCCTGCGGTCAATGCCGGCTTGGTTTGCCGGGAAAAGATTGTAACCTTGCTGTTCGCATTGACGGTAAGGCCTATTTTGTGGATGGCACTACCATTGACGAACACGGTGACGCCCATGCGCCCGATGGTTTTTGCCAGGCTATAAGGAAGGCAGAAGTGAAAGGCGCCGTTGTGAACAACAGGTTCAAAGCGAGCTATTTTAAGCTGCTTCCTGCTGCGCCCAAAAAGGCAGGGGGAACAAAATAATTCTGTCGATCTTTTTTAGGTTAACTCATCCTGATCTTCGGAGCAGGATGAGTTTTTTATTTACAGGAACCGACTTGGTTGTTACACTTTCGCTCGTGAATTATTGTGAAATGCAGTTCCGCTGCGGCGGGATTTACCGTACAAGAGAGCGATGCAAGGATGCTGCTATTGGGGAAGCAGCCCGGACAAAATCCCGATTTCGATGCGGGTAAGTTCAAAAAATCAGCGGAGGTAGATATTATTAGGGACCGGAAATTCGTTTGAAGTGAAGAAAACCCCCAATCCTGTGAAAAAATCTTTACTTATCCTGGTAATTCATGCCCTGTTTTCTGCGGCAATTGCCCAGCCTGCACCGCCTAAGCCAGCCTACAGCGATTCGCTCGGTGCCTTGATAGAACAAAAGAATCACATCATTACACCGGAAACAATCCTCAAGGTTGAAAACCTTGGGACTAATATCAATACCGTGCTCCCGGAATTGCGGCCGACCATTTCTGCTGATGGCAACCTCCTTTTTTTCATCTGCCAAAATCACCCCGAAAACACGCGGTACAACGAAGTGCCTAATTCGCAGGACATCTGGTTTTCCGCAAGGGACAGTTTCGGCAATTGGGGCGAGGCCATTCACCTCGGCTACCCGCTCAACACTTATTATTACAACGCGGTTTTTTGGATCTCCCCGGACAATAACCGCATATTAATTCGCAATGCATTTATCAACGGTGATTATGCCGGCAACGGGATCAGTATGTGCCACTTGAAAAAGAATGGGTATTGGAGCAAACCAGAAATGTTGCGCATCAACAATTACGGGAAGTATGACCGTGGAAGGCAAAACGGTGCAGTGATGGGCCACGACGGACAGACCTTATTGTTTTATATGACGGAAGAGGAAGGCGGGATGAACAACGACCTGTATGTAAGTTTTTTGGAAGATGGAGACATTTGGTCAGAGCCCAAAAGCCTGGGTAAAAAAATCAACCTCAAGAAATCAAATGAAACCACGCCCTACCTGGCACCAGATGGGGTAACCTTATACTTCAGTAGCAGTCGCCCGGGAGGACTTGGCCACAACGACATCTGGATGACGCGGCGCCTCGACGATACCTGGCAAAAATGGAGTGAGCCGGTGAACCTGGGTAGTCCGATCAATACCGAAGACATGGATTCATTTTTTACCCTGGATGCGGGTGGCGAATATGCGTACATGAGTACGGAGTTAAAATCTTACGGGGAGAGTGATATCGTCCGAATTAAATTGCTGGAGCGGGAAAAGCCTGACCCGGTGATACTGGTTAGTGGCAACGTGTATAACAAAAAAACCAATCAGCCTTTAAGTGCCTCGCTGATCTACGAAACCCTGCCAGAAGGTGCGGTTGCAGGTAACGGTATTTCAAACCCGGATGACGGTGCGTTTAAGATCGTGTTGCCCTATGATAAAAACTACCTGATACGGGCAAACGCAGATCATTTTTTTGCGATCTCAGAAAACCTGAATCTTGATTCGCTCATCAAAGAAGGGCATAAAGAAATCCATAAGGACCTGTACCTGGTGCCGATCGAGATCGGGCAGGTTGTGCGGTTGAACAATGTTTATTTTGACTTTGATAAATGGGATCTGCGGCCGGAGTCGTTTGTTGAGCTGGACAGGGTAGTGAAAATGCTGGCAGAAAATCCGGCAGTCGAAATTGAAATGAGTGCGCATACGGATAGCCGCGGGTCGGATGAATATAACATCAAGCTGAGTGCTAACCGGGCTAAGTCAGTGATGGATTATATTATTTCGAAAGGCATTGCAGCAACCCGAATCATCTCTGAAGGTTATGGAGAAACCAAGCCGGTAGTGCCGAATGATACCGATGAAAATCGCCAGTTGAACCGTAGGGTTGAGTTTACGATCCTGAAGAATTAATATAAGTAAAAAATGTAGGATAATAAAAAAAGGGGCTGATTCCAGTCCCTTTTTTTATTTAATGCAATTGATCTGACACCCACGAGGGGTTGATTCAACATCTTAATCGTTCAAAGCCTGGTAAACCAGTGCCCGGAATTTCTCCACAACATCGCCGTGGCTGCCGCCTTGTAACTGGCGATAAAATAGCAAGACCATTTTTTCTTTGGGATCGACCCAATAGCTGGTGGCAAATGCGCCACCCCAGCTAAATGTTCCTTCCTGTGCGGGAGTGCGGGCACTGCCTCTTTCGGTTACCACCTGGAAGCCAAGACCAAACTTGTCATTACCCAAAGAAATATCACCAACCTGGTTCATCGTCATCATGCGCACAGTATTGCGGCCGAGCAGGCGTTGACCGTTGTAGGTACCACCATTGAGTAACATCTGTAAAAACACGCCGTAATCATAGACGGTAGAAGAAAGGCCCGCCCCCCCCGAATAGTAATCAGATTTCATCAACGGGTAGTCTGCCATGGCTGGTCCGTTGAGCATGCGGGCATCTGCTTTTTGCAGTTTGCCCAATGAATCTTCACGATATAAAGTCACGAGGCGTTTGCTTTTTTCAGCCGGCACCTGGAAGTACGTATCCTTCATACCAAGCGGTTGAAAAATACGTGTGCGAAAAAATGCGTCGAGGTTGGTTCCGGAGATTACTTCAACTAAGCAGCCGAGGAGATCAGTGTTTAGGCCGTAGGTGAATTTTTCACCGGGCTGGTGCATCAATGGAAGTTTGCCCAGCCTGGTCATGGCATCAAGCAATTTATCTCCCTGTACCCCGATCCCAACGGGAATGTTATTTTTAGCGTAGATCGCGTTGGCCTCTTTGGAGCCGATCATCGCATAGCCGAGGCCGGAAGTGTGGGTCAGTAATTCACGGATCGTGATCTCTTTTTTAGCCGGTACGGTCGTGTACGTTGTATCTGCTGCGGTGAATTTGTCCAACACGGTTTGTTTGCCGAAAGCTGGAATGTATTTCGAGACGGGGTCGTCGAGTAACAATTTACCATCATCAAACAACATCATGATGGCGACACTGGTGATGGCCTTTGTTTGCGACGCGATGCGAAAGATATCATCTTTTCTAACCGGGGTTTTCGAAGCCAGGTCATTGTAACCCACGCCTTTGTAATAAGCGATCTTGCCATTGCGGATCACCAGGGCTGCGGCGCCATTCATCCATTCTTTTTCCGCCCATTCGTTCAGGGCTTTATCAAGTTTTTGAAGTCGCTGACCGGAGAAGCCCGCGGCCTCCGGCGTTGAGGCCGGCTGCACTTGTTGTGCGGATAGTAGAACGGTTTGTAGCAGCACAGCCGAAAAAAGCAGGCAATGTTTAAGCATAAATTTAATATTAATGTTTGATGAGAAGCTGGATGTGTATGGTTGGGAAATCTCAGCGATTTTAAAAGTGAAGTAATTTACTGCTCTTTCAAATATGCTGCGAATAATTAGTTAGAACCAAGCAAGATACTGTTACCACGTAAGGTTTTACCTGGGCGGGCACCGGTATGTTTACCTGTTTCCACCACAATTTCACCGTTGACGACCACCGTAGAAAAGCCGGTTGAATATTGATGCGGCTTTTCAAAGGTTGATTGATCAGTGACAGTCGCGGGATCGAAAATGAGGATATCGGCCGCAAAGCCTTCCTTCAATAAACCCCGATCTTTCAATTGAAACTTTTGTGCAGGCAATGAGGTCATCCTGCGAATGGCTTCCTCAAGCGGTATTACTTTTTCAACCCGGACATATTTTGACAATACCCGGGCATTTGTGCCATAACCCCGCGGGTGTGGTACGCCGCTTCCGTACTCACGGATACTTGCATCTGAAGCAAACATATTGAATGGGTATTGCATGATCCGTTTAACATCCTCCTCGCTCATCCCATGAAATACCATCCCTGCCCCACCCTGTTGCATCAACTGGAGAATGGTTGCTGCTTCTGCTGCAGCTTTATGTTTCCGGCCTTTTAACAGGTTGATGGCCTCAATACTTTTTCCATTCAGTGTTGTATCGGCTTTGTGGTAGGTGACTACGGCGTAACTAAAGTGTTTCAATTTCCGGTTCTTAAGCTTTTTCAGCATCCGGTCAATTACTTGTTTTTTTATAGCTGGGTTAATCAACCGGGCATTGATAGAATCCTGGCCGTCGGCAAGAATTTCTTCAGGCACGAGCGTG
>JAURWD010000085.1 GCA_030655145.1 Ferruginibacter sp.
TTAATCGCGTCTTTTACATGACCATCGGCAAATTCAGTTTCGCGCCTAACGTCTACTACTTGCAGGTTAGGGTCGTGCGGAAGATCCATGGCTAATTCATCAGCCTCCACATCAATGATCATGTCTATTTTTTCACCAGCCTTTTGCCATGCTTTAAATCCACCTTTCAGATACCCAACCATTTTACTAAAGCCTACCCGTGATAGCCGGATCACTGTTTCTTCTTCTTTTCCCTCATCCGTTATCAGCAACATTGGCTTTGTAAAAGATAATAAGCTGCCTGCCCATTCAGCAAACCTTCCTTCCAGGCCAACAAAAATACTTCCAGGGACAAAGCCTGCCGTAAAATCTTCTACTTTACGCGTATCCAGGATGGTGACATCTTCTGCAGCGATCTTTTTGAATGCAGCCACACTCAATGCAGTAGTACCCGACGCTTTGATGGTATCGAGGCTGGCATACCCCTCTTTATTAATTTGTGCATTGATGGGGAAGTACCTGGGTGCATCGCTCAAACCTTCGGTGACGGATGTCATAAATGCCTCTTTAGTTTGAGGTTGTAAAGCATAATTTGATGCTTTTTCCGCCCCGATTGTGCTGTGCGTATTCGGGCCGAGGTTTTTACCACAACTACTACCAGCGCCATGGGCCGGGTAAACTAGAATATCATCTGCCAGTGGTAAAATCTTCTGCTGGATAGTATCATACATAATGCCCGCCAACTCTTCCTTACTCATGTTTCCACTGCTAAGATCA
Organism: Ferruginibacter sp.; assembly: GCA_030655145.1. Taxonomy (GTDB): domain Bacteria; phylum Bacteroidota; class Bacteroidia; order Chitinophagales; family Chitinophagaceae; genus Ferruginibacter. The sequence continues at coordinate 757 of JAURWD010000085.1, forward strand.
GGCCGGCCCACGTCCCCTACAAATAAGGTATCGCCAGTGAACAAAGCATGATCACGTCCGCTTTCATCTTTTAACAGGTAGCAACTGCTTTCAATGGTATGGCCGGGAGTGTGGAGCACTTCAATGGTAAGTGCGCCGAGTTTAAATTGTTCCTTGTCCTTTGCAATGTGAACCGGGAATGAAGTTTCAGTCTGCGGGCCATAAACGATTGGTGCACCCGTCTGCTTGCTGAGGTCAAGGTGACCACTGACAAAGTCAGCGTGGAAATGGGTTTCAAAAATATACCGGATCACTGCTTTTCTTTCCGCGGCTAGCTTAATGTATGCGTCAATATCTCTTAACGGATCAACTACGGCAGCCTCTCCATTGCTTTCTATGTAATAGGCGGCTTCACTCAGGCAGTTTGTATATAATTGTTGTATGTACATTTTCAGATTATTAGGGTACAAAGTTAAAAAACAAAAAGCGGATGTATGAACACCCGCTTCTTTGTAAAAACTTGAGATCGTTTATCCAATCAACTGTGTAACAAAATTGCTTATCTCGTCAATTCTCTTGTGATTAATGATATAGAATATAAACTTTCCATCACGCTGTGTCGTTACAATTCCAGCCTTTCTTAAAATGGCCAGGTGCTGCGAAGCAACAGATTGTTCAAGTTTAAGTCTTACATAAATCTCAGTTACAGTGATTTTCTTCTCTTCTTCAATCAGTTTAATGAGTTGCTGACGTAACTTATGATTCAAAGCCCTCAGAATTAAGGCAGCCTTCTTCACATTATAGTAGTCAATCTTGATTGAACCGGTCTTTGTAGGTTGTGGAATGCCTACATCTTGCCTCTGGACTGCGGTGTCATTTGTCATAGATATTTAATTTTTTTGTACAGCGCAAAGATACACTGCAAATTATATAGATGAAAATCCTCATTCCAATATTAACAGCTTTTAGAGGTTTACGGGAGTGATGTTTGGGGAGAAAAAGTCCTTCAAATACAGGGGTTCCACATATGCGTTATCTGCAAAATCTCCGAGCTCATATTTTTGAAACGCTAATTTGCTCATTGCCAGTGCATTGTTACCTGCAGCCTTTACTACCACCCGTTGGTAATCGATCAACTGGATAAACTTAGCTGCGCCATCTCCGAAAAACCAAATCGTATTTTTTAACAACCAATTAGCAAAGCTGTCGGCTGTAAGCACCATCGCAACAGGTGAAAGAAGTTCGCTCATGTTGGCGTCGAATAGCGCCGTATATACTTCCATACGCCGGGCATCGATCATTGGGCAAAAAATAACCTCCGTTGGCACGGATTGCTGTTCGATAGCTGCCCGGGTAAGCACCTGGAGCGAGCCAATGGTTACAAGGGGTTTATTTAATGCATAACAAAGGCCTTTTGCACTTGCCATACCAACGCGGAGTCCGGTGTAAGAGCCGGGTCCATAGCACACAGCAATAGCAGCTAGCTCTTTTGCCGAGATATCAGCCCGCTGTAGAATGTTTTTAATGGCTGGTTGAACGAAGGCTGCATGATCTTTCATTTCAGTATTCGTTTCCTCGAACATTAATTCTCCAGCAAAAGACAAGCTGATGCTGGCGGTTTTGAATGCGGTATCTATTTGTAATATGAAACTCATAATTGTGCTTCTTGCTCCAGTAAATGACACGGGTGGTACCTCCTGTCGCGAGTGCTTAGTTTATATAATAGTTCTAAAACTTGCTGAGGTCCAATCCGGGCACACCAGTCAAAAGGTCCGAAAGGATAGTTGGTTCCCAACTTCATGGCGGTATCGATCTCCCCTCTGGTACTCACCTCTTCTTCCAGCGCAAAAAAAGCTTCGTTGATGATCATGGAAATAATGCGGGGAGCCACAAAACCTACCTGGTCTTCGACAAAGCTGGCTTCTTTCTCTAAAATCCTTAGGACGCTTAACGCAGCTTCCGAAGGAAGACCAGCCATCTCCCATTTTTTTTTGCCAATAAAGCCAGGCCATCCATTAAAACGAACAATATTATTACCTGCGCTCATTTCCGAAAGCGTATTGTTAACAGCGTTGATGAATACCGGTTGGGTAAACCGGGACCAATCTAATTTCACCGAATCATCCAACACTATAATTGCGGAGGATGCAGGCGAAAGCTCATTCAGATCCGTTACCAACGTCACACCTTCAACGGCTCCAGGCATCAGCTCCTTCCATTGTTCTTTGCTCCCAAACACGCTGATATTCATTCTCTTTTTTTACAAAAATAGGTGGTTGATTAAAGATATATTTGCATTCGTTAAAACAAAGTAATGAGTAAGCAGGTCATCAATACCAGTAATGCGCCGGCTCCAATAGGGCCATATAACCAGGCAGTGAAAGCAGGCAATTTGTTATTTATCTCCGGGCAGGTTGCCCTGAAGCCCGGCACGGGCGATTTTGCCAATGCCAGCATTCAGGAAGAGGCCCACCAAGTAATGGAAAATTTGCATTCCATTTTAGTGGAAGCGGGTATGACTTTCAATAACGTGGTAAAGACCACGATTTTTTTAAGCGATATGAACTTGTTTGCAGAGGTCAACGAGATCTATGCTACCTATTTTGAAGGAAATTTTCCTGCCAGGGAAACCGTGGCCGTAAAAGGGTTACCAAAAAATGCCAACGTAGAAATTAGTATGATCGCGTCTGACTAACGCCCAGATCAACCTTTTACTTTATCCTGTGATGCCACGAATCAAGTCGTAATCATAAACTCTTTGTTCTTACAAAAGAAACTTACAGCACAACTTGCTGCTTTTAATACATTTTTACAGCTCAATTTCTAGTCTTCAATGCATACAGGTAGCGAATATTCAGAAAAAAAGCTGGTGCTTATCACTGCGAAAACGCATGACGTTCTAAAAGAAACTTTAGAGAGGAAGGGTTACGAAGTAGCGTACGAACCACAGATCAATTACGACGAACTTTGCGGTAAAATTCATGCAGTTCATGGCTTGGTTGTCACCACACGCTTAAAGATCGACCGTCCGATGCTTGAACAGGCGAACCAGCTTAAATGGATTGCCCGTCTTGGAAGTGGTATGGAACTTATTGATGTTCCATATGCCCTTGAAAAAGGAATTCAGTGTGAAAGCAGTCCTGAAGGTAATCGTAATGCAGTCGCAGAACATGTATTGGGCATGATCCTTAACCTGATGAACAACATCGGGTTTAGTTTCGACGAAGTCAAACAGGGTAAATGGAACCGCGATTCCAACCGTGGCACTGAATTGGCTGGCAAAACCGTGGGAATCATCGGTTATGGAAACACAGGTAGTTCTGTTGCGAAATTGCTGGGTTCGTTTGGAGTAACGGTGTTAGCATATGATAAGTATAAGTTTGGCTTTGCCCATGGGCATATCAAAGAGGCCAGTCTTGAACAGGTTTGCCGCTATTCAGATGTGATTACCCTTCACCTGCCTTTGACCAGCGAGACAAGTCATTTTGCGAATGAAGCTTTTTTTGAAGGGCTCGGTCAAAAGCCGGTTTTTGTGAATGCGAGTCGCGGAGGAGTTACGGATACAAGCGCTCTGATAAAGGCGCTGCAAGAGCAAAGATTATCCGGCGCAGCACTGGATGTGCTGGAAAATGAAAAAATAGATTCCCTTACTGAGGTGCAGCAGGAACAGCTCAATTTTTTGACGGCTCAGCCCAATGTTATTGTAACGCCCCACATTGCGGGATATAGCCACGAAGCCTTTTACAAGATGAGTACCGTAGTGCTCGCCAAGTTGGGTATTTAGGAATTTGATTATATTTGCAGCATACAACGCTTTGGGGTTCCCAGGGCGTTGTATTTTTTTTCTATTTACTCTAAAAAAAGTAGTGTATGAGCGAGACGAATTATGTCAAAAAGGACACCTTCGAACAGATGAAAGAAGAACTTCACCAGCTGAAAAGTGTGGACCGTCCAGCAGCAAGCAGGGCCATTGCCGAAGCCCGGGAAAAAGGAGATCTAAAAGAAAATGCAGAATACGATGCGGCGAAGGAAGCACAAGGTATGCTGGAAGCAAAAATTAAATACCTGGAAGGTGTTATTGCCACAGCGCGCATTCTTGACGAAACAAATATTGACACCAGCAAAGTTTCTATCCTCACCAAGGTGACTGTTACCAATATGGGTACTAAAAAGAAGGCTACCTACCAGATCGTATCTGAAAAGGAAGCTGATCTGAAATTGGGTAAAATTTCCGTGACTTCGCCAATAGGCAAGGGTTTATTGGGAAAGGCGATAGGTGAAGTAGCTGAAGTTACTGTGCCTGCCGGGAATCTTAAGTTCAAGGTTGAGAATATTACCCTGTAAGAGAACCAATCAAAACTTCTTCACCCATTCGCTCGCGGATGGGTTTTTTGTTGCTTATTTTTAAATTAAAAAATGTATGACCATCTTTTCAAAATTGATCGCGGGGGTATTTCCTAGTTATAAGATCGCGGAAAATGAACAGTTTTTTGCTTTCCTCGATATAGCTCCTTTAAAAAAAGGCCATGTCCTCGTGGTTCCAAAGGTTGAAACCGATAAAATCTTTGATCTTACCGACGAATACTTAGCCGGAATGCTTGTGTTCGCCAAACCAATTGCGCATGCCATAGAAAAATCATCTAACTGCAACCGATGTGGAATGATCGTTATCGGGCTCGATGTGCCACATGCCCATATTCATCTTTTGCCTATCAATTCGGCCAATGATCTGAATTTTGCCAATCCCAAACTAAAATTATCGGAGGAAGAATTCAAGGAGATACAACAATCAATTGTTCAGGCAATGACAACTTAGAATTGCAAAAGCTATTTTTTTAAGCGGGCAGGGTTCTTTTGCAAAAACTCTTCCCATCCATTCACTTTTGATCCCCCTGAGATACTAAAAGTTTTTTCCTGGAAGTAGTGACATACCGCAACTGCCAGCGCATCGGAAGCATCAAAATAACGCGGGTCTTCATCGAAGGAGAGCAAACGCTGCAACATTTTTAACACCTGCTCTTTACTGGCATTGCCATTACCCGTTACAGATTGCTTTATTTTTTTTGGAGAATATTCGGTTACGTCCAGTCCGTGACGCATGGCAGCAGCAATGGCCACTCCCTGGGCCCGGCCCAGTTTTAGCATACTTTGTACGTTCTTCCCGAAAAATGGCGCTTCAATAGCGAACACATCCGGCTTGTATTTTATGATCAGTCCACTTACGGTGTTATATATCAGCTGCAGTTTGCGGTAAGGATCTTCGGTACTTCCAGGCCTTAAAATATCCATTTCGAGCAGTGTCAAAGTAGTGCCCCTGATCTCGATGAGACCGTACCCCATAACAACTGTACCCGGGTCGATGCCTAAAATTATTTTTGGTTTGATTTCCAAGGTCTTATATCTGATTTAATGCATTAACTGGATTTAAACTAAACTTGCGTTGTAAACCTACTTATTTTATCGTAATCATCGCTTCAGCAATAATGCCACAGGTTTTTTCCAAATCTCTTTTATACGATAGCCCGGTTTGGATAAGCGATGGGTATCAGTTGTGGCAAGACAATAACATCGTTTGACCAGACCAATCAAGATATTAGTTAATTACTTTTTCGGCCCTATACTTTTCCTGATTCTTTCCTGGAGTTTATACCGTCAAATTGATCGCCAGCCAGACCTTTCGCTCCGTTGGGAGCAAATTATGCTTAGCTGGCGAAGCTGGAAATTTTGGATGGTCATTCTCCTGATGCTCGCCAATTGGGGAATAGAAACGCGTAAGTGGCAGTTATTGGTGAATCATGTGCAGGCATTTTCGTTTGGGCGGGCGCTTAAGTCGGTTCTTGCCGGGTGTAGTGTAACTATGCTTACTCCAAACCGTATTGGTGAATATGGCGGACGTATATTGTATGTAAAGGAAGAGCATCGGATAAAAGCCATCTCACTCACGTTAGTTGGCAGTCTGAGTCAACTGTTAGTTACCATGGTGATGGGCTGTATCGGCCTTTTATATTTAAGATATCTTTCACACAATAATAGTAGTCTCGGAAAGGTTTTACCTGAATTTTGGGGTGACGTACTAATTTATCTTAGCATTGGGCTCACAGTATTACTGCTGTTGTTTTACCTGCGCCTGGGCTGGTTAGTTCGCACTTTAGAAAAACTTCCCAGTTTTCAAAAGGTAGTGAATCACATCAGGGTGTTGGATGAATTTGATGACAGGAGTTTATTACAGATCTTATTTTTATCATTTATTCGCTACATGGTTTTTATTGCCCAGTATGTTTTGCTCTTGCAGGTTATGCAGATCGACATAGCGTTAGTCCTTTGTTTCTGGCTGCTTTCAATATTTTACCTTGTAATGGCCGTTGCACCTACGATCGGTTTTGTTGATCTGCCGATTAGGGTGAGCGCAAGTTGGGCTATCTTTAAAGCGTTCACAACAAACGAACTTGGTGTAGGAACTGCATCACTGGGCATCTGGTTAATTAACATTGTTTTACCAGCAATCGTTGGCAGCCTGTTGATTTTGAGTGTCAAAATAGTAAAAGAGAAATGAACATATTTTTAAAAGCGGTTTTTCTATTCACAGGTCTTTTCACGTTTACCCAACAAGGGCAACCTGAATCCGACACATTTTGTGGTATAAAAAATACTGCATTCCGGGCAGGCGAGGCGGTTACCATGAAGGTGTTTTACAATTCACTCGGCATGTATATTGGCGCCGGCGAGGCGACATTCACTACCAGTCTCGAACGCTTCAATGGAAAAACGGTTTACCACTGTGTTGGGGATGGAAAGTCTTACTCATTCTTTGATAATTTTTTTAAAGTAAGGGATCGCTACGAATCATACATCGATACAGCGACCATGTTGCCGCTGAAATTTATCCGAAATGTTGATGAGGGCGGTTATAAGATTTATAACAATGTAACCTTTAACCAGGGAGCAGGAACCGCGGTAAGCACTAAGGGAGTTTTCAAAACTCCAACCTGTATCCAGGATGTAGTTAGTGCAATGTACTACGCACGCAATATCAATTTTGATAAGTATAAGCCGGGTGATAAAATTCCTTTCGATATGTTCCTCGATGATGAGGTATATCACCTATACATCCGCTACATCGGAAAAGAAGAAGTGAAGACCAGGTATGGAAAATTCCGTGCTATCAAATTTAAACCGCTCCTTATAAAAGGCACCATGTTCCAGGGGGGAGAAAAAATGACGGTATGGGTGAGCGATGATCCAAACCACCTCGTTCTCCGTGTTGAAAGTCCGATCAGTGTAGGCAGTGTGAAAGTCGATATGTACGGGTACAAAAACCTGCGCTATCCCTTGACTTCTTTGATCAGCATTCGCGGTAAATAACCTGCTAAATATCTTCCAGTTTGAAATGATCATTCATGCGGATACCCTTATCCGTTACCTTAAGGTCACAGCATTCGTAAACAGGATCATGTTCAAAAAACAGCACATAATTATTGTCGGCAGCAACCTGCAAAAAACTTTTCTTTTCCTGTAGAGAAGTTAGGGGAAACATATCATAGGCCATTACATAGGGCAGCGGAAGATGTGCTGCCGATGGCAAAAGATCCGCCATAAAAGCAATCGTTCGCCCTTTGTAGTTAATCTTCGGTAGCATCATTGCCCGGGTATGCCCGTTTACAATTACCAGTGATATACCCGGTATAAATGTGCACTCTTGTAACTCCGTCGACTGCTCCGTTTCCGCAGCGGGCAGCTCAACCATTTTCAACTGGCCGCACGCCTTAATCGGCAATATATTTTCTTTTAGGAAACTGGCTTTTTCACGTTCATTGGGTTCCGTCGCCCATTTCCAATGGCGCTCATTACTCCAATAGGTTGCATACTTAAACGCTGGTAGGTATTTGTCTCCAACTTTTACAATGCTTCCGCCGCAGTGATCGAAATGCAGGTGCGTAAGAATGACGTCGGTAATATCATCTTTTTTAAGCCCAATGTTTGCAAGCGATTGGTCCAGGGAATTATCACCATGCAAATAATAGTGGCCAAAAAACTTTGGATCCTGTTTGTCGCCCATCCCGGTATCGATCAAAATTTTTCGGTCACCGTCTTCGATAAGAAGGCAGCGCAGCGCCCAGCTACACATATTATTTTCATCCGCAGGATTCAATTTATTCCACATGCTTTTAGGGACCACGCCAAACATGGCACCACCATCCAATTTGAAATAACCGGTATTGATCGTATGAAGTTTCATGATTTGAATTGGGAGTAAAAAATTTGAGAGCTAGACTCATTGCCTAACTAACCGGCACATCTTGAGGCATTCTTCGCAATTGCCTTTCCTTTAGAGATGTGAGGACGAGCAAAAAGAAACCAATCACGAAAAAGATGACGAGTGATAAAATTGAATTTCGAATCGTGCTCACGCCTTCGATAAACCCGAAAGTAAACAACCCGATCACAATGGCCATCTTCTCGGTAACATCATAAAAACTAAAGAATGAGGCAGTGTCTTTTGTTTCGGGCATAAACTTGGAATAAGTTGAACGACTGAGCGATTGGATGCCGCCCATCACCAAACCGACCAAGGAAGCGATGATATAAAAATGCGTTTCCGTTGTGATGAAGTAGCCGCCAATACAAACACCTATCCACAGTAAAACCGTGAGTATGAGCACGCGGATGTTTCCAAGTATTGTTGAAAGGCGCGACATGCCAATCGCCCCCAGGATGGCAACGAGTTGAATGATCACTGCGGTAATGATCAGTTTCTCATTGGGAAGTTTCAATTCTTTAATACCAAAATCAATGGCTACAAGCATCACCGTTTGAACACCCATACTATAGAAGAAAAACGCACCAAGAAATCTTTTCAAAACCGGGAGATGGATCAGCTGGTCCCAAACTATTTTTAACTCGTGAAAGCCATTCACCAGGGCATTTTTCTTTGTTTTGCGTTCTGTTTTCGGGCTGCTTGGCAAGGCATTAAAGGTGATCTGTGCGAAACACACCCACCAGATGCCCACTAACAGGAAAGTAAGTTTAAGCGGCAGTTCGCTGTTTGGCATCATGATCACGAGGCCAAAACCGATCATTTGCATGATCACGCTACCAATGTACCCAAAACTAAAACCGCGGGCACTTATCCTGTCCCGGTCCTTTTCTGCAGCGATCTCCGGCAAGTATGAATTGTAAAAAACCTGGCTGCCGTAAAACCCGATCCCGGCAAACATAAAACACAACAGTCCGATCGTCACATGATCTTTATCAAAAAAATACATGAGGGCACAACTTAAAGCGCCCATGTAGCAAAAGAACCGCATGAAATTCTTCTTGTTCCCCTTATAATCCGCGATGGATGATAGTATTAGCGACAGGAAGGCGATCACGATAAATCCAACAGCGAGCACATAATCCTTTAATTCTGTGTTTACGAAATTGCGGCCGAGAAAACTTATCCCGTCTTTAAACGCAGGGTTGTGCGTACCGGTCACTGCTGCGTAATAGGCTGGAAAGAAAGTGGTGGTAATTACCAGGTTGTACACTGAATTGGCCCAATCGTACATGGCCCAACCGTTCAGTACCTTTTTAGGAGCAGTCAGCATTTAGTAAATTCATTTTGATGGTACAAGGGAATCAACCTAATGAAATTAATCAAATTATACATGCAACAAATTCGTTGTTTACCGGATAATGCCTTGCCAGATCAATAGCAGCATAATGATGCCGGCAATGATTCGGTAAATTCCCCAAATCCTAAAACCAAATTTTTTGAGGAATCCAATAAAGAATTTAATGGCCAGCAACGCCACGATGAACGCTACCAGGTTGCCAATCGCAAGCTGGGTAATTTCATGGGAAGTGAAAGCGCCTACTTCCTTAAAGTGTTTGTATAATTTGTAAACCGTTGCTGCCAGCATCGTGGGAACGGCGAGGAAGAATGAAAATTCAGCGGCGGCACTACGAGTAAGTTTCTGTTGCATACCTCCGATGATCGATGCAGCGCTACGGCTTACGCCAGGGATCATGGCCACGCATTGCCAGATTCCAATGATCACAGCCTGCTTATAGCCTACCTCTTTTTCTGAATCAATGGTGGGGTGATTAAACATGTTGTCGATGAACAACAAAATAATTCCGCCGACCAATAGCGATACCGCGACGGTCAATGCGCTTTCGAGGAGCGCATCTATCTTATCAGAAAATAAAAACCCGAACAACAGTGCGGGTATAACGGCCACGAATAGCTTCACGTAAAACTGCCAGTTTTTAAAATCAAAAAACTTTTTCCAGTAAAGCACCACCACTGCAAGGATAGCCCCCAACTGGATCGCTACGGTAAAAACCTTGGTGAATTCCGTTTCCTGGATATCCAGTAATTTTTCTGCGATGATCATGTGACCGGTTGAGGATACCGGTAAAAATTCAGTGAGTCCTTCTACGATCGCGACTATAATTGATTGAATGGTATTCATGGTGTGTAATACAAATGTTAGCGAAGCCGGGGTTCTTGCCGGAGCCGGCGTTCACGGATTTTTGATAGGTTTAATTAATTAGGCGTAATAAAAAATGCGATGCTAACCATCGCATTGAGTAAGTCTATTACAAAGCTGTCGTTACACAGTTTTCAAGTTAAGGAGCACCGGCACTTCCTTCCAAGCAAAATAGGAATTAAATCTCTTTCGGTTTTCTCATTATTGCAAAGATCTCGATCACAAATCCAGCGATGATCAATAATGGAGCAATAGTAATACGCGTTGTACTATAAACATCATCATCGTTAAAAACACCCGGGTCGGTACTTTTACCACCAGCCATAAGGAAAAAGCCTAAGGCCATAACTACTAAACCTGCCAACATCATCAGGTAGTTTTCTTTACCGAACAAGCCTTTCGTGATCGATGGTTGTTGTTTTTTAATCGTACTCATTTCCAAAATTTGGTGCAAAATAACTGTAAATCAGCAAAATGATGGTGGCAGCCTTAATAAAGGTCGTCCAGCTTCATTTGCAGGTATTTCAAAACGGACCGGTGCGTGCTTACCAGTGAGATGGTAATTCCTAAGATAAGGATGCCGGCAATGATCAGTGCCATATTCGTTGTGTCCCGAAGCAGACGTAACCAGGGGACAAAATTTTCAACTAAAAGGATAAAACCGAAGACTGCGACAATGGCCACTATTGCGGCAATAAGACCATTTAAAATAGCCCGTACATTCAGTGGCTTCGCAATGAAGCCCCTCGTTGCACCAACCATCTGCATCGTTTTGATAAGGAAGCGGTTGCTGTACATGGCCAGGCGAATGGTATTATCAATTGAAATGATGACGATAATAGAAAGAATGATCGCAAAGACCAGGATGCCTGCAGCGATGTATTTGGTATAAGAACTTACATAACCCACGGTTTCTTTTGGATACTGAAATTCAGACATTACCCCCGTGTAGTTGCTGTCGAGATAGTTACTCAGAATTGCCAGGCTATCCTTGTCCATGTAGTCGGCTTTAACATAAAAATCGATGCTTTCCGGCAATGGGTTATTTGTAATGAACTTGCGCCAGGAACTATCATTTTGTGCGTTCCATTTTTCTACCGCTTTTTCTTCCGTCACATATTCTGCTGATTTAACGTAGGGAAGTGCCGCTATATAAGTTTGCAAAGAATCGATTTGTTTTTTGGAAGCTGAAGGGCTGATCCAGGCGTGAACCTGGATATTCTCCCGGAACATCTCTCCCGATTTTTTAAGATTCAAAAACAACCATCCTACAATTCCGAAGAGGAACAGGACCAACGCGACACCGATAATCGCCATTACATAAGAAGGCTTACTGCGTTTTGATGAGGTTGATTTTCCAAATTGAGCCATGTGGTATCTGATTTATTGTCGGTGCTGTTTTCGATAAGTTTTGAAAAATGCAAGGCCGCAAAAATAAAGGTTTTTACCTGCTTTACTGTACTTTTGCCCACTACAAAACGAGCGCCGGCCAAATATATTTTTTATTTAGATTATATCTTCTTCCGAATTGTAGTAAATAACTTTTCTTTCACAGTTCCGGGGTCGGGGGATATTGATCATGATCGATTTATAAACCAATCAGCTTCTGAAGGCAGGCATTTTTACTTCGCCCCAATGATCCTGGTAATTACAATCATCAACAACAGATGGAATACGACTTTAAAAAAATTGAAGCCGACTGGCAGAACAGGTGGAAAGAGAATAACACTTATAAGGTTTCAAACGATTCTTCGAAGCCGAAGTTTTATGTATTGGATATGTTCCCTTATCCCAGCGGTGCTGGATTACATGTAGGACATCCCCTTGGATACATTGCAAGTGATATTTACAGCAGGTACAAACGCCTCAAAGGATTCAATGTCCTTCACCCGATGGGCTACGATAGTTTCGGTTTGCCTGCCGAGCAGTATGCGCTGGAAACAGGGCAACATCCCGCGGTTACGACGGAAAAGAACATAGCAACTTTTCGCAGCCAACTCGATAAAATTGGTTTTAGTTACGACTGGAGCCGCGAAGTAAGCACCAGCGATCCGGCGTATTACAAATGGACGCAATGGATCTTCCTGCAAATTTTTGATAGCTGGTACAATCGCATAACGGGGAAGGCTGAACGCATTTCCGTTCTCCTCGAAATTTTTGATAATGACGGAACCGTCAATCATCCCTGCCCGGGAGATAAAACGCTGAATTTTTCCGCAGCCGAATGGAATGAGTTTGACGAACAAAAAAAGCAGGAGATCCTGATGGATTATCGCCTGACGTTTAGTTCTTACGGAGAGGTAAACTGGTGCGAGGCATTGGGGACAGTGCTTGCAAATGATGAGGTGGTCAATGGTTTGAGCGAGCGAGGTGGATACCCGGTTGAAAAGAAAAAAATGCGTCAATGGTACCTGCGCATTACCGAATATGCTGACCGGTTATTATCCGGTCTAGAAACGGTGGAGTTCAGTGAAGCCATGAAAGAAATGCAACGCAACTGGATCGGTAAAAGCCAGGGGGCGGAAATGGACTTTGCTATTACAGACAGTGACCAGGTTCTAAGGGTTTATACGACGCGACCAGACACAATTTTTGGCGTCGATTTTATGGTGGTTGCTCCCGAACATGAACTGGTGGAACTTATTACGACAAGCGAAGAAAAGAATGCCGTTGAAACCTACCTGACCTATGTAAAAAGCAGGAGTGAGCGGGAACGGCTATCCGAAGTGAAACAGATCACGGGCTGTTTCACCGGTGCTTATGCTATCAACCCGTTTGATGGCCGGCAAATTCCAATCTGGATCGCGGAATATGTATTGGCAGGATATGGAACTGGTGCTATCATGGGCGTGCCATGCGGCGACCAGCGTGATTTCCTTTTTGCAAAGTATTTTAATATTCCTATTACTAATATCATTGGGGAATATTTCAATGGCGAAGAAGCGAACCCAACGAAAGATGCGCAGTTGGAAAATTCCGGGTTTCTGAATGGGTTGCTTATGAAGGATGCCATTACGGTCGCTAACGACAAAATAGAATCGATGGGTATCGGCAAGCGCCAGGTAAACTATAAGATGCGGGACGCGGGCTTTAGCCGCCAGCGTTATTGGGGCGAACCTTTTCCAATCCTATGGACTGACGGAATCGCTGTTCCACTGGATGCCGCTGAACTGCCACTTGAATTACCTCATGCTGAAAAATATGGCCCGGGGCCGAATGGCGAAGGGCCCCTGGCAAATATGAGCGACTGGACGAACACGCCGGCCGGTCGAAGAGAAACAAGTACTATGCCTGGTTATGCGGGCTCCTCCTGGTATTTCCTTCGGTATATGGATCCACATAATTCGCAGAATTTTTGCGACCGTTCGGCCAGCGATTATTGGGGCCAGGTTGACATTTACATAGGTGGCACTGAACATGCGGTCGGTCATTTATTGTACAGCCGTATGTGGACAAAGGTCTTGTATGACCTGGGATTTATCGGTCATGATGAACCCTTTAAAAAACTGGTGAACCAGGGGATGATCACTGGTAAGTCTTACTTTTTTAATGTTGCAGAATCCGGCAATTCGGCTGCTGTCATCAGCTCTTATGAAAAAGAAACTTCTAACGGTAGTTTACTGCGTTTTCGTTACGGTCATAAATGTGTAGACAGTACCGGGAAATTATTAAGAAAAACATTGGAGGAAAATGTCGCTGCGGGGGGTGTGGAAGCACCGGCCGCTTCAATTAACTGGCTCGCAAAAGACGGCGAAGAATACATCTACCTGAAAGAAGAATCAGAGAAGATGTCGAAGTCTAAATACAACGTAGATAATCCAGATGAGCTTTGTGAAAAATATGGTGCTGACACCTTTCGCATGTATGAAATGTTCCTTGGCCCGGTTGAGGCCAGCAAGCCCTGGGACACAAAAGGCATCGAGGGTGTACATCGTTTCCTGCGGAAGCTATGGCGATTGTTTTTTGATGAGATGAAAGGTAAGGTTTGGAATGATGAGGCACCTACCCAGGCTGAATTGAAAGTACTACACCGCACCATAAAAAAAATCGAAGAAGATACGGAACGGTTTAGCTTCAATACAGCGGTGAGTACTTTTATGATCTGCGTGAATGAACTTGCGGACCTAAAATGTCACAAGAAGCAAATACTTGAACCTTTACTGTTCTTGCTTTCACCATATGCGCCACACATTAGTGCTGAGCTGTGCAAATTAATAGGTGTCGCCGTTTCGCCTGTCGGCGAAGACGCAACAAAATCCATATACCCGGTTTATGATCCGGCTTTATTGGTTGAAAGTTCCAAAGACTACCCGGTTTCTATAAACGGTAAAGTGCGCACAAACCTCAATATAGCCTTGGATGCAACGCAACAGGATGTGGAGCAATTGATCCTGGAAAATGAGGTCATTAAAAAATGGCTCGATGGAAAAGCTCCCAAAAAGATCATTTATGTAAAGAACAAAATGGTCAATGTGGTGATTTAGGGGGGGTGCATTGCACTTCATTTCAAACAAAAAGCCCGGTATTTTGTTTTTATTATAAAGCACTATTATGGCAAAACCTACACTTGAACTCATTGCCGCTTTAAGGGAAACGGCACAACGCTTAAAGACCGGATCTGATTATGCGTGGGGACATCATGGCGCCTGCAACTGTGGCAATTTAGTACAGGTTGTTACCCGCTTCAGTAAAGACGAAATATTGCGGTATGCGCATACGGGTGCAGGTGAGTGGACCGAGTTGGCGGAAGAATTTTGCCCCGTTACTAATGCTCCTCTTAGCCTCATCATATCAAAACTCGAAGCAATCGGGTTAACTCCAACCGACATCCACAATATTGAATACCTCGGTGATAAAGCCGTATTGAAAAACCTGGAAGGTGGCTTCCGTTGGTTAAAGCGCAATCAGCGGGCGGATGCTGTCGCTTATTTTGAAGCCTTTGCAAACCTCCTTGAAGAGCACTTAGCACAACACGTCAAAGTTGACTTGTCTGAAATTTTTGTTCGTTCAAGTCAAGCTGCTCCAGCTTAAACCTGCACGACTCCCACCCAGTCGGGATCCTATTACCAATCTGCTTTTCAAAAGCAATCCGCTGCCTACCATTTACCAGGCACTAAAGGTGACGCCGTGCTTGCACGCCTTTCCCTGATGTGAAGTAAAGAGAAGGATCAACTTGCCTGGTTATATTTGTGAATGGGTATGTGAGATGCTCATGTAATCAGCCAACATTATGTATAAATCTGCGTCCCTGCTTATCTTCTTGCTGGTCTTGTTCATGGTTTTTATTTCCATCCGTGCGACATTCCCGCCTGCTATTCAAAAGGACCTTACCGTTGATTCTGCATTTTCGGTAAAAAGAGCTGCCATCCACGTTGATTCTATATCAGCTTTGCCGCACAGCACCGGGTCCGCACGACAAGAATTTGTTCGGGACTACATCATCAACGCATGTACGCAGTTAGGGTTTAAGGTTGAATTGCAATCAGCAACATCAGTTCGCACCAGGCGCAATGCGGTGCAGGCTGCGAACATTCAGAATATACTGGCCGGTAAAGCCGGACCCCGTAACGGCAAAACCATTGTATTAATGGCTCATTACGATACAGAGCCAAACACCGGTGGCGCCGGTGACGATGGGGCTGGTGTGGCCGCCATGCTTGAAACCGCAAGGGCCTTGAATCATTCTTCTCCTTTAAAAAATGATCTGCTGTTGTTATTTACCGATGGCGAAGAAGTTGGATTGTTGGGAGCCAAAACTTTCGTGGAATCCCATCCTTTTTTGAAGGACATAGCGATCGTCATCAACTTCGAAGGCAGGGGAAATGCCGGTCCAAGTAACATGTTCGAAGTGAATCCCCGCAACGGTTGGGCAGTAACCGGGTATGCTACAGGCGCCGCTTATCCTTTTGCAAATTCGCTTGGGTATGAGATATATAAAAATCTTCCCAATGCTACAGACTATACCCTTTTTAAAGATGCAGGTATTACCGGGCTGAATAACGCATTCATCGATGGCTTTTCCAATTACCATAGTATGAATGATAAGCCCGGAAACCTTGATCTGCGCAGCCTGCAACATCATGGTGAAAATATGATCAGCCTTGCCCGTCATTTCGGACAACTCGATATCACCGATACTAAAGCACCAGACCGTACATATTTTAATACGCTCGGGTACCATTTCATTCATTATCCTGCATCCTGGAATATCATTCTTGTTGTGCTGACGAATCTGTGCTTCGTGGGTTACATATTACTTGGCTTTAGGAAGCGAATTTTTAAAGTTTCTTCCCTGGCTTTAAGCAGTTTCATATTCCCGCTTGGACTTGCGATCGTTTATTTCTTCTCGTCATTTCTGCTCAAGATCATTATTAAATTTTATCCGCTGTACAAACACTTTGATGAGAACAACTCTTACAACAGTCATTGGTATTTTGGCGCCATGGCAGCGCTGGCCGTTTCAGTCGTTTCAATGCTTTACTGGTTATTATCCCGTAAAGTGCAACCGGCCACCCTGTATGGAAGTATCCTGTTCCTACTGGTTATCCTGATGAATTTAATGCAGTACGCCGTGCCTTCTGCAAGTTATCTCCTCTTTATCCCCCTGCTTTTTATCATTCCTGTTCAATGCTTTTTCATGGTAAGAAAATTGAGATTAAGTGAACAAGAATTTAAATGGAGGTTGCTAAATTTTGCCGGCGTACTTCCTGCTATTTGTTTGCTCTCGCCGATCATTTATTACGGCTTTATTGCGTTTGCGCTAGGAGAAAATCTTCCTTTTATTGCGGTAGGGACTGCTCTCTTAGCTGGTATGGCTATGCCCATCATCTTTCAGACTTTTAATTATAAGTTGCCCCTGGTGCCAGTCTTTGCTTTTCTTTGTGCCATTGCTGCTTTGATCGCCGCTCATACCAGTGCGGGGTATACGCAACAGCACCCATTACCCTCAAGCCTGTATTACTCAATGGACGCGGATTCACTGAAAGCGAGCTGGCGGTCCGACTTTTCCTCCACCGACCAATTCACCAGCCGCTTTTTTCAAGGAAAGGTCGATCAAAGATCGGGTACGCGAACTGCGGTAATGGTCGATGCACCGCTGCAAACAATTCCTGCTCCAATTGCCAGCCTTACAACTGACACCATTGAAAATGAGCTGCGGAAACTGTCAATTCATTTTGATATAGGTCGTCCTGGCGTTAACCTGCTTGGTGTGGAAATAGCAAACGCTGCAGGAGCAAACTTTGTATCCATCAACGGAAAAGCTGTCACGCCGGTTACTGGCACATCTCCAAAATATTTAACCTTCTATGCCCCGGGTGAAAAAGGATTTGATGCTCAATTTCGTTTGATGCAAGGAGAGAAACTTAACCTGGTAATTACGGCTTCTTCCATCGGTTTGCCGGTGACTTCCGACTTCGATATAAATTATCCACCCGGTATCATTCCTGCCCAGGGAAGAAGTAATTCCACGCAGGTAAAAAAGCATTTTAGTTTTTAATTGTGCCAGGCTAAATAACTTTTTCAATCAAGCATTTTGACAAGCCGCCCCGAAACTATATTTATATTTGGCCAAAACTTTTCCACATGAAAATGTTTGTCTTGCTTTCCACTTTTGTTTTGAGTTTGTTGCTTGCTGAAGCGCAACAGATCAATGTGATGACCTTCAACATTCGCTATAGCACTGAGCGGGATAGTTTAAATGCCTGGCGGCTTCGGAAGGATCATGTTGCCTCCCAGGTTCTATTTCACGAGGTACAACTCCTGGGGGTGCAGGAAGCCTTGCATGAACAAATGGTCGACCTGAAAGAACGCCTCAAGAAATTCAATTATGTTGGTGTTGGCCGCGGTGATGGCAAACAGGAAAGTGAGTATTCGGCTATTTTTTATGACACAACCAAACTAGCAATGCTGAAGTCAGAAACTTTTTGGCTTTCGGAAACTCCGACTCAACCGGGAAGCAAAAGTTGGGATGCTGCAATCACCAGGATCGTAACCTGGGCTCAGTTTCGCGAAAAAAAATCGGGCAAAATATTTTTTGCTTTTAATACGCACTTTGATCACATCGGCCAGGTAGCCAGGAAAAAAAGTGCGGAGATACTCCTTAACAAAGTGAATGAAATTGCGGGGCGTACACCCGCAGTGATCACTGGCGACTTTAATGCCCAACCAACGGATGAACCGATCCGCGTTATCCTAGATCCGGGTAACAACCTTCGCCTTACAAACTCGATGGAAATTTCAAGTACTCCACATTATGGTCCGTCCGGCACCTTTAACGCATTCGGCGCAAAGGAAATCCACGATGCTCCTATAGACTACATTTTCCTGAAAAATAAATGGAAAGTGTTGAAACACGCAACCATTTCTCAAACCTGGCAGGGAAGGTTCGCTTCTGATCACTTTGCGGTGTTTGCCGTACTTGGCCTTTAAGGAATCTCTTTTCTCTAGACAAACCTCCCGAAACAATGGGAACCGTCGTGTCTGATAACCTGGCTTGCACAGTTATTGATGTTAGGTCAAAAACGGTTGCTGGCGGCAGGGCCTGATTCTGAAACTTGAGCTACCTTCATTAAATGATAAGTGAAATAGCACTGGTGCTGGAACGGCACAAAACAAATTTTCACCCGGTAGTGGCTTTTGAACCGGGAAAGCACAAATTGCTCCCGCTTGACTTTACTGAACACAATGCTGATCTGCGGCAGATCGACCTCTCCGATACATCCCAGTTTTCCAGTTATGTGGAGAAGGAACTGAAATCATCCCATTCAACTTATGGGATCGGCGGATACCGCGAGAACCGCGTGCTGTATAAAAGAAGTAACCTTTTTGACACCGTTTCAGTTGAAGGCAGAACCATACCGCCAGCCGGCATTTCTCCCACTACGGGACGTTCCATTCATTTAGGAATTGATATCTGGGGACCGGCAGGTACCGAAGTTTTTATGCCGCTTGGCGGGATGGTGCACAGTTTTGCCTACAACAGCAATTTTGGCGATTATGGTGCAACCATCATTATGCAACATCAACTCGATACCATATCCTTTCACACCTTGTATGGCCATGTGAGCCTGGCGGACCTTGCCCCCTTGTCGGAAGGGCGATATTTCACCAGGGGAGAGGTGATCGCACATTTTGGAGCGCCAAATGAGAACGGCGATTGGCCGCCGCATTTGCATTTCCAGGTCATCCAGGATATGGATCTCAAGGCTGGTGACTACCCCGGGGTATGTTCACTCGATGAAACAGCCCACTATTTTGCCAATTGCCCAAATCCGGATCTTATTTTGAAGATGATGAAATATGTAAAAGCCGAAAAAGTGAAAGCCTGAAAACTGCCTTTAACGCTTTTGGGTCAGGCGGTTAAAACTACGGCTGGCACAGTATAATAAGGCTCAACTTAATTCGTTTAAAATTGTTTGGTAAAACGGTAGCGCCCTAAAAAACTTACCTTTACAGCGCAAAATTTGCAAAATGGAAATTAAAGCAGGTAAACTTCTTAGTAAAATTGATAACCCTCACGACCTTAAGCAATTACAAAAAGAGGAGCTACACCAGGTATGCGATG
Source organism: Ferruginibacter sp. (assembly GCA_030655145.1). Classification (GTDB taxonomy): domain Bacteria; phylum Bacteroidota; class Bacteroidia; order Chitinophagales; family Chitinophagaceae; genus Ferruginibacter. The sequence goes on from JAURWD010000085.1 coordinate 20,776, forward strand.
AGCTTCGGCAATATATCATAGATGTCGTAAGCGTTCACGGCGGTCACTTTGCGGCCAGTCTTGGGGTTGTTGAATTAAGTGTTGCCCTTCATTACGTCTTTAATACTCCTTACGACCAGCTTGTTTGGGACGTAGGGCACCAGGCTTATGGCCACAAAATTTTAACCGGCCGCCGGGATACTTTCCCAACCAATCGCAAATACCACGGTCTTAGCGGTTTTCCCAACCGGAGTGAAAGTGAGTATGACACCTTCGGCGTTGGCCATTCTTCCACTTCTATAAGTGCTGCATTGGGCATGGCCATGGCCAGTTTTTATAAAGGGGAAAAAGACAGGCAGCACATTGCTGTTATTGGTGATGGCGCTATGACAGCCGGGCTTTCTTTTGAAGCGATGAATCATGCCGGCACGGCAAACAGTAATGTCCTCATAATTTTGAACGACAACTGTATGAGCATCGACCCCAATGTTGGGGCGCTGAAAGAATATCTTACAGACATTACGACTTCACATACATACAATGAACTTCGGGACAACGTTTGGAAAGCCCTTGGAAAATTACCGGTTGGGAAAAATTTCAGCCGCGACATGGCGAGTAAGCTCGAGGCGAGCCTGAAAGGAATGGTCAGCAAGAGCAGCAATTTGTTTGAAGCATTAAAACTTCGCTATTTCGGTCCCATCGATGGACATAATATCAACAAGTTGGTTGATACCTTGACAGATCTCAGAGACATTCCCGGTCCTAAAATTTTACACATCAAAACCGTAAAAGGAAAAGGATATGCACTCGCGGAAAAAGACCAGACCAAGTGGCATGCCCCGGGGCTTTTTGATAAGATCACGGGTGAGATCGTTAAAAAGAAATTTGATATTCCACAGCCTTCCAAATATCAGGATGTCTTTGGTCACACCATCATTGAGTTGGCTGAGATGAATGCCAGCATCATCGGCATCACACCTGCAATGCCAAGTGGTTCTTCTCTCAAATACATGATGGAAAAAATGCCGCATCGTGCATTTGATGTTGGTATTTGTGAGCAACATGCGGTTACCCTGTCTGCCGGCCTTGCTACGCAAGGAATGCGGGTTTTCTGTAACATCTACTCTTCCTTCATGCAGCGTGCATACGACATGGTGATCCATGACGTTGCGATTCAAAAACTTCCGGTGGTTTTTTGTTTGGATCGTGCTGGCCTGGTAGGCGAAGACGGACCTACGCATCACGGATGTTATGACATAGCCTATATGCGTTGTATTCCTAACATGGTTGTAAGTGCACCGATGAATGAAAAGGAACTGCGCAACCTCATGTACACTGCGCAGCTTTCAACCAATACTCATCCGTTCGTTATTCGCTATCCACGCGGTGAGGGCGTGATGCCGGAATGGCAAACTCCTTTTGAGGAAATACAAATTGGAAAAGGAAGAAAATTAAAAGATGGGAACGAGATTGCCATCCTTTCTTTTGGACACCCGGGCAATTTTGCTGCAGCCGCTATTCGTGATGTAAAAGCAGAAGGGATCAATCCTGCGCATTATGACCTGCGGTTTGTAAAACCAATCGATGAAGACCTGTTACATGAAGTCTTTAATAAATATTCCAAAGTGATCACCATTGAAGACGGCACTGTTGTTGGCGGATTTGGTAGTGCGATCCTGGAGTTTATGAATGAGCATGGATATAAAGCTGATGTGAAGATCATGGGAATTCCTGACCGGTTAGTAGAGCATGGTACACCGAAACAATTGTATGAAGAAATTGGGTTGGATACCAATGCAATTGCGTCTGTGTTGCGGGAGTTGTCAAAAACAACTGTAAGTGTCAGCAACCTTTTTCAGTAAGGGCTAAAAAAATATAGAATCAACCGGCTCTTCACAGCCGGTTTTTTTATGTCCAATAATGAGCAATCAGAATGCTACATAAAAAACTGCCTATGGAAGTTTTCATCGCATGCATCTAATTCGAAATCTTTCGCATGAGGTTGGGCATTGGTGTTTTTCTTTTGTTGCTATTTGGATTTGTAATTCATAAAAAGATATTAGAACCGCAGGATAAAATAAGCGCTCCCAAGTCGCTGCCAGCTGATTCCATTTCTGCTGATGAAGTTGCTAAAACCCTGGAGCGACTAAGGCTTCGGTCATCGGGGCTGCGAAAATTCCTGGCTGACAAAAAAATGAATGCTTCCGTATGTTTTTTTGCTGACATGAGCATTGCATCTGGCAGACCGCGGTTTTTTGTTTTTGATCTCGCAAATGATTCCACTCTCACGAGGGGACTGGTTACGAATGGAAGCGGTCGTATCCAAGGCAGCGCGGTTCAATATTCCAATGAAGTGGGTAGTCTGTGTACATCCCTGGGAAGGTATAAGGTCGGGAGATCCTACATGGGCAAATTTGGCCTTGCTTACAAGCTTGACGGAATGGATGCGACCAATGATAATGCAATGAAACGTTTCCTCGTCCTTCACTCACATCCATGTGTACCCGAAGATGATGTGTGGCCTGAAAAAATTTGTTCGAGCTGGGGTTGTCCTACCGTTTCGCCGATGTTTTTGATTAAACTCTCAACTTACTTACAACACAGCGATAAGCCCATGCTGCTGTGGGTATTTAATTGATCTAAAAAAAGAATATTGTAGAAGTGATTGACCCTGGGTTTTAAAAACTGGTCATTTCATTATAGTCGAGCTGCATATCTGAATCATCTTCGCGGTGTTCATTGAATTCAATGATAAAATTATTCCGGCCTTCGCCGGTAACCAGCATCAGGTATTTTTGTTGAACCAATTCAAGCATGCTCAGGAAAAGAAAGATGGCGTGGATCCGATTCTCACACACCTCGAAGATCTTTTCAAAAGAAACATTTTTTTCAACCCGGCAGGTTTCCAGCATGTACTCGCGGCTTCCCTCCATTGTATAATTGTACTGCACAACGGTATGCACGGGTTTGTTGTTGCGCTCGTGTAATTTCATGGCCACTTTTTCAAAAGCCTTCATCAGCTTAAAAAGTGTCACTGCCTGGATCTCTGTACCTTCTCCGGCTTCTTCACCGATCTGCGAAAGCTCTTTTTGAAGGTTCCCTCTTCTTATCATCAACATCCTCACTTCTTCCAGTTGAGCCATTTTCAAAGAAGCTTCTTTGAATTTCTTGTATTCTAAAATTTTGTTAATCAGTTCCTGGCGCGGATCAATTTCATTGCCTTGTTCATCTATCTCTTTTCTTGGAATAAGCATCTTCGCTTTGATGCGCATCAGTGTGCTGATAAAGAGAATAAACTCGCTGCTTAATTCAATATTCAGTTTTTCCGTTTGGTGAATAAAATCAAGAAAGTCGTTAGTGATCTTTGTAATTGGAATATTATAAATATCCAGTTCGTCCCGTTCGATGAAGAAGAGTAAAAGATCAAAAGGACCTTCGAACTGGTCTAATTTTATTTGGTAAGTAGCCGTATTCAATGTCAGATTTTTTAATATAAAAAATGCCCCGCAATAAGCGGGCAAATGTATTAATAAGCTGGGAGAGATTTACAACTTGACGGCAAAGCCAACACCCAATGTGGATAACACCTGCAAACCCACACTTTCAGGAACTACACCCGGCGTTACCTGTTTTTGCCTTACATCATCATCGTACAATAAATCGAGTGTGTAACTCACTTGTAGCCAGTTATTCACCTTCATTTTGACCTGGTTTGTCCAGAACAAATCTACGTTCTGCGGATTTTTAAGGTAGTTAGAATATAGATCAAGTTTACTGTAATAATTTACGTTTTTCGCGATCTCCTTTTTCAAGGTGGCAGTTAGAAAAGCCCCAAACTCTCCGCGTGTTTTCTTTGCAGGATCAACGCCATACAGCGTAGCGAGAGGCGTTTCCACGTTTCCGTTGAAAACACCATTTGGAGAAACATAACTGTAGGGATCATTTGTCGTCAACGTCCAACGGGCAACTACAGGCGATACGTAAACTGAGAACCATTCCTTCGGGTGCCAGTCAATTCCAATGGGAGCAAACGTGATGTAGGCAGGGGCAAAGATGCCAGAGTTCCTCCTTTTTACTGCTGAGCCAAAATAGTTGTATTCATAACCGCTCGTGAGCTGACTGCGAAATTGCAGCAGGGAAGCCAAACTCACATTCTTCCAGTTAGCCGGGGAGTACCCATACTTGCTGAAAAAATCTACTCGATCATTCACCTTTCTTACTCCAAGGGAAGTTGTGTTTATCAAACCATAATTCACATCTAACACATTCTCCCATTTGTTTCTGCCCCAACTCCTGGTTGCGTAAAGGTTAAGTGCCGAGGCTATTGAGAAGGAAAATTTTTCACCGCCTGCGGCAATCCAGTTGCTGTTACTTACCTGGGTCAGGTTCAGGCTGAATAGTCCGCCCTTGATCCAGCCGTTTTTGTCAGCTAGTGTATCTGTAATTTTTATGGCGGTATTAGTTGTCGCCTGCATGGCTTTTACTGTCGCATCCTGGGAAATTGCAGGCATAGCTGTCACTGTAAGTCCGAGGACTATTAAAATTGCTTTCATATGTTGAAGATTTGATGAGTTTCCTGCAGGGGCAGGAAAGAAGTGGCGTTATCTTTTTCTCAGTTCATCGCGGATATCCATGAGAAGGAGGTCAGTTGATGAAGGTTTTTCTTCTACCACTATAACTTCTTTCTTTTTCATGATTGACCCTAGCCCTTTGATGACGAGGAACAATACAAATGCAATGACGAGGAATTTGATTATTGCTGAAAGGAAATTTCCGTATTTGACGGTGCCCCAGGTGAGGGCGGCGATATTTTCTACGTGCGCAGCTTTAAGGGCAGGAGTAAGTAGCAAGGGAGTAATGACATCTTCCACTAACGAAGAAATTATTGAGCCGAAAGCTGCTCCGATGACGACTGCGATCGCAAGTTCGAGAATGTTTCCTTTGGTAACAAATTCTCTGAATTCTTTGATTAATGCCATAAAGTACAATTTGTGGGGTTATAAAAAAGGATGATAAAGAATAAATATAACAGAAAAAGGGCACTTTTATCGTGCAGGCGAAGTGTTCAAATAGTTACATCTTTGCCACCGTGACAAAAAATATCAAACATTGGGTGTTGTTTTGCTTGCTGTCTCTTATCTGGGGAAGCAGTTTTGTCCTGATGAAAATTGGGCTGGACAATCACCTATCCGCTTACCAAGTAGCCTCACTGCGCATCGTTGCTGCCGGCCTCGTTCTTCTCCCTGTGGCAATGCCTCAAATGCGCCGCATCAGGGCCTCCCGACTACTGTTGATCTTTGTTTCCGGTGCCCTGGGCAGTCTTATTCCCGCCTATTTATTTTGTATTGCCGAAGAGCAAATTGACAGTTCTCTTGCCGGGACGCTGAATGGCCTTACTCCCATTTTTGTAATTCTCACAGGTGTTTTGTTTTTTAAACTACAACCGCCTGTTCAAAAAATATGGGGGATCCTGGTTGCGGTTGCTGGTAGTTTCCTGTTGCTACTTGGTAAGTATCATCTTCATGAATCGGGGAATTTGGCTTATGCTGCGCTGGTGATATTTGCGACAATTTTGTATGGCCTCAATGTCAACATTGTTGCGACCTACCTTAAAGACGAATCTTCCTTTCACCTTGCGGCGATTGCACTGGTGTTAAATGCGATCCCAGCCGCAATAGTCCTTTTTATTACCGGGTATTTTAACCTGGGCTTTGACAACCGAGGTATGTTGCTGGCAACCGCAGCCGCGTCTTTACTTGGGATAGCCGGGACTGCTGTAGCTACCATCATCTTTTACGTGTTGGTAAAAACTGCCGGTGGCATTTTTGCGAGCATGGTAACCTATGCAATTCCTGTAGTTGCTATTGTGTGGGGCGTTATTTATGGGGAAGCTTTCACTTTGCAGGAAGCAGGCTGCTTGCTGGTGATGCTTACGGGGGTTTACCTGGCCAACCGAAAACCTGCTTCTCAAAAAGTGGGCACACAAAAAAGCCTCCCAAAAAGAGAGGCTTCGCTTGAATGATATAGAAATTATTTGGTCTTCTTAACTTTTTTTACTGCTTTTGCGGGTGCAGCTGCAGCTGCTGAAGTTTTTGCCTCAGGCTTCAATTTGTCAAATTCATCGGCAGAAACCACATCTCCCGTTAAAGTGATGCTTTTCATTTCGTCGATACCAGCGAATTTCACGGTAAGGTGTTTATCAAAATGACCAACATTTGCGGCGTTGTAAGTTGCGTTAATAACGCCTGTTTTACCAGCTGCGATCGGCTCTTTTGTGTAATCAGAAATGGTACATCCACAGGTTGGGTTCGCCTGCTCAATGATCAGGGCCTGGCTTCCCACATTGGTTACTGTGAACACACCCTTAGTTGGTACTCCTTGTTTAATTTTTCCAAGGTTGATTGTTTCTGACGTGAATTTCGCGATGTCATCAACTTTTTTCTGCGCAAAAGCTGCGGCACTAAGGGCGATAACAGCTGCGGACAACAAGATTTTTTTCATGATTTTATTTTGTGTTTTTAGTCTTTTAATGAGCCCAGGTCTTTATTTTCTGGAACAGAGGTGGCGGGCGTTTTCCAAACTTCGCCTTTGATCAGGAGTTGCTTGGTTTGTGTCCCATTATAAGTAATAGTTATTTGCTTGGTGAATGCGCCTTCGCTGGCGGCATTGTATCCCACAGTGATTTTTGTTTGTTCCCCGGGTGCCTGCACTTTTTCACGATCCCATTCCGGTGTCGTACAACCGCAACTCGCCTGAACGTTTTGTATGTGCAGAGAATCCTTTCCGTTGTTTACAACTTCAAAAATGTGGGTAACCGGTTTGCCTTGTGGGATTTTTCCGAAATCAAATTCAGCTTCTTTCAAGGTGAGCACATCGTCTGCAAGAACGGCTGTTTTCGTTGTCGTTTGCGCCGGAGAAGTTGTGTTAGACGCCACTAAAGTTGTTTGGGCATGTGCTGCGAAAGTCAACATGCTGGCTGCTAAAAGTGGAAGAATTTTTTTCATTGCGCGGGTAAATTTTCAAGAATTGAACCAAAGATACAAAAACGAATAAAATGCTTGCAAATTGTTATTTGGTTACCATTTTTTTAACAACATGGCCCTGATTAATTTACATTTGTCGGATGGATACAGTAAACACGAACGATACTGCATTGCAGGAAAAACTGAGTTTTGAGCATTTCCGCAATGAGGTTTTGAAAGACTACCGTATTGCCTGCGAAAGCAGGGAAACCAGCCTGATGGGAAGGAAAGAAGTGTTGACGGGCAAGGCTAAATTTGGAATTTTTGGCGACGGCAAGGAGGTTGCGCAGGTGGCCGCCGCAAAGTTTTTTAAACCGGGCGATTTTAGGGCCGGGTACTACCGTGACCAGACCTTTATGTTTGCAGCAGGTTTGGCAACAGTGGAACAATATTTTGCCCAGTTATTTTCAGATCCGGATGTAAATAATGATCCTTTTAGTGCCGGCCGGCAGATGAACGCACATTTCGCAACCAAGAATGTTGATGCGGACGGTAATTGGTTAAACCTGGCCGATCAAAAAAACAGCAGCAGCGATATGGCACCTACGGCCGGGCAGATGCCCCGGGCTGTTGGCCTCGCCCTCGCTTCGAAACTTTTCCGGAACTCCTCCGTTTTCAAACAACATAAACACCTGAGTAATAACGGTAACGAAGTCTGCTTTTGTACCATCGGCGATGCCTCCACTTCAGAAGGACATTTTTGGGAAGCGGTCAATGCTGCCGGTGTGATGCAAATTCCCATGGCAATTTTTGTATGGGATGACGGCTACGGGATCTCGGTTCCGAAACAATACCAGACAACCAAGGGTTCTATTTCGTCCGCTTTAAAAGGAATGCAGAAAAGCGCGGATTCCAACGGTATAGATATTTATAAGCTCAAAGGCTGGGATTATGCAGGCATGTGTGAAGTTTTTGAGCCCGCCATTCAAAAGATCCGTGATACGCATGTGCCGGCCCTCTTTCACATTGAAGAAATCACACAACCTCAGGGACATTCTACTTCGGGCAGCCATGAACGTTATAAAAAGGCGGAACGGTTGGCTTGGGAAAAAGAATGGGACTGCATCCGCCAGATGAAAGAATGGATTCTTGCCAATGCATTGGCAGAAGAATATGAATTGACAGATATCGAGATCACCGCCAAGCACTTTATCAAACAAAGCAAGTCGAAAGCCTGGGACAATTATATTGCCCCGGTACGGAAGCAGGCGCATGATGCATATAAATTAATAAATGAGTTGACCTCCAAAGTCGATAGCGACCGGGCAGCTGTTCTCCAACGGTTATCGCGTGACTTGTTTACCAACAAAGAGCCAATGCGGCGGGAGGTGATGAAGGCACTGGCCAATGCACTGGATTCGATTGGCAATACTGCCCCTGCAGAAGAACTCAAAGCTTTTTACCAGGAATTGCTGGATGTGAACAAACAATTGTACAATTCATTTTTGTACAACGAAGGGCCTCGCTCTGCAATGAATGTTCGTGAGATCAAACCATATTACAAGGATTCGGCAAATACTGTTAACGGGTACGAAATTTTGAACCGCTACTTTGATGAACTGTTTGCCAGTAATGATAAAGTTGCCGCCTTTGGAGAGGATGTGGGCTACATTGGCGATGTAAACCAGGGCTTCAGCGGGTTACAGGATAAATACGGCGATCAACGGATTTTCGATACCGGTATCCGCGAATTAACCATCATGGGCCAGGGGATCGGGCTAGCGCTACGCGGCCTTCGCCCGATTGCGGAGATACAATACATCGATTACTTATTATATGGGCTTCAGCCACTAAGCGATGATGCAGCCACAACTCACTTTAGAACAGCCGGCGGACAAAGTTGCCCGTTGATCGTGCGTACCCGCGGGCATCGCCTGGAGGGAATCTGGCACAGCGGATCTCCAATGGGAATGATCATCAATTCACTACGGGGAATGTATATCTGTGTGCCGCGAAATATGGTGCAGGCTGCCGGGATGTACAATACCCTGCTACAATCGAACGACCCCGCCCTTATGATCGAATGCCTTAACGGCTATCGCCTGAAAGAAAAAATGCCGTCCAACTTATTGGCGCTGACTGTGCCCTTAGGTATACCGGAAGTGATCATTGAAGGCACGGACATTACCATTGTTTCCTACGGATCTACCTTGAGGATAGTAGCCGAGGCTGCCGAGTATCTTTCAAAAATGAACATCAGCTGCGAAGTGATGGATGTGCAGACACTTTTGCCTTTTGATGTGAATCACCTGATCGTGGAGTCGTTGAAAAAAACTAGTCGTATTTTATTTGTGGATGAAGATGTTCCCGGCGGCGCCGCTGCATACATGTTTACCAAGGTAATGGAAGAGCAGGGTGGGTACAAACATCTCGATGCAGCCCCCCGAACACTTACCGGCCAGGCGCACCGCCCCTCTTACGCAAGCGATGGCGATTATTTCAGCAAGCCTAACATGGAAGACATAGTTCGCGTGGTGAAGGAAATAATCGCTGAATAAAAGTTTTAGTTACGCCTTTAAATTTTCCAGATGATATTATCTATTTACCAGGTAGATGCGTTCACCAATAAATTATTTGGGGGGAATCCCGCCGCGGTTGTGCCACTCGATGCCTGGCTGGAGGCAGACCTTATGCAAAACATTGCTGCCGAGAATAACCTGGCTGAAACGGTATTTTTTGTTCCAAAGGATGACGGTTATCACATTCGTTGGTTTACGCCAGAGCTGGAGATCGATCTATGCGGTCATGCAACTTTGGCGAGCGCTTTTATATTGTACGAGTATCTGGGGTATACAAAAAGCCGGTTGGTCTTTTATTCAAAAAGCGGGGAGCTGGTTGTTACCCGGGTGGATGGAAAATATCAATTGAACTTCCCTGCACGTATGCCGGAAAAAGTCAGTGATTATCCTGCCGAATTATTGACTGGTCTTGGCATTAACGATCCAATTGCCGTTTATAAAAGCCGTGATTATGTTGTTGAAGTGGCCACTGAAAAGGAGGTGTTAAATGTACGCCCGGATATTTCTTTGCTGGATAAGATAGATGTAATCGGCATCATTGTTACCGCACCCGGATCTGACTGTGACTTTGTTTCTCGCTTTTTTGCGCCTAACTGTGGTATCCCTGAAGACCCGGTCACTGGTTCTGCACACTCAACGCTGGTTCCTTTCTGGGGTGAGAAATTAAATAAAACAAAACTTCATGCAAAGCAAGTTTCCCAAAGAGGTGGGGAGCTTTGGTGCGAACATCAGGGCGACCGCGTCACGATGAGCGGTCATTGCGTATTTTATATGAAAGGAGAAATAACAGTCTAAAAACGACTATCTGGTTATTTCATGTTGTGATACACCTTTTGTACATCCTCGTCTTGTTCTAATTTATCTACCAGTTTGAATACATCTTGTGCGGCTTCTTCGTCAAGCTCCGTGGCGTTCATTGGTATACGGGTAAGTTCGGCAGTTACAACTTCAATCTTTTTTTCTTCCAGGGCTTTTGCCATATGGCCAAACTCCTGGTATGGTACCCTGATAACGATATTTCCTTCGCTGTCTTCCCCGATTTCCTCTAAGCCATAATCAATCAGTTCCAGTTCCAGGTCTTCTACATTTAATCCTGAATTCTTGATCTTGAACTCACCCATCCGGTTAAACGTAAAGGCCACGCTTCCGCTGGTACCGAGGCTACCACCACTTTTCGTAAAATGCATCCTGACATTCGCTACCGTCCTGGTTGAGTTATCCGTTGCAGTTTCTACCAGGATAGCGATACCATGTGGACCATAACCTTCGTACAATATCTCATCATAATTCACCATCTCCTTTCCCATGGCCCGCTTGATAGCCGCTTCAACCCTGTCTTTTGGCATGCCGACACTCCTCGCGTTTTGGTAGCATCTTCTCAAAGCAGCATTCCCATTTGGATCTGACCCGCCAGCTTTTACCGCTATGACGATCTCTTTGCCAATGCGGGTAAAGTTTTTGGCCATTTTATCCCAGCGGGCAAACATGGAACTTTTTCTAACTTCAAATATCCTTCCCATCAGGTGTTGATTATGATTTGATTTTAAATATAGGAGTGCAAATTTAGGAAATGATTTTCTTTAAAAGATTAAATGCTCTGCTTACGGTGATAAGTGAGATATATACAACGACTGAGACTTTCGCTGCAAGGGAATTGCAATTGCTCCCGTAATTCGCGACTCGAAGACTGGCTCCTTATTGCTTAATTTAGCAAAATGACACCACCGGTATTGCAGGTTGAAAATTTGTCAATTGGTTTTAAAACTGAGGGATCATACTCGGAAGCCATCAGGAATATTTCTTTCCAGGTTCCCGCGGGGAAGATCACGGCGATCGTTGGCGAATCTGGATCCGGCAAATCTATCACCTCTCTTTCCATCATGCAATTATTACCAAAGCAGGCAATTGTCAGGGGGAATATTTTTTTCTCACCTGCTGAAGGAAAGTCAATTGATCTGTTGACTTTATCAGAAAAGCAAACAAATGGATTTCGTGGAAAAGATATTTCGATGGTTTTCCAGGAGCCGATGACCTCGCTCAATCCTGTTTTCACTTGTGGGTTCCAGGTAATGGAAGCCATTCAACTACATCAACAGGTATCTGCGCAGGCTGCGAAAGAGCAAACAATTAGTTTGTTCCAGAAAGTCAAACTCCCAAACCCTGTGTCCATTATCAACAAGTACCCGCACGAACTCAGTGGTGGACAAAAACAACGTGTAATGATTGCCATGGCAATCTCCTGCAACCCATCCGTACTAATTGCTGACGAACCCACTACTGCCCTGGATGTAAGAGTGCAAAAAACAATCCTTGAATTGATCAGGTCGCTGCAAACTGAAACAGGGATGAGCGTTGTTTTAATAAGTCACGACCTGGGATTGGTTGCGGATATAGCTGACCAATTGCTGGTAATGTATAAAGGTGAAATAGTGGAGCAGGGACCTGCAGCCGAAGTGTTAAATCATCCTGCACACGAATACACCAAGGCCCTGATGGCTTGTCGGCCGGCCATGCACCAGCGTGGAGAAAGATTGCCTGTGGTGAGTGATTTCCTGCATACGGTCAACCGTGGTGACGACTCCCGTATGCCAATCGGGAGTTCTCCCGAAAGTATTCAAACGCTAACAGGAAAAAATGGCGCGAACGCGGGAGACATTGCATTGCGAGTTGAACATTTAAGCGTTGTGTACCCGGCGCGGAAAAAACTTTTTGGTAAACCATTACCCGATTTTAAGGCGGTTGATGATGTAAGTTTTTTAGTCAATCGGGGAGAAACCGTTGGATTGGTAGGTGAAAGTGGTTGTGGTAAAACAACGCTCGGTCGCACCATTCTGCAACTGCTTAAACCCACATCCGGGAAGGTTATCCTGGATGGTGTAGATCTCGCCCGCCTCACACAGAAAGAATTACACCCGGTCAGAAAGGAACTACAAATTGTTTTCCAGGATCCTTATGGTTCCTTGAATCCAAGGATCACGATTGGCGATGCTATAAGGGAACCAATGAATGTGCATGCTCTTCTTCAAAATAAATCGCAGCGGAAAGAAAAGGTCATCGATCTTTTGGAAAAAGTGAATCTGAAGCCAGAACATTTCAACCGCTACCCGCACCAGTTTAGTGGAGGTCAGCGACAGCGCATTTGTATTGCCCGTGCCCTTGCCTTAAACCCTTCATTTCTTGTTTTTGACGAAAGTGTGAGCGCCCTGGATGTGAGCGTGCAGGCGCAGGTATTAAACTTACTAAATGATTTGAAAAAGGAATTTGGGTTTACCTCTATTTTTATTTCTCATGACCTTTCGGTTGTTCGGTTTATTAGCGACCGCATCATGGTAATGCACCAGGGAAAGATCGTCGAAGAGGGTAACGCTGACGATATTTATTTTAATCCCAGGGAGGCCTATACGCAGGAACTGATTGCTGCCATTCCAGGCAAACAAATGAAACCAAGTTGGTTGTCTTAGTCGTTTAAACCTTCAATCCTGTCAACCCGGTAATTGCCATCACCATCATCGTAAAAATTTTTTGCACTTTTTCTTCTTTTGAACAACTGGCGAGTAAGCTGTTCCGCTAATTGTTCATCCTGTGAACGATCGGCCTTCAACTTCTTATCAGTCAGCAACGCGAGTTTATCATCCGTACTAACCTTGTTGAGATCGAGTGGCTGCAAGCCACTGATCCCGATTTTCCAGTCATCTGTTTTCTTGAGCCGGTATTTGAAGAAGTATACCCAGCCCTGTTTCCTTTCCGTATAGGTCTGCAGTTTTTTTAAGAAAACAATTGAGTCAGGTTGACGGCTGTTATTATCGGCAACCATAGCACTACGGGCAATATCCAATTGTGATTTTAAGGCTTCCGGAAAAAGATCAGTTCGGTTAATTTTTTCCAATCGCTGTAATAGTTTGCTCCGCCACAGATCTCTTGCCGCGAAGTAGTTAATAACGCTGTCGGGTACCTGCTTTTGGTTACGTATTAGGAGGATCGCTGTTTTGAATTTAACAGTCTCATCTTTTGATTGTAGAAGTTTTTCAAAAAATTTCGGCACGTTTTTATTGCTGGTGTAAAATGGTAAGAGCAGCACGGCGTAATCATTAAGTGTTGCTTCATTCTCGTTACCATTATAATGAATCATTTCCTTTTCATCTTCATCTTCGTCATTAACAACAGCAGATTTTTTTTGGTCTTTCCCCTGTTGCTTTTTCAATTGTATTTTAGCATCGAAATACAATTTGCTAAAATATTCATCAAGTTGTTTCTCTTTCACCAGCCCGCTGTCCACCAGCGTAAGCAGCAGCGACATCACTGGCTTTTTGTAATCATCCACATTTGAAAGTTGGAGCAGGTCGGGGTATAGCTGTGCTGCCAACTCGAGAGAATCACCGAGGTTCATAAACATCCCGGAATAATCGAAATTGCTTTCAAACAAC
>JAURWD010000087.1 GCA_030655145.1 Ferruginibacter sp.
GAGCAACACAAAACAATGAGAACTCCAGGGAAGATTTTCCCAATCATTGCTGGAAAACCACCGCTCGTTGATCTTTTCAAAAGTGGCATACGATGCACCCATCTTGATCTCGATGTCAGTATTCTCCGGTAGGTCCTTGTAAACACCCACCACCTGTAGAGGAATTCTGAAAGACCACATCTGGATGGTTTGACCAATGGCGGATTTTACATCACCAAAATATTTTTTCGCGGTGGTCTCGTTCAGCACCGTTGTATTGGGCTCTGTGAGGCGGGTGGCATTGCCGGAAAGAAAAGTAAAATCAAAAATTTTAAATACAGCGGGCTCTACAAAAAACAACCCATCGTCCTCTTTAAATCTTTTTTCATCAACAAGTTCTTTGCCGGGGATCGGAATATGGATCTGGGCGCCACCAATATTCCAGACCGCAGCCACCTCTTTTACCTGCGGAAAATCGGTGCGAAATGCGTCGGCAAAAGGGATGGGCACAGAACCGTGCGTACTCACAACCTCCTTGTTTGATTTATTGAGGTGATTGGTTACAACGCGGTAGATATCGTCCTTGCGGGAATGGAAATTATCGTAACTCAACTCGTACCGGATCACCAAAAATATCAACAGGCTGGCCCCGATGCCGACTGCCAGTCCAACGATGTTGATCATCGAATAGGCTTTTCGACTTACCAGGTTACGCCATGCAATTTTGAGTTGGTTCCGGAACATGTTGTTGCTTTATTGCCCGCTCCGCGGAGTGGACGATGATGAAAGGTGTCGATTGTAAATGACTATTTGTTTGCAGCTATCGCCGGTGGTGGCGATTGCCAAAGGACGTGGGTGATCATCCACTTGTCTGCTGGTTTAGCGAGTAAAATATAGTCCGTGCCCCACCAGGCAGTAACCTTTGCCGAGGCGGTTTTACTCAGCTGGTCAAAGACCTCCACTTTTTTTTGAAGTTTCGCTGCTTCGGGATTGTTGCGCTTCTTCACCGCGGCAACATAGTCAAGCATTTCCCGGAACGACATCGTGTCCAGTACGTAAGTGGTAGCATCCCGCCTGCGGGAATAACCATGTTTGATCACATCCAGCGAGATACTGCGCATAAGCTTGACAGAGTCACCAAAATAAAACGCATCACATAATCCATAACGGCGGATTCAACCAGGTGCTTTTCATCCTGGGCAGCGCAGCAAAAAGACGATGCGATCATTATAAGAAGTATGGATGTTTGTTTCATATTGATTTGCTTTATATTTTCTGTATCAAAACTGCGGGTGAAAAATCCTCCATTCATTTAACTGGGCGATCGGTGCAAGGGATCTTGCACCTGTGTTATCTTTCTTCAAAATTTACGATTGCCAGGCTAAAATCCGCCCCTTTCAACCGCCCACATTCACCACTCAACATTTCACCTAACAGCCACGATTATTCGCTTCTCAAGCTGCTAACCGGGTTGGCGATGGCCGCCTTTACGGCTTGAAAACTTACGGTCAGACAGGCCACGATGATCGCGACCGTTCCGGCCAGTAAAAAGATCCACCAGGAGATATTAACGCGGTATGCAAAATCCTGCAGCCAGCGCGACAGGGCGAACCAGGCCATGGGTGACCCAACCAGGAACGCGACGAATACCAGCAATAAAAAATCCTTCGCAAGCAGCCGGGCAATACTTTGAACACTGGCGCCGAGTACCTTACGGATACCGATCTCTTTGATACGTTGCTGGGCCGCGAGATGAGCCAGGCCAAACAAACCCAGGCAACAGATCAACATGGAAATGAGCGTAGCAATGGAAATTATTTTTTGCCAGCGCTGCTCCTGCAGGTATTGTTGTTCGTTCAACTCATCCAGAAAATCATAATGAAATAAAGTGGAGGGCATGGCTTTCTTATAAGCACGTTCCAGCGCAGCCAACGCTTTTTTCTGTTGTTGCTGCTCCACTTTTACCCAAATGCCACTGGCGTACCAGTCACATTCAAACATCACGAGCGGCCGGATGGGTTTATGCAGGGAACCCGAATGGTAATCGGCTATGACGCCAACGATCGTTTTTGGTTCTTTGTCAAAATACTCACTGGTGCGAATAGTCGCACCTATTGGGGAGGTTAGTCCCGCCGCTTTTACAAATGCTTCGTTGACGATGACCGCACTTGTTTTATCAGTTGGAAAAGTGCGGGAGATATTGCGCCCTGCCTTCAGTTTCAATTCCATAACCGGCAGGCGGTATTCATCTATCACCTGGTGCTCGGCTTCCACAACGTTGTTTCCAACTTTTACTTCCTCCAGGCTGCCATCGCCACCGAATGAGACAAACCTGATCGTTGGTTCCTTTGCGAGTTCGTTGCGCAAATAATCGCGGACAGGCTTAATTTCCCGGGCACCGGGAATGTTTGTGCGTATGACCTGGTAAGGATTATAACCCAGGTTGGTTGTGCGAATGAATTGCATTTGCCGGTAGTACACCAGGGTACTGATGATAAAGAAAACTGCCAGGGAAAACTGCAGCACAACTAACACCTTACCCGAAAAATTGCGGCCCGAGAACCTGTGGCGATTGTATAACACCTCCCGCGGCTTAAAGTCGGACAATACATAGGCAGGATAAATGCCGGTTAGGCCAATAACTACCAGCAGCATTCCTACGCAGGCAGCCACGAGGGTGGCATCCAATGCTTCGTTGATCACGAGTTGCTTGCCCGTAAGTTCATTGAACAGGGGCAACAACAAACCGGTTAACATCATGGATAACGCGAAGGCCACCACGCAGATGATCGTTGATTCCATTAAAAACTGGAAAATGATCTGTGCCCGGCTTCCGCCAACTATTTTTCTTACCCCTACTTCCCTGGCTCTTTTGAGTGACCCGGCGATGCTGATATTGATAAAGTTGATCCCGGCCATCAACAAAATGAAGGCAGCAATTCCGAGGAACATGTAGGAGAACACGGGGTTACTCTCATTCACCACACCACCCTCGCGCCAGCCCGTACCTGTGGGCAAGGGATTTAAATGTATGTCGCGAACAGCCTGCATGCCATACCTGACCTTCGGATCAAAGTGGTAAGTCTTCCTGCTTTCGGCTACCTGCCCGGCCGCCTGCATCGCAAACACCTGGTCAAATTTTTTCAGTACTGCCGCCTCGCTTGCCTCCGGTTTTAAGGTGAAGAATGTACCGAGATAGTGGTTCAACCAGGCGACGTCAGTAAAGGACAGTTGCATAAACTTCAGCGGAAAAACAATATCAAATCGAACGGAGGAATTCTTTGGTGGATCTTTGGCAACCCCGGCGACGACCATCGGTTTGCCGAGCTTTTGTTGGGATGGTTCTGCTTCCAGGTTGAGTTGCCTTCCCACGACATCGATGGTGTTAAAATATTTTCGTGCAACCGTTTCAGTTATTACGACCGAAGTAAGTTCGTTTAGTACCTGCTGTTTGTTGCCTCTCAGCAGGGGGAAACTAAAGAAGTCGAAAAAATTTGGATCTACAAACAGAGCCTGCAGGTTCAGTATCTTATCATTGGCTAATACATCCTGCCTGATGTCGCCACCAAGCACCCGTACATAGGCTTCCATTTCAGGCACCGCGGCGCTAAAGGCAGGACCCTGCGGCTGCCCGGTTCCGGCCACCCATTTACGCTCGCCCTTTTCATCTGTTCGCTGCGTAAGAACGCGGTGAATTTCTTTTGAATGAAAATTGTCAAAGCTGTGCTCGTCTTTGACATAAAGCACGGCCAGCAGTAAACCGGTGATGGCAATGGCAAGACCGCTCACGTTGATAAACGCGTAAAGTTTATTGTGCCAGAGATGGCGGAAAGAAGTTTTAAAATATTTACTTATCATGGGTGTTGCCGCATGTCTTTATCAAAAGCATCACAACAATTGTTACAAAATATTAAGCTGCGTGTATGCGTCCCAAAGTGACTATTCTGTGCGCAGGCTTTCAACCGGGTTAGCGACCGCGGCCTTTATTGCCTGGAAACTAACCGTCAGCAAAGCGATGGCCAGGGCGATACCGCCTGCCAGCAAGAAGGCCCAGGCTCCAACCGGCACTTTGTAGGCGAAATCTTTCAACCACGTATGCATCCCATACCATGCCAGCGGCGAAGCAATGAGGAAGGCGACAAAAACCAACACAAGAAAATCACGCGACAGCAGCGACACAATACTCTGTACACTGGCGCCCAACACCTTTCTCACCCCAATTTCTTTCACCCTCGATTCTACGGTAAATGTTGCTAATCCAAACAAACCTAGACAAGCAATGAAGATGGCCCAAATGGAGGCGGTTGAAAAAATATCAGCGTACTGCTTTTCATTCGCGTAGCTCTTATTGTAATTTTCGTCTGCGAAAAAGTATTCAAATGGGTTGTCGGGAAAACTGGACTTAAAAAGTTTTTCGAGCGTAGCAACTTTGTCCTGCACTTTATCAGTCGTGAGTCGTATACTGAAATAAGAATTATTATTCTGGGGATAAAAAATAATTGGATCAATTGCTTTCTGCAAACTCGTATGGTGGTAATCCTTCACGATGCCAACTACATCCAGCGCCCGCTCGTCCCATTGCACTTTCGTACGAAGTGCATCTTCAGGGTTTGCAAAACCTAACTGTCGTATCGCCGTCTCATTCATCATAACCTTGCTGTTGTCGTCCCAGTCCACCATGCATTCTGCTTTTGTAAAATTCCGACCGGCAGCCAAAGCAATTTCATAAGTACCAATGTACATTTCATTGACAATGGCAAATGCATAGGTCTTTAATTCATCTCCTTTAGTAGAGGACGGCTGGGTGAACCCGCTTGTTCTAAAGTTGTAGCCACTCCCTGGAATACTACCGGTTACACAGTAATTTTTTACAAAGCTTTGCTGTCCCAAAGTGTTCCAAAATGCCGAACGACGGTTTGCATAGCTGCTGTCTTTGCCAATTTCAGGTCCGCGAACAACCAGCAGCTGGCTGGTATTCACACCAAGCTTTTTATTCTGCATAAAGTTCAATTGCGCGTGGATCATGATCGTTGCAATGATGAGCGCAATAGAAATTGCAAACTGAGTTACCACAAGTGATTTGCGCAGGAAGACACCTTTTGATGTTTTGCTGATTTTGCCTTTTAGTGTCTGGATGGGTTTAAACTTTGACAACGAAAAAGCAGTATATGCGCCGGATAAAATCGAACCAATTAACAACAACACCATGGCATAGATCCAAACTGAACTACCGGTGAATGTTTCAAAGGATAAGGTTTTACCTACAAGCTTATTAAACAAAGGCTGTATCAAAGTGATGAGTACTACAGCAAGCAGGAAGGCAAACACATTCACCAGTAACGATTCAGTCATGAACTGTGTAATAAGGTTGTTGCGGGTTGCACCGATCACTTTCCGCACGCCGACCTCATTGGCCCTCCGGAAGGAATTAGCTGTTGAGAGGTTCACATAATTGAACCAGCCGATGAGGAGAATCAGGAGCGCAATCACTCCCAGCATATACACATACTTTAGGTTGCCCGTGGTGTTATAAGTATCATTGAGTGAGCGCCCGAGGTGTATGTCGGCGAGCGCCTGTAAGCGGAAGCGCACCCCGTCCTTATCCTCCTTCAACTCATTGCGCAGTGCCGTTAGTTTGTTCTCTAATTTATGAATGTCGGTACCTGGATTTAAGCGAAAGAAAGTATGTATGAATTGCGACTCGAGGTTGTCGAGGGTTGCCCAGGAATTGTCATTCAGGTTACCGAGGTTTTTTAAAGTTTCGAGGGAGAAAACCATTTCAAACCTGATATCCGAATTGTCGCTAATATTTTTGAACACACCTTTTACCGTATAGGGTGTAGAGCCAAATTGATTGTGTAAAGTCAGTACCTGGCCCATGGGGTCCTTGTCACCAAAATACCTGGCAGCGGCAGCTTCTGAGATGAAGGTGACATTTGGTTGAGAAAAAGATTTGGGGCTGCCGGAGTTCAACGGAAAATTAAAGAACGTAAAGAAATTAGCTTCGGCATAGCCGATCTTCGTCTCGCGGTAACTCCGCTCCTTATTACCCTTGACGGCAACGATACCCGCAGCAACACCATCCTCGAATCGACAAAATTCTTTAATGTCAGGAAAGCGTTGTTCTGCCTGCTTCGCCCATCCGGGCTCTACTTCACCCCAGGTGGCGCCATCCTTTGCCTCGTTCAGGATGCGGTATTTGTTGGCAATATCCTTGTGAAATTGGTTGACACTTTTCTCCAGGCTGATGTACTGTAACAACAGAAGGAACGCTGAGATTCCCATGGCGAGGCCCACTATCGTGATGCCCGCATACACTTTGTTGCGGAAAATATTGCGGATCGAAATTTTGAAAAAATTCTGCAGCATCTGGAATGATTTTAATTTAAAAACGTGCTTAGATATTGCCAATTCCATTAATGAAACACTTGGGTTATTCGCTGCGTAAACTACGCACCGGGTTGGCCACCGCGGCTTTCACGGATTGAAAACTGATTGTCAACACCGCGATCCCCACAGCTATCAAACCCGCGAGTATGAAGACGGTATATCCCATGTCGATCTTGTAAGCAAAGTCTTCCAGCCATTTGCTCATGACGTACCAGGCAACCGGCACCGCGATCAGGATCGCGATAAAGACAAGGCGGATAAAATCTTTCGCCAGCAGGCGGATAATACTTGCCACACTTGCGCCGATCACTTTACGCACCCCGATCTCGCGGGTACGAAGCTGCGCCGTAAAGGCAGCCAGGCCGAACAATCCAAGACAAGAAATAAGGATTGCGATGGCCGCGAAAATATTGAAGAGCGTGCCGGTACGTTGCTCTGAACGATAGAGCTTATTGAAACTCTCATCCAAAAAGGCATAGTCAAAACCAAAACCTGTGTTGTACTTCTTCCACTGTTGTTCCGCGGCTGCTACTGCGGCACTCGCCTTTTCCCCTGTGGTCTTTATGTACATGCGGTACATATCACCTTCATAGGCATAGAAAACCGCCGGCTCAATTTTATTTTTCATGGTCGCGAAATGGAAATCTTTCACCACGCCGACGATGGTTCCGTCGATCTTCCAAAGCCTGAATTTCTTGCCTATCGGATCCTTAATGCCTGCTTCGCGAATGGCCGTTTCGTTTAGGATCAAATGGGTGGAATCGGCAGCAGTACCAGTGAACCCTGTTCCCGCCAGGAACCTGATCTTAAAAAAGTCGATGAAATCCTTGTCCATTGCCATGGGGCGAACCATCATTGTTTGGCCGGGTTGTTTTCCATCCCACTGGTTATCGCCGCTCTGGCCACCGATGTCAATGATGTTCTGGCTGCCACGCGTAACCGCAAGCACGCCGGGCGTACGCAATAACTCGGCTTTCACCGCATCGTAATGGTCGTGCATTGCACGCATGGGGAAGGACAACACATGATCTTTATTATAGCCCAATTCTTTTGACCGGATAAAATTTAATTGTTTACTGATGATGAAGGTTCCGGCGATCAGTACGATCGAAAAAGCAAACTGGGTAACTACTAAAACCTTCCGGAAAACAGCGTCGCTGAGGCGAATGGAAATTTTGCCTTTCATCGCTTTCAGCGGCTCAAAAGAAGATAATAACAGGGCCGGGTAAACGCTGGATGCGGCCAGTGTCGCCAGTATGGTACAACCAATGATCGTCCATACCTGGTAGCTGCCAAGATTGAAGGTTAATTCCTTTCCCGACAATTGGTTGAAAGATGGTACCAGCGCGTAGATCAGCACAATGGCAAGAACGGTGGCCAGCGCAAACAGCACCGCTGTTTCCACGATGAACTGCAGGAACAGTTGCATGCGGGCGGCACCAACTATTTTACGCAGGCTGATCTCTTTCGAGCGAAGCATTGACCGGGCGGTAGACAGGTTCACATAATTGATACAGGCGATCACCAGGATCAGCAGCGCGATGATGGTAAACATTTTCACGGTTTCGATACCGCCATTTGTACCGTCGGAGCGGTATAAATGGATGGAAGGCAGGGCAGCCAGTAAGTAAGCGATGTCGGTATCATCAGGCTTATTGCGCAAATGAATGTCGCGTAATTTGGTTGAGAGAGTACTCAACGAAGCACCGGGTTGCAACAATAAAAAGGTAGTATAATTAAACTGGCGAAAATCGGTCATAGGGCCCGAGCCGGGATTCTCAGCGTAAAACTTTGTGTAGTAATGTTCCATCGGCAGGAACAGGTCGCCGCGAATGGTGGAATTTTTTGGGAAGTCATTGATGACCCCGCTTACTTTAAAACTAGCTTTGGTTTCCGTGACCAGCACCTTGCCGATCGGGTCCTCAGTGCCAAAGTAACGGGCTGCCGTAGACGCTGTAAGTATAACGGAGTTGTTATCAGGAAACGGCTGCGCTTTATTACCCTTCACGAGATTAAAATCAAACATGGTGAACAAGGTTGGATCGGCGAAGAAGGTATACTCTTCGTTAAAGATCTTTTCCTTGTATTGAAAAAGGGCGTAGTAGGGATTGTAACACAGCCGCGCCGCTTCTTTTATTTGGGGTAGCTCAGCCTTACCCAGCAACCCGATCGGTGCAACCGTGTTCTGCCAGATCTGCACACTGGCCCCGGTGCCTACCCTGTTCTCAAGTTTATAAATATCGGCTGACTGCTTATGAAAACCGTCGAAGCTGAGTTCGTCCTGGACCCACAACAAAATAAGAATGCCGACAGCCAGGCCAATGGTCAGTCCCGCAATATTGATGGCTGAATAAAATTTATTCTTTAGCAAATTTCGCCACGCTGTTTTGAAATAGTTTTTTAGCATAATTATTTTTCGGCCGGCGATGCTGCTCAGCGCTTGGTAAAGATGAAACGGGTTGCTTCACCAGGTAATAAATCTGTTCTGTAAATCAGATGAAATCGACAACGCCTTTTTCAATCCTTGATTCGGCGATAGAAGGTCAAGCAGTATGCCACGCAATAACATACTTATTGAAAGCAAGTTATGTATTAGATAAAATTAAATGTGTACGATAGCGGACACTCGCTGTACGTTAATAGCGAACAGTTTTACACTTGAGGTATTGGGCTCCAAATTACTACAGGTATTTTATCGCCGGCAACATCCTTCATTCCCAGGCAGGTCTCTGATCGATCTGAACCGAGCCGATGATCTTGGATTTATTGCAAAGCACGGCTGCTGAGGGATTTGTCGCAAGTGAGGATGTCGTGCATTAAACAGACTCAGTAGGTGAGAAAATTCATGACCTGGACAAATAATCCCTTCACGGACCAATTGAATTAGAGATCAACGTAGTTAAATACTTCCCCACGCCGCAAAAATTGCGTATAAAAGATACGCATACATGGGATACAAATCTCATCGCAACGGAAGAGGTCAAATTTTATAAAGTCCAGGCCCGGGCGAAAGAATGCAACTGCCCCAGCTCAGCCCAGGCCTTGCCAGAGACGATTACTGAAAAGGGGTAAAACGTATGGAACGTTTTAGTTCGCAAGTTCCCACACAGATTGCTGTTTAAGGAAATCAAAGCCAGGCCAAATTAAAATTATTGCCACACTGTACCAGGCACTCCTTTCATCCCTCCTGCTGATCTTCAAATTATAATGTTGATTTTCGTTAGTTTAGCAATAATTGTGTAAACCACTTTTATTAAAAGCTATATGAAAATTTACCAAGACGTTTTGCTTGCCTGTCTTCTTTTTTTCGCACTTGCACTTACCTCTTCCTGTAACAGTAACAATACAACAACTAAAACGGAAGAAACGGTAAAACCCGATAGTTTAACGGATGCGCAACTCCGCCTTCCTGAATATGCATTGAAAGGCCTGGCAGTTGCCAATGGACTGCAGGTAGGTTTGATGGCCACGGAACCGATGCTAAAAAACCCTACGAATATTGATGTAGATGAGCGGGGGCGTGTGTGGGTTACGGAAGCTTATAATTATCGTCCTGCCATCAATGGCAATCCCGTGAATGCGTTGGGAGACCGCATTGTTATTCTCGAAGACAACAAT
>JAURWD010000102.1 GCA_030655145.1 Ferruginibacter sp.
TTCTTTTTTGAGATTATGTTGTTCGTGCGCCTCATCGATGGAATGTGATTGCTGCAGGTTCTCTTCTTCCTTCGTAATGATGCTCAATTTGGTATAGTATTTTTGGATGATGCGCAATTCATCTTCTGTCATATTTTCTACATCAACCAGCCGGTTGCTTGCAAACTCATGTGCGGCTACCAATTCGTTCAACTTCAGTTGAATGGCAAGTGAATCTTTGTTCTGTGACTTTTGAATTAAAAACACCATTAAAAATGTGATGATGGTTGTGCCGGTATTGATCACTAATTGCCAGGTTTCAGAAAAATGAAAGTATGGACCGGTAAGTGCCCAAAAAAGGATGAGCGCCAGCGCGATCATGAAAGCGGGCGTGCTACCCGCCAGGCGCGTTACTTTGGTTGAAAAGCCCTCAAAAAATCCAAGCTTATTACCGTTGCTGACTACTGGTTCTTTCTTCATATAAGTATGTTTTTAACGGGAATCATTTGACCCTATTGATCCTATGCAAAAAATTGACCATCTTATATTGCGCTTCTTTGATCGGTTTATCAACATGCAGCCAAGAGCAGCAATCGGCTTGACAAAAAAGATGAATTTGGCGGAAAAACGAGGAATAAGGTTTTAACAGTTATACTACCACATAACGGTAGCGAGGATGCGATAACCCTTGCGCTCCAGCACAAAATGAAAACAGAGCTTTGTAATAATCCTGGTTGAGAAATTATCCTTTCTTTTTGTACTTGATTGCCAGTATCGCAAGCGAGCCGTTTACCAAAAATGAAAAGCAATTTGAGATAATGATGATCAGGTCTTTTTTGAGGAACCCGTAATAGATCCAGAAGCCTAATCCGGCGAACAACACCCCAAGCATGCCGAGCGAGATATTCTCTGCTTTTTTTTCTTTCATTAATTTCAGCAATTGCGGAATCAATGAAACTGCCGTACACCCGCTGGCTACAATGCCGACTACTGTTATGAAATCCATGGGAACATTTGTAAAAATGGAAGACAACAAAGTCTTCCATTAGTTTACTTATTTATTTATCCTGTTATTCCCGTGAGCGTAGCTGCTTACGATTGCCACACGAAGCAAAACACCCCGGGCCTTTTTGAAATCTTTACTCTGCCCCACTTGCAAAATATGCGAGGCCCTATTCGTTTTCATCTGCTGCATCCTCTCCGGCAGCCTGCAGGTTGATGGAACCTTCAGCCACTTCTGATAATTTATCGTCCGCTTCTTTTTCCTCGTTCAACGTCTGTAGTAGCATTTCCGCAACCTCCGTTTCACCGAGAATTTTCGCAAAAGCGCAGAGCGTACCGTAGCTGGCAATTTCGTAGTGTTCAACCTTCTGTCCCGCAGCGATGATGCCCGCATCCCGCACCACTCCTGCTGTCGTACTTTCCATTATTTCACTGCCTTCCTGTATCAAGCCTTCCATGGCCGCGCATTTCTTTGCCTGTGCCTTCATTCCCAAATTACTAAACACCTGCTCCAGGCGAATAACCTGTTGTTCCGTTACGTCCAGGTGCTGCGAAAGTGCATCAATGAGTTCGGGCGAAGTCGCCTTTTTGATCATTTTAGGCAAGGCTTTGGTGAGTGCTTTTTCAGCCCAATAAATGTCCTTTAAGCTATCCTGGAATAATTCACGTAAGCCGGATGCTTCGTCCGCTGCAGGAGCCATTGCTGGTTTACCCGTCGCCGCCGAACGCGTGGGTTTAGAAGTACCGTTATTATCAGCCGCCCTTGCCGCAGTCTTTGTGTTCGATTTTTGTGTCGTTTTCATGATTTGTTGTTTAAATAAATTTCAATTTTCAGTAACAATAGAAAACTTATGCCACCCCGATTGTACATCGATAAGTGCTTTACCAGGTATGCCAGAAGTGCTTTGTGTAAACAATTCTACAGGAAGCGTTTTCGATATGTTTTCATATACCTCGACTTTGCTAAGTTGGATAAACTGAAGTTTTACAGGATATTTTTAGTAATAACTTTTTTATAAGAGTTTGTGGCATGATTCTTCTTTTCTACAAAAATAAATCATCACTTAAAACCTGTATTATGACAAACTCAAGTAAGAAAGTTGTTGTTGGTGTGCTGGGTGCTGCTGCACTGGGCACCGCGGTATACCTGTTGTTATCCTCTGAAAAAGGATCTGACATGAGAAGAAAATTTGCAGATAGTGCGAATGATCTCGCTTGCCGCATCGGAGAAATGTTTACAAATGCCAAAGAGAAAGTACAATCTGCTTAACTCCTGGTGAAACATACTCTGACCTTTTGAGCCACATTAAATGCAGGGCGAGCCATTACGGTTCGCCCTTGATATTTTATCTTATCCCTTACACAATTCAATTATTTCAAATTTGCTTTATGTCCCAACTCGATAATAATCTTTCCGATAATAAGGAGTCAATCCCAGCCACTGACGAATCCGAAACCCGCAAACCAACTGAAGAAGTACATCCAGGCAATCTTCTTTTGAACATGAATGAAGTTTCGAGTGAAGCATTAAAAAACGCGATAAATCCGCTGGAGAGCAGAACATCAAAACCAGCACGCAACCTAACTGACTCTCCTGCGGCAGGAGAATCTAATGAAGACACTCAACCCGAATAAAAGTAATCTTGCTTATTAATGCCATTTTCGAAAGTGTATTAAAACCCAGGGGCGAAAAAATACCGGTCGATTATTCAATCGAATAAGGGACCGGTCACAAAGCATACCTGATCGCAACAGGTAAGTTATTCTACTGATCGTCTTCCCATAAAGAATGACAACACAAAAAGTACAACGAAAATATAGAAGAAAATTTTTGCAATACCGGCTGCACCAGCAGCAATGCCACCAAAACCGAGGATGGCCGCGATGATTGCAATAACCAGGAATGTGACTGTCCAGCGTAACATAATATAAAGTTTAGGTGATTAAAAGTTGACAACATAACTTTTAAAAAATCGTGCCATCTAAGGCAAGCTTCCAAAATCAGGATTCGCCGGAAATTACCAAAACGTCGCACCCTCTTTTATTTACAACTCAATTTTCTTCCCACTCAGCCTAAATTTTAGCCAGCAAAAACGAAGTGTAGACATTTCTCTGCACAGTTTTTAGGTAAAACAGAAGAATGCGGTTCACTGTGGCACAATTCGGCCAAATTGCACCTTTTAAACTTGCACAATTCTTGATCCCATCTTTTGGTGACGTTCTTGCAGCGTATCCCATTGGTAAAAATGCCAAAAAAAATAGGAGATTCCGTATGTTACACCAGTCGCAACTGCAACGACAAACTCATAAAATTTTGCCTCAGCAAGTTCAGATGCTCGGCATTTATCACCTCAATACATTGGACCTGGAGCAACGCATTAAAGACGAGCTTGATGAAAATCCATTGCTTGAAAATGCTGCCACCGACGACATTGAACTCACTACTAATGACCCCAACGATCCTCCACAGGAGTTTCAAAACTGGGATGAATATGGTTACGATGATATTCCAAATTATGGTTTTGAAAACCAGAGTTATATCCACAACAATTCCCTCAATCTCCCGATCAAAGATTTCCTTGACTTCAGGACATACCTGAAGCAACAGTTGATCAATCTTGACCTGGATGAACGGGAAAAGGAAGTGGCAGCCTTCGTCCTGGATTGCATTTCGGATAATGGTTACCTGGAACGCAGCATTCCTGAAATAGCGGATGACTTTTCCTTCATCAACAAAACCTATGTAGAGGAGGCAGTGATTGAGAAAGTTGTGAAAGAGATTCAAGAACTGGAGCCCTTAGGGATAGCCAGCCAAAGCATCAGGGACTTCCTGCTGAAGCAGCTGGAGCACCAGAAACTTTGCCCCATCGTTAAGAAATGCATCCAGCTGGTTAGAGATCATTATACAGACCTGCAGAAAAAGAATTTTGAAAAAATATGTGAAAGCCTGCATATCGACGAAGAAGAATTGTCAATCATTTTAAAGCACATTGCAAAACTTCAACTTAACCCATTGAATATGGCTCTTGAAAGTCAGCCGGTTAAAGACTCGATCATACCTGATTTTTTGTTACTGGTTGAAGGAGATTCAGTGATGGTTGAATTATACAAGCAACGTAGCAGTTCGTTACACATCAACGAAAGCCTGGTAAAGACCCTCGGGGAAAAAGAATTTAAAACAGCAGAAGAACGCTCAACTGCACAGTACCTGAAAAGCAAATTATCCTCGGCTCAATGGTTTATAGATGCTATCCGTCAAAGAGAAGACAATATGCTCCTGATCATGCGGACCATCTTAAAGAAACAGCGCAATTATTTCCTCACCGGCGACATCTCTTTGTTGCAACCGATGATCTTAAAAAATATTGCAGACGAAGTAGGGCTCGACATTTCAACCATATCACGAGTGACCTGTAATAAATACATCGACACGCCATTTGGCCTCGTACTTCTCAAAGATCTTTTCACCGAGGGTATTGTTAACGAAGAGGGAGTGTCAGTCAGCAACAAAGTTGTACAGATCAGGCTTAAGGAAATAATTGAAACGGAGGATACAGAAAATCCATACAATGACCAACAACTGGCTAAAATTTTGAGTGAGAGAGGTATTAAGATCGCCAGGCGGACAATTGCGAAATACCGCGACTTGCTGCGGATTCCGGTGGGTAACATGCGGAGAATCTGGTCAAAGGGCGGCTAATCCAATCTATCAGCATAAAAGGAACGGTTTGCTATGAACAAAAAAATCCTGATAATAGATGATGACCTCGATATGTGCGGGATGCTTGACCGGTATTTCTCCAAGTATCAATTAGATGTGACATGTGCCGTCTCCGGCAAGAAAGGACTTGAAGAATTAGAAAAAACACAACCTGATATAGTAATTAGTGACTTTCGACTTGGGGATACTGATGGGAAGGAACTACTGATAAAGATAAAGTCCCTGCATCCTCACTTACCAGTTATTATCATCACCGGTTACAGCGATATCAAAACCGCGGTGGAAGTAATGAAACAAGGTGCTTATGACTATGTAACGAAACCATTGTTACCAGCAGAGATCCTTGCTACCATACACAAAGCAATAGAAGCTGCCAGTCACCAATCCGACATCAATACTCCTTTACAGCCTGATGAGGCCCCCATTCTACCGATCTATAAACGAAAAATAAATAACACTAAATACATTTTCGGTGAGAGTCACCAGTTCAAACAAATTCTTGAACAAATGGACCTGGTTGCGCCTACGAATTACAGCGTCATCATTTCCGGCGAAAGTGGAAGTGGAAAAGAAGCGATCGCCCAGGAGATCCATGCTAGAAGCAAAAGAAAAAATGAGCCGTTTATAGCCATTGACTGTGGCGCTTTATCAAACGAACTTGCAGCGAGTGAACTGTTTGGCCATGAGAAAGGTTCATTCACTGGTGCGTCCAATCAAAAAATTGGCAGCATGGAACTGGCCAATGGCGGCACTGTATTCCTGGATGAGATAAGCAACCTGTCTTACGACAGCCAGGCTTCATTATTGCGGGTGGTACAGGAGCGCAAGCTTCGCCGGGTGGGCGGTAATGTAGATATCGACCTCGACATACGCATCATTGTTGCCAGTAATGATCGCCTTGCCGATGCAGCGAAAAAAGGACGTTTCCGCGAAGATCTTTATTACAGGTTTAACGAGTTCAGCATCAACGTGCCGCCTTTGAGGGAACGTAAGAATGACATCCTTACTTTTGCGCATTTTTTCCTGGAGCAGAGCAATGTAGAACTGGATAAGCAGGTCAAGGAATTTTTACCGGAGGTAGAGAAAATATTTCTCGATTATCCCTGGCCAGGGAACCTAAGGGAATTAAAAAATATCGTGAAGAGAGCTGCCTTATTGGCCAATGGTGCTGCAATCGACATAAGTACCTTACCCTTCGAACTGGTAAATAACAACCGGGCTGAATCACATCCCGAACACACTGGTTACGGCCGGCGGACCGGGGAAAATAATGGACATAGTGAGGGCGCATATTCAGAAAATCACCAGGAAAGAGCCACCGGGCATGTCAATTATGTGCACCGGGAAGCTTCAAAAAATTCAAAATACACCCTCAAGACAGTAGGCATTGATGCGGAATATGAAATGATTGTAGAGGCGCTCAAAAAATCGAATTTCAATAAAAGTAAAGCTGCTAAACTTTTAAACGTTGACCGAAAAACTTTGTATAATAAAATGAAATTACACAGCGAATTTAACGGGGGATAATCCTGCGGAATACAACGAGATCGACATAAAAAAAGACTGGCCATTGCCAGTCTTTTTTTATGTGTTCCATGCTCCTAGGAGTGTGGAATTTTCTTAGAGATTTTTTCTACTTCAACCATAAACTGGCTGGTATCCGCGTCGGAATAAGCGCCGTAGGCGTCAACAATGGTGCCTTTTTTGCCATCAATTGTCTCAATGACATACATGATGCTATTGTCCTCGGGATCAGAACTGCCTTCAAACCTGAAAAAGTTCTTGATGGTAATATCGGATGGGCTATACGTCTTGTCACAGTCAATGCATTTGAGCATATTGTCTTCAACTTTAAAATTTTCGACATACCCATCAGCGAGCATTTTGTTGTGACATTCTACCAGCGACTTTAAGTATGGTGGGGTCGGTGCGTTCATAATATTGATTTAAACAGTTTGTTAATGTATGAAAGTGAGATTGTTCTATCCTCGGTATAGTTGAATTACAAAATACATTCCAATGATAGAAGGACGAACGTAAAGCTCCGCAGCTTATTAAAAATCCGCAGGAATCGCTCCGTTGTCAAAGTGTGAAAAGCCCAAATAAATCCTCAATTTCCGGGACAAAAACCCGGGGCAGGCTCATTGTGAGACAGCTTTCGATTTTGCTGAGAATTTTGAGTGGAAGTGAGGAGCGTCTATTCGTCCTACGAAATTGCTTACTTGCGTTTCCGTCGATCGGCAGGGTTCAAAGCTGAGGCGGCCTTTGCCAAAATTATTGTAAGGGTGGCCTTGTCCTGGACCGATACTTCTTGTTCCTGGTAGCCCTTGGCGGAAATAACCAGTATTGCAGTGTCGGGTACACCCGGCAGACTGAAGGTGCCATTGTCGTCGGTAAAAGCCGACTGCGACGTTGTCTTCACTTTTACAGAAGCGCCGGTGATACCTTCGTTCTTTTCATTGGTAACGGTGCCGGTTATGTCCTTTGTTTGAGCAGTCGCGCCGATGACAAAAAAGGAGCTGAACAATATTGAAAATAATAGCTTTTTCATGATGTGATATTTTGATGAAAATTGATTAAAAGAAATTAAGCGGTGTGCGTTTCCCTACACATTTAATAATTTGAGCGCCTGGTTGAGGTTATTTTTTTCTTTAAGTACTTGTTTGAACAGATCTCCTTTTTGTTCCAGCCGGTTAAAAATATTTTTCATGTCAAACTTCCTGGGATCTAGTCCTTTTTTTACCTCCGCCCATTCGAGTGGCGTAGATACAGTAGCTCCTTCCACGGGCCGTACGCTGTAAGCTGAAGCCAGGGTTTGACTTGTGCGGTTCTGTAAATAATCGAGATAGATATTATCGCCCCGCTTCGCCAGCGACCGTTCCATCGAGGTAAACTCCGGCAGCCTTTCGTGTATAAGGCTCATAAAAATTTCCGCGAAATTTTTTACTACTTCGTAATTATAGTTTGCTCCAAGAGGAAGATAAATATGCAAGCCGGAGGCACCGGAAGTTTTACAGTATCCCTTTAGTTTCGCTTTATCCATTAGCTCCTTTGCTACCTGCGCAACTGCTATGACCTGGTCGAATCCATTTTTTTGCGAAGGATCGAGATCAATTAGTAACCAATCTGGATTATCAACATGCTGTACCCGGTTATTCCAGGGATTAAATTCTATGCACCCAAGATTAACGAGGTACAACAGCGTGGCCAGGTTATTACAAACGATATAGTCTATTACTTTCTTTTCATTCTGGTAAGGAAACACCTTTACAAAGCCAGGCGCATTTTCGCCCGCATCCTTATGATAAAACCCTGCATCCTGGATACCATTCGGATTTCGTTTCAAAGACAGTGGACGGTCTTTGAGATAGGGCAAAATATACGGCGCAACCTGTTTGTAATACTGTATGAGGTCGCCCTTAGTGTAACCCTCGTTCGGCCAGAAAATTTTCTGGGTGTTTGTTACCGGGACATTCACCGTTCCAGCCTTGATCGTTTCATTCACTTTAGTGCCGGTAGACGCGGCCGTCTTTTTTGTAATTGGCGCTTTCATTTTATCATCACGAATTCGTTGAAAAGAGGGATGGCGAAAAATACCATCCTTGGTAATTTCGGTAAAGCTGATCTCGGCGATCATTTCAGGCCGCACCCAGGTTGGGGTATCATTGACTGGTATTTTTTTCCCGAAGGGATTTTCCTTGGTTACCAGGGGCATAAGCAAGTCATGAATTTCATGAAGGCTTTTTGTGTTGAAACCGGTACCAACATGCCCGGCATACTGCCACCCGGTTTTGTGTTTTGTCGCCAGGATCAATGCGCCAAACTTGTTGCGGGAACCGCGGGGCGCTGTGAAGCCAGCAATGTAAACATCCTCGGTGAGCATGTTTTTTATTTTAAGCCATGAGCGTGTACGCACTCCTGTTACATAGGTGCTGTCGGCTTTTTTAGCCATAACGCCTTCAAGTCCCAATTTGCTGGCTCCGGTAAAAAACTGCTCCCCGGTTTCTTTAATATGCGGGGTAAACCGGATCAGTTTGTTGCTGCCCAACAATTTCTTTAGCAACGATTTTCGCTCCAGCAATTCCAGGTGCTTGATATCGGTATTGTCAAGTGACAGAAGGTCAAATGCCTGGAAGATGAGGTTGCCTTTAATGGACTCATCATAATGTTGCAGTTGCTGAAAATTTGCATTTCCAGATTCGTTCAGAAATACCACTTCCCCATCGATTATACAAGGGTGTTTTATCTTTTGAAAAGCAGTGAAAAGTGCTGGGAATCTTTCGCGGAAATCTAACCCGTTCCGGGAATAGAATTTTACCCCATCATTGATCTCAGCGATTGCCCGGTAGCCATCCCATTTCAATTCAAAAACCCAGTCCGGATCACTAAAAGCTTTCTCACTTACATGAGCAAGCATTGGTTTAATGTAGCCAGTTATTTTGGCGCGCCCACCAGTTCTGGTCGCCGCAACATGCGTGGGCGAAACCAGCTTTTTCACTGCGACTTTTTTCGCTGGCGTAGCTGCGGTCGCTTTTGGTTTATGCCTGATGAGCAACCAGTTCTTTTCATCCTTTAGTCGGACCAATACATAACTACCCTTTAATTTTTTTCCAGCGAGCTCGAATTTGAGCTCCCCGTTTTTAAGATTTGCCAGCGCTTCTTTTTCGGTGATGGGGATAGCTTCCTGGTTGATGGGCACAAAGGTGCCTTTGTCCCAGATCTCCATTTTACCGGCGCCGTAATTCCCTTCCGGAATTTTGCCCTTAAATGTTAAGTATTCAACCGGGTGGTCTTCGGTCATCACCGCCAGGCGCTTTTCGCCCGGCTCTTCCGACGGGCCTTTCGGAACGGCCCAACTTTTCAACACTCCATCTAGTTGCAGGCGCAAATCGTAGTGCAACCGGGTGGCAGCGTGCTTTTGCACGACGAAACTAAAATCGCTTGATTTTGTAATTGTACCCTTTGGCTCACTGGTGACTTTAAAATCCCGCTTCTTATGATACAGGTCCAGCTTACTCATGATGCTTTGCGTTTAGAAGCAGAGAGGCTCGCCTGCAACTGTTCCATTAGATCTTTCGATTTGGAATGCACCACTTTCAACGGCTTGAATGGCACGGCCTTTCCTTTGGCTTTCGCCTGGATCACCTTCAGTAATTTTTCAGAATATTCGTCTTTGAACAATTTCGGATTGAATGGTTTTGTTAACTGGTCTATCAACGAAACAGCCATCTTTATTTCTTCGGGCTTACTCTTCGTCGACGGCAATTCCAGCTCAGTTGTTTTTCGTATTTCCTGCGGGAACCGCAACCGATTTAACACCAATGCATCGCCCATCGCCATGATCATACACACATGCTCTTTGGAGCGCATCACAAAAGTTCCCAACCCAACTTTGCCGGCTTTAGCAAGTGCTTCGCGGAGCAACACATAGGCCCGCGTACCATTCTTTTCCGGCGCCACGTAATACGGACTTTCAAAATACATACTGCCGATCTCTGACTCTTTTACAAACTGCATGATCTCGATATGAGATGACTTTTCAGGTGACGCTTTCTTAAAGTCCGCGTCATCTAATACTACGTACTTCCCATTCAACATGTACCCTTTCACAATATTTGCATACTCAACCTCCTTCTGCGTTGTTTCATTCACCCGCTTGAAACGAATGTTCGACAAATCTTTTTTGTCAAGCATATCAAAATCAAGACTGCTGCTTTCAGTTGCTGTAAATAATTTGATGGGAATGTTTACGAGTCCAAAGCCAATGGAACCGGTCCAGATCGCTTTCATAACTGTTGTAATTTATTGGTGTGTAAATCGGGCTTTCTCCCAGATGTTTGAGCGGGGAGATTTTGCAAATGCTAATCACCGTCGACAATGGCGTCGCCGTGTTTATGTTAGAAAAGAAAATATTGTACCATGTTTTAATAAGGCTCACTGAAGCTGGTACAGGAAAAAGTGCAGAAGACGTGCAGAGGTATGTGCTATGGCATTTATTTAGTTACCTGTCTTGGGTTCGGTGAGGTCTACCTTTTGCAAGTCCGTAACAGCGGGTGCGGTCAATAATTTACCATCGAATGAAAAACGCGAACCATGGCAAGGACAGTCCCATGATTTTTCAGCATTGTTCCAACCCACTGAACATTTTATATGTGGACAGGAAGAGTTAACCGCATGTAATTCCCCGGAGTCATCTTTATAAAGTCCCATAATGTTTCCTTCAAACTTTACCACCTGCGCTTCGCCATTTGCAAGAGCAGACAGCTCATGTAGTTGCTCCGCAGGAAAAACGGACTTCACTAAATGCTTGACTACATCTGCCCCTTCTTTTACAAAATTGCTAAATCCCGCCATCGGTTTAATGCGGCCCGGGCTGAGCAATTTTTCATAAATGCTTTTACCATTGACCAACAGGTTTGACAGAATAAGTCCGGCAAGGGTTCCATAGATCATTCCATTGCCGCTAAAGCCGGTGGCGACATACACATTACTTCCGTGGCCGGGAAGGATACCAATGTAAGGCAAGCCGTCTGTAGGTTCATAGTATTGAGACGACCAGCGAAAACTGATTTCCTCAACCCGGAAATAGGTTCGTACATAACTTTCAAGCCGACGGAAACTTTCTTCCGTATTCTCCTCATGCCCGGTTTTGTGATCTTCGCCCCCGGCGATCAGGTACCGCTGTCCCTCGATCTCCTGGGTACGATAATAATGATAAGGATCGTCCATGTCATATCCGAGGGCGGCCGGGTATTCATCATCCTTCAACTTTACCCCGAGCACATAACTTCGGTAAGGTGCATTGCGGAAGTGCAGCACATTCACACCCGGCGGAATGTGTGTTGCGTAAATCGAATTCCTTGCACGAATGACGCCCAGGGAACTTTGAACCTCCAACACCTCTCCTTCTTTAATACCGGTGACGCGACAATTTTCGACCAGGGTGCCGCCAGCTTCCTGGAATGCCAGGAGCAGGCCGGTTAAATATTTTAGCGGATGAAACTGTGCCTGTCCGGGAACACGGGCAACCTTCAAGTGAGGTATTGGAAAAGGATTCTTTGTAGAAAATTCGATTGCTACTTCCAATTTGGAGGCAGCCGAAACAATTTCGTCCAACTCCTCATTTTGTTTTTCTGTTAACGAAAAAAGATAGCCGTCTTTTTCCTCGAAGTCACACTCGATGTTATACGTTGAAATATTGCTCTTGATCAGTCCGATAGCTGACCTCGCACCCTGGGCAATCAATCGGGCGCTCTCCTCTCCAAAATTGTCGATCATCATTTGGTAAGAAGTATCGTAAAATGTATTTAAGTGCGCTGTGGTGCCGCCGGTAGTTCCAAAACCTGCATTTGCAGCGTCGACGAGAATACAGGATTTGCCGGCGTGCTGCAAAAGCAAGGCGGTAGTAACTCCGGTAATACCGGCTCCAACAACAATTACATCGTAAACAATACCAGCCTGTGGTCTGCCGGATATTAGAGCTTCGTTGTTATGTGTCTGCCAAATGCTCGTGCACGCTCCGTCCCTATTCATAAAAATTCAGTTGATTATTTAAAAGAACTTCAACAAAATTGTGCCAGCTGGTAGCCGGCTACTCTTTATAAAATCCCGTTGGTGACGGAAAAGACAATCATTGATTGTGGCATGAATTTGCGGTCATAAAAAGAAACATTTGACCATGGAAAAGGAAATCAAGGAAAATGACATAGACGCCAAAGACTTGCCGCAGAGCGAGGTTTTTACACGTAAAGAAGTCTTTCAACATCCGCAGCCTGCTGATACAGGCGAGGCATTACGCCCACAGGATCCTAAACAAACCGGGCCTACTGCAGCGCACAGCAAAGAAGAGGAAAAATCAAGTAAGGAAGAAGGATTAAATGAAGCCTCGTCGCCTGGTGAATCGGGAGCATTTGAAGGCTTCGAAGACCAGTCTGCTGACCGGTAAAATGCCTGCACTGTGTAAAAATTTACCCTGATTCTGCACCTGTACATTTTGAAAAGATTGCTTTTCGAAACATCACCAGCGGTATGGTATTTATTGACATTATAGAAACAACCAATCAATATGAATAAGTTCAAATGCCTGACAATTTCATGCACCTTGCTAGGACTAGTTGCCGTTAATATTGGTAACGTTGCCTCGGCACAAAATGCAAACGGGGCCGACAGTATTCGACAAGGTACGGCTACCAGTCCGAGCACGCCTGGCCTGGATGACACTTCCGGTAAGGCTGCCGCAAACTCCCCTGGTGGTTATGTTACAGAAACAGGCAGTGTCAGCAACCCAACTCAAGCGGACACCTCTGCACAAAAGATGGCGACAAGCACTGACACTACCGAGAACTATAAAGACAATGACGATACCGGTGGCGGTAATTGGGGCTGGCTCGGATTGCTGGGTTTGTTAGGTTTACTTGGTCTACGCGGTAAGGGAAATAACCAGGAAAGTGACTCTTACAAAAGAGAGAGCAATGTTACGACGCACCACTAACGGTATCGCCTAACTGCGGCCAGATTAAGGTGCCGCTTCAGCTTGCAGTAATTCTTTTGAGTAGCCTTAAGGCAATCACGTGGAAACAGGCTAACGCGCTATTACGATGAAAAATTTTTGCAAGAATAATAGTTTATCAATTGTTTTTGGATTGCTCTTTTTGATCTCCCTGGTTGGCCAATCCATTACCGGCTTTCATGAATACAACAAGCACCGCTCGGAGGATGGTCAATCGAAAATCAGTATGCCCGCATATTTAAAAAGCGGGCATTTTGTGCAGGCTACCTTTGAAAATTGGGAAAGCGAATTTTTACAGATGTCGCTCTTTGTTTTATTCACGATATTTCTCCGCCAGAAAGGTTCTTCCGAATCAAAGGAAGTAGATGAACCAGCACCTGTGGATGCCGAACCTTCGCCTCAAAGGAAAGGCGCACCCTGGCCGGTTAAAAAAGGAGGGCTGGCCCTGGCGATCTACAAACACTCGTTAAGTATAGCCTTCCTGATCTTGTTCCTGTTTTCGATTGCCTTGCATTTCTATGGCAGTCTCAAAGATGAGAATGAAGAACTTCTTTCCAAACATTTACCTGCGGAAACGGCTGGTCAATACCTTTTTGATTCGCGGTTCTGGTTCGAATCTTTTCAAAATTGGCAAAGCGAATTTTTGTCTGTGTTCTGCATTGTGCTTTTTTCCGTCTTCCTGCGAGAGCAGGGTTCGCCTCAATCGAAGCCTGTGGATGCCGCTGACTACGAAACGGGAGACTAACCTTGAAAGGCTTAGTCGTTAATCTTTGTGTTTCGAGCTAAGGCTTCGTTGCTGCCTGCTAAAATTAATGGCGGTTCCAACTTCCTGGATCATATCATTTTCTAAACCAGGAGGAGCACCTTTTGAAACCCAACTCGCAGTGCCGACTTCCTGCTCAATATTAAAATAACAACTTCCGAGTGCCGGGTGGAGTAGGTAAATAAAATACTTCCCCGTTGGCTCCAATTGTCCATCATCATAGTACATTTCAACATTGACGGATGCATAGGTTTTGATGTTTCCACGTTCAAGCGGGATGATAAATCCTTCTTTCGAATAATCTAAAATTTGTGACATGGGTGATTGATTGAGTGTGATCAGTTATCCTGCAACAAATTCATGCCAGTAAGCCGCCAGGTACGCTAGTTACCAGGAAATAATTTGACATTGTCGTTGGGAAAATCATCCAGGTTTTTGAGTAGCGGATCAAGAGAAATTGAAACTGGCTTACTTGCCAGGTTGATCGTTCCAGCAAACCGATTGTCCTTTACTGCAACCGTAACAAACTCCATCTTCCCGGACCGCATGGTTATGCCAATGTCCACCACACTGTCTGCTGCTATTTCCAGTTTTCGCCCATCTTCAGTCAGCTCAAATTTGCGGAGTTCACCACTAAAAGTTAGCGTCACTTTCCCTTTATCACCTGATTTCAAAACAGCTGAGCTTAATTTGCTCTGGAAGGTGATCACCCGCTTAAACAATTCATCAATTTTACCGTAAAGCGCAGGCGGACTAAACCGGTAGAAAGCATTGAGTAAATCTGGTGATGTGGGGGGTGTATTTGGAAATTTATGCTGGTTGAAAAAGTAAGCCAAGGCCTTGTTAACAACGGGTTCGCCAAGCAATTGTTCTAATTGGTGCATTACTACCATTCCCTTGTTATAAATGAGGTGCGGACTTTCAAAGTCAGCTCGATAAAGCGGCAACTCAGCCTGGTATCCCCGCGCTGCGAGATACAGGTCAAGATGAACTTTTGCTATCTCGATAGCACGGCTTGGTCCATGCGCCTTCCGGTACAACATAAGTTCGGTGTATTGCGCCAGGGTTTCTGTCATTAGGCCGTAGCCTTCGCGCTGATCAGGACTTAGCTGCGCACTTCCCCACCAAAGATGTGAAAGTTCATGGCCGGCAAGCTGATTAATGACATCGTGCTCATCATGCTTCCGAAGATCCGCATTAAAACCCATGTCCTCCTTCATATAAATAACCGAAGGATAAGCCGTCGCCGCGAAGCCGGTAGCAAAGTCTGAGATTTCAGCAAAGCGGATCGTCTTAAATGAATATGAACCGAAATTGGAGCTGGCATAATCTAAAGTTTGTTGCGCATTCTTTAGAAGTCGATCTACATTTTGATGATGTGCGGCGGCGTAAAAGACTTCAATAGAAATTCCCTTGTACTTCACCTTTTTTACTGAGTACCTCGCGCTGGAAAAAGCAAATCGAAACGGGATCGCAGCTCCTGTTTTGTAATGAAAATAATTTCTGCCCTTTGCCGTCCAACTTTGAACCAGTTCACCGCTGCCTATTGCTGTTTGACCTGAGTCTGTGGAGACAACCATATCCAGGTCAATAAAATTTGATGGATCTTTTTCAGATGCTGTAACCCCTCTTAACGCGGGAGCAATTGGTAGTCCCCTTCTTTTTCTTTCCGCAGGAAGATCGATCTCATTGCTTTCCTGGTAACCAGGCTGCGGAAAATATCGGCTCATTCGAATGAAGGAACCATTAGCGATGATCGAATTAAAAGGAGTGTGTTTGGTAAAGGGCGACCAGGACGAACTAAAATCGTACTTGACTTTTATGGAATCCCCCGGCTGCAATGCATTAGTTAGTACATACAGCTGGTGATGATACTGCTGATCTTCGAGTACCATTCTGGCCCCGGGCACGGACATTTTTTCGAGGTGGATATTTGGATCGAAATATAACAACAGGCTATCGATCGGGAACTTTGTTTTATTCAACATGGTGTATGCCCCGGAAACCTTGTAAAGATGTTCTCCGGGGAATAAGTCGACGGATGCTTGAACAAGCGTAACAGAAGGCTGAGGAAGCCCTGCGTATTTTTTAAAACTGCGTTCATATTTCTCGCGCCAGTTAAATTTTTCGTCGCTGCTTTGTACTGGATTTTTTATGCTGGTTTCGTAGTAAATAAAACCACTTGTTATGATAAAAATTCCAAGTGCCAACGCTGGGACCACAAATTGTGTGACCATTTTGTTACTCTTGAGTCGCTGGAGGAAAGACCGCTCATAGTTTCGGTTCCAGGTGTATATGGTGATGGCTGCCAGGACAATAACGAGGGAAATTTCGTTGATCATCTGCCACGAAAATGCCGTA
Organism: Ferruginibacter sp.; assembly: GCA_030655145.1. Taxonomy (GTDB): domain Bacteria; phylum Bacteroidota; class Bacteroidia; order Chitinophagales; family Chitinophagaceae; genus Ferruginibacter. The sequence goes on from JAURWD010000102.1 coordinate 16,336, forward strand.
CGATATTCTCCGAGTCCATTCAGGTGATGATATGGGATCGTGGGCATGTCGGCAAAACGAAGTAATGGATGTACTATTCCAAGTGTTGTACCAAAACCGCTGTTAAATACGAGGGTGACAATGGCACTTACTACCAGGGCCAGGTACTTGTTAGTTGACAGGTTTTGCACAAAGACCAACAACATACTCAGCATCAATAGGGGCAAAAAAACATAGTATAACAAAGACGCATAAACGCCAATTTCAATTACAGGAAAGTCATAGGCGATCTGCAACACCAATCCAATACAGATTGACCAGCAGGTCATGAATACACTGATGATAGCGAGCACTAAAATTTTGCTTAAATAAAAAATAGCATCAGGCACCGGGTTAGTGGTAGCGATCCCAGTCATCCCACTGGTTTGCATTTTCCAAAACAATTCATTGGAATAGAAAAGAAGCACGAAAGGACCGATCAGTGGAATATTTGATAAGATCCCGGTTACCATCAAGGGAGTGTCCGCATACCTGGCGGCGTTGCGCACCCCTGCATCTATTTCACTTGACAGATCGACTAGTAACAAGGCTGTCAATAGGATCATGATGATCACGAATGGAATACCACTGACAATGAGTTTAACATCGATCCTGGAAAGGGACCAGGCCGACTGCAGACACCATGACACAGGGTTGAGATCCGGTATTAATGGCGTGTATTGCTCAATCGAAGCGTGTTTTGCTAAAAGTGCGTCTTCTGACTTACCAAAGCGTTTTGATTTTCGGAAAGAAAATTTCAAATAAGTAAATGCCATGATTCCCACACTGATGAACAAGTACAAGACGCGATTCAAAAGCATTTCATCCTGCAATTTGATCACCTGTTGGTTGCGCTCGAGAATACTCCAGTAACGCGTCTGTTCAAAAAATGCAGCAAGACCAAATGGATCCAGCTTTGCAACCAGCGACATAGCTTCAGGTGTCGCGGGAGAGGCCGTAGCGATCAGCGGAGAGTTTGAAATAATGGAACCGGCAATATAGCATACGTAGATTAGTAGTCCACCGGTGTACACGCTGACGGCAGACCTCGTGAGTAAGGCGATCGATCCCGTGACTGCAATACAAAAAATGATGTTGGGAATAACCAACACCAGGAAGGGCCACAGGTAATAACTAAATCGAAACTCATTCAATTCTGCTGCTGGAAGCCCGGGCATATATTGACCGATTATTAAACCAATGATTGCAAACGAAAAGGAAAAAATTACTACCAGGAAAACTGCACTAACCTGCGCGCCGAGGTACTGGCTTTTTTTAACAGGAGTAGTAAACAATATCGACTCAAAGTTGGCGGCATGATCTTTCAAAAAACTTTGCGCTGCACTGATAGTGATCGTAAAAATTGTTCCCAGCGCTACCACTCCCGTAAAGTATGCAATGAGATATGGTGCATTGCGATAAATGCCTGCAAACGGCAGGTTACGAATGCTGCCCAAAGCGAAGCCCATTAAGAGGAAAGCTACGATGGCGATCCAAGTGATTGGCTTTTTCAACAAGAAGCTGATCTCAAACCGGGTTAGTTGCCAGAACATACAGCTTGATTTTTCGGTGAATTCATTGCCAGCACATTGAAATAAACATCTTCCAGGTCCGGCGTTACCAGCTGGAAATCCTCACCGGGTGCAACCAGGCTTTTCACATGAATTTTTACCCGGCCTGCATACAGTCGTTGGGAAATAACATCGAGGTGTGTGTATGCATCAAGAGATTCTTTACAAACAATTTTTTCCCAGGTCGCACCCTGTAGTTCGCTGGTGAACTGTTGCGGTTCGCCATGAACCAGCAGCCTTCCACTATTCATTACCGCCATTTGGGTACATAGGTTACTAACGTCTTCGACTATGTGCGTTGAGAGAACGACGATAACTTGCTCACCTATTTCACTCAGGAGGTTGTGAAATCGGTTACGCTCTTCAGGATCCAGGCCAGCAGTTGGCTCGTCTGCAATTACAATTTTAGGATCACCCAACAACGCCTGGGCAATTCCGAAACGCTGCCGCATGCCGCCTGAGAAGGAACTCACCGCCTTATTTCGATGAGCAAGCAAATTTGTTTGATCCAGCAATGCTTCAACCTGTTTAGCCCTTGCCTGTTTATTGCTCAACCCTTTTAAAATTGCGAGATGGTTCAACAGGTCGATCGCACTAATCTTAGGATACACACCAAAGTCTTGTGGGAGGTAGCCTATTTGCTTGCGGATGTAAGTTGGATCTTTTACAATGTCAACACCGTTGAACAACACCGTACCCGCGTCTGGTTGCTGTAATGCCGCGATCGTGCGCATCAATGAAGATTTTCCTGCACCATTTGGCCCTAGAAGCCCAAAAAGCCCATTCTGTATTTCCAGCGACACATCATCCAATGCCTTCACGCCATTCGTATAGGTTTTACAGAGATTTGAAATTTTTAAAGTATTCATGGTTGCTAAAATTTAAACATGCCACGGCCTGCTCAGCCAGTTTATGGTTGAAAATAGTTTGAGTAAAAAGTGTAAGTGCTAGTCTTTGCGGTACTCCAGGATATCGGCAGGCTGGCAATCCAAAATGCGACAAATGTTTTCGAGCGTCGCGAGTTTGATCGCTTTGGCCTTACCTGTTTTGAGGATCGATAAATTGGCGGTTGTCAGGCCAAGCATTTCCGCCAGCTCATTTGATTTCATTTTTCGCTTTGCGAGCATAACGTCCAAATTGATAATGATGGGCATAATTAGATCGTTAAGTCTTGTTCGGTTTGTAGTGAAACTCCCTGCTTAAAAATAGCTGCCATAAAATATATGAAGA
>JAURWD010000110.1 GCA_030655145.1 Ferruginibacter sp.
GATCGAGTGCTGGACCTGGCAGGGTTGAAGATTCAAACCTACCGCTGGGGAACGACCGTTGGAGATGAGGAAAACTAACTCCTAGCCGCCCGGGCTCATTTGCCCTTTTACAAAATCATTAAAATAAAAATACCTGTCTCACACGTATACGTGCCAAACAGGTATTTTTTTCACGGAGGAAATTTACCGGGACTTAGCGGAGATCAATGATCTCAACACCGGGATATTTTTTAGCGTCGAACACGAACTGTGCATCATTTACCGGCACGGTCGTATTCATTTTCGCCACTGAATATGTGTACTTGTTGCCAGCTTTTTCAAACACTCTTGTGCTGGTGATGGTGTTGGTTTTCTTATCTACATAAACGAGCACTTTAAAAAATGGCTTCGTTTTATCCAACGGCGTCAATTCAATTTCCTGGACTGCTTTACCGCCTTGTTTTACATCTCCATTCAACTTATATAAAAAGTCTTTGTCGTAGAAGTTCGTAAATACTTTTTGGGGCGTGATCGCATTTGCGGAAGGATCGATCTTGGTGATCGTCAACTCATTGGCAGATTTATCATAGGTTGAAATGTTGCTGCCATCACAAAATATCTCCTGGCCTGGAATTGTCACGCGGTAGCGGGTACCTTTCATAAACACCTTTCCCACCTTTGTGCCTAAATTTTTGCCGGCATTATTTTCTATTGAAAGTGAAAAGTCAGACTGTACAGATTTAAAAGTTTTGAATTTTGCACTCACAGCATCCAATACCTTTTTTGCTTCAGGATCATTTTTACCCATACCCTGCGGTTGTGCTGCTACAATGCCTGTCGAACCGATCAAAATTGCCAAACCAGCTATAATTTTTTTCATACTTTTTTGTTTAATGAAGCGTCTTTTTAAAAGGACGCAAAGATAAGTGAATAGACCCGTTTGTTAAATGAGCGTTTAATGGGGATATTTAAAGAAAAGTTAATGTGCCGCCCACAGAAAATAATTCCCCACTCCTATCGTTCAAACTTGGTTCCAATTTGTATTTTGCATCACTTCAACCGCACTTCAACTCAGCGATCGATCCAATCTAACTACCACCTAATATCATGATTATGGAAAAGAACATTCCCTTGTCGCAAAGGGAAACTTACACGCCTTCGCAATTCACAGAACTGCTTTGGTGGTTGTCGACTGCTGAGAAAGAATTACTTGCCGATGCCGTTGTAGACCGGAACCGCTATCGCATCGTTGGCATGACGGTGCTTGCAACCTGGGCTTTTGCGACTTTGGCCTGGACATACTTTTTTACAACTGTTACGCCCAATGCCTGGCTGGCTGTACCGCTCGGCTTCTTTATGGGTTTTATCATTTTAACCATCGATCGGGCACTCATCAAGGGCATCAATAAGTACAACAAAAACAAATTCCTGCCGCTGGTTTTTCGTGGCCTGCTGGCCATCACCATCGGCGTCTTCATGGCGCAGCCGGCGTTGCTCTACATGTTTAAAAAGGAGATCACGCTGCAGACCTCTTTCGACAATGAAAAGAAGAAGATGCAGAAACGGCAGGAGCTTGATTCGTTGTATAAAAATCGAAAACTGGAATTAACAGCCGAGAAGGAATCACTGCTAAAAGGAAATGACGCGAAATATGCGGATGTGATCGCAGCCCGCAATAACTTCTTAGCAGAAACAGACGGTAGCGGCGGAACCGGCAAAGTCGGTATCAAGGATATTGCCATCGCAAAGCGCAACGAATATGAAAAGCTGGACCAGGATTACAAAGCGCTGTTAAACTCTAATGCTCCAAGGATAAACAGCATCGATACCGAGCTAAGGAGCATACAGGAAAACATTACAAAAGAGGAACAAACGTTTACAACTTATTTCAATGATGGCTTCCTCACCCAAATTGAGGCGCTGAACAACCTGATCAAAAACAACACGGCCCTTCAATACAGGTATTATTTGCTGGTGATCATCCTGCTGTTGATTGAGTTGATGCCCGTGATTGCAAAGACATTGTTGCCGGCTGGCACCTATGATGAAAAAGTTTTCCTGCGGGAAACCATGGAGAAAGAGATCGCTAATAGTAATATGCGGAAAGAGCAGGAATTGAAAGAGCTGTACAACTCGCTGGCGCAGGAAAACGATAGTGAAGCGATCAGGGCCTTTTTCAGTTTAACGAAAGAAGATCGGACCGAAAAAATTCGTGCCTTTAGCAAACGCTGGAAAGAAGAGAACCACCAGACCTTTGATGGATTTTGGGAAAGGATGAAAAAGGAAGTCTTGTCCAAGCAAGAAAACTAGCGCAGAGTTTCCATGAAAAATATAATGGCCGCCAGTAAACTGACGGCCATTTTTATAAAGTGTAATTTTGAAGGTCTAGATCATCTCGCTTTGCAGCAAAGGATTTTTAACCGAAATCTTGCGATCTGCAAACTCTTTCGCCGCTTTGATGAACTGAACAAAAATGGGTTGCGGACTTTCCACCGTGCTCTTTAATTCAGGATGATATTGAACACCAAAAAAGAACGGATGATTTTGCAGCTCGATGATTTCCACTAAACCCGTCGCAGGATTCTTGCCGCTTGCAACCATACCCGCTTGTTCGAAACGATCGAGGTAGGCATTATTAAATTCCCAGCGGTGGCGATGGCGTTCGCTGATAGAGTCTTTTCCATAAATAGAATGAGCCAGTGTGCCTCCTTTGATCTCGCAAGGATAAGAGCCAAGCCGCATGGTTCCACCTTTCGTGGTTACACTTTTTTGCTCTTCCATCAGGGCGATCACCGGGTCCGGTGTATTTACATCCATTTCAGTTGAATGCGCATGTTTGAGGTCGAGCACATTTCTCGCGAATTCTATGGCGGCCATTTGCATTCCCAGGCAGATACCGAAGAAAGGCAAATTATTTTCACGTGCATATTGTACGGCTATGATCTTACCCTCCACTCCCCTGGTACCAAAACCGGGCGCAACAAGCAATCCATCCAGGCTACCTAACTTTTCAGCAACATTTTCGTCGGTGATGAATTCACTATGCACATTCTGGATCTGAACCTTGCACTCATTGAGCGCACCGGCGTGTACAAATGATTCAAGGATCGACTTATAGGCATCCTGCAGTTCAATGTATTTACCAATCAGTCCGATGGTGACCTTCCCGGAAGGATATTTTAATTTATCAAGGAATTCTTTCCATTTAGACAATTCCGGGGCAGAATAACCATTGATGT
>JAURWD010000112.1 GCA_030655145.1 Ferruginibacter sp.
GACACTATCCGCAGGTATGGGATCTTACAAAATTTCCGGTACGGTAAAGAACAATGAAACGGGCGTAAGTGGGGTACTGGTGCGGTTGCGTATGGTCATGCCACGTGACAGTATGATATCTGAGATCACGGGTAGCGAAAACAAAGTGACCGAGTTTGAAAATGGAATCCGGAAAGTCTTTGCAACGGACACCGCAGCTAATCGCCTGCTTGAATCATGGGTTGGCTATGCCCGTACGGATGGCCAGGGAAATTTTTCATTTGAAGGGCTACCGCCCGAACAAGCCTTTGAAGTATTACCCCTGCAACCCGGTTTCCAGTTTGGCCGCTCAAAAGGAGTTGAAAAATTAACGAAGAATGCAAGCTTCACCTTCAGCCAGTCACCGCATACCATCAAGCTTTTCTCCACCCAGGATTTCAACACGTTTAAGAAAGAGAAAACCTTTATTGTTCGTACCCCTGAAGAAGCCACTCAATGGTTTTGGATCATCTTCGCCGTATTTATTGGCGGCTTTCTGTTGCTCCACCTTATGCTGAGTTTGAAGTTTCCGACTGCCGATCAATTGCTGCTTCCAATCCTCATGTTGCTGACGGGTTTTTCGCTGATCACCTTATTAAGTTTACAGGATCCGCTACGTGACCGTTTCCTCGCTAAGAGTACCGTGATGTACCTGGGAGGAGGGTTTCTTGCCATGTGTGTACTGATGTTATTTAACCTGCGCCGTTTCAATCCCGATTCTGGCTTATTCCGCCTTTTCATTTTCAAGGGCAACCGGTATGCCGCCAATGGTTGGCCCTGGGCAGTGTTAGCAAGCGGTCTGCTCGCCCTAACTTTGATCTTTGGAACCGGTCCCGAAGGCAGCGGTGTAAAAGTGAATCTGTTTGGATTTCAGCCGAGTGAGATCGTCAAATTCCTGCTCCTTATTTTTCTTGCCGGCTTTTTTGCCGCTAATGAAAAAATGATCTCCGAATACACTACCTGGACGAAGCGGTTCTCATTTTTCTTTTTTGCCCTTGCGGCAATCGTTGTCACGATTCTCTTATTCCTCATCCTTGGCGACCTGGGTCCGGCAATGGTTTGTTGTTTTACGTTCATTATTTTATTTTCTTTTTCCCGCGGCGATTTTAAAGAAATGGCGGCGTCCATCATCTTGTATATTTTCTCCGTCTGGATCCTGGAAAGTGTTTGGATCGGTACCGCGGCAACCATTGGAATTTTGTTGCTGTACATGTTGCTCCGCAAAAAGCGGTTGAGTGAATCTACCATCATGTCGATGGTGATCGTAAGTGGATTTATGTTGCTCGATAAGATCCCGGGCCTGGCTTCAGTTTTTCCCGGCCCCATCGGCAGGCTGGTCGACCGAAAGGCGATCTGGCAGGATGCCTGGAACAACGAGGTGTTTGGCGGCGACCAGGTGGCCAATGGTATCTGGGCGATGAGCAGTGGAGGCCTCATGGGTCAGGGTGCAGGCGAAGGGTTTTCAAAAACAATTCCTGAGGCGCATACCGATATGATCTTACCTTCCTTCGGGGAAGAATTTGGTCTCGCCGGTATCATCTGTATTTTCATTTTATTCCTCCTTTACCTGCATCGCTCAATTGTAATCGGAAGGCAAACAGGGGCGCCCTTCCTGTTTTATCTCTGTGCCGGAATCGGCATTGCAGGGTTTGTACAGTTTTTATTGATAGCGGGCGGATCAACCGGTGCGTTGCCACTTTCCGGTGTTGCGCTTCCTTTCATGAGTTATGGCGGATCATCCCTCTTTACCAATATGCTGGCAGCCGGTTTTCTTCTTTCGGCAAGTCACCTGAAAGGAAGCAGCGCTCAAATGAAATTTATCACGCGGCGCCAGGATGGTAATCTTTTACCCGCATTGCTCGCTGCTTGTGCAGGCATTGTTTTGTTGGGCGTCAATGTTTCTCGCTACATCGTTAATAACAATCGTTGGGTTGTGGAACCTGCGCTGGTAGCAGACAGGAGCGGAGCGAGGATGTTTAGTTATAACCCGCGCATTAATGTTTTGATGAACCGCCTGCAGGCGGGAAACCTCGTTGATCGTAAGGGCAAATTGCTCGCCACCAGTAACCGAAATTTTTTGGCGGGACAGCAGGATTCCTTGCTGGCTCTCGGCTTTGATAAAGATCGCCTCGCCGCTTTTGCCTACAAACGGGCAGACCGATATTATCCTTTTGGTGACCAGATGTTTTTTTGGACGGGTGACGAAAATACCGGCGTATTTAATGGCGGAAGCAATGGGTATTTTGCAGAATACGAACACGCTGCCGCGTTACGGGGCTTTCCAACACCGTCAGCCAAGTTCGTGGTGAGTGCTGCGAAATACCGGGAAAGCCGCTTTCTTCCACAAGTGTCCACGGAAATGACGGTAAGTCGCCGGGATTATGGGGCACTTTCCAGTTTGTTACTTGCCGGCATCAACAGCCGGGAGGTCCGGGATTTTAAACGAAGAAATCGCGATGTACAGCTTTCACTGGATGCGGCCTTGCAGACGACCATTCAAAAAGCGTTGGAAGGCGATGATAGTGTGAACACAAAGCGTGTATCCGTAGTTGTTATGGAGGATAATACCGGCGACGTTCTGGCTTCCGCCATGTATCCTCTCGCCCCGGTTGATAACTGGGACCTGTTGACACTTCCTGAAACTGAGCTCAATAAACTAGCCGGATGGAATGTAAACAGCGACCTGGGATTTACTCATGCCACGCAACCAGGCTCTACGGCAAAATTAGTAACTGCCCTTGCCGCATTTAATAAACTGGGAGAGGCTGAAACACTGAAGCCCATTCGCATCCATCCCTGGGATTTGATCCGCATTAAAAGCGATGAACCGGATGAAGCAGGCTTTATTACGATTGAACGGGCTATCGTGCGGTCCAACAACTCATACTTTATTCGCCTCGCAAATGAAAAGCATCTTGAAGAGGAAATGGGTGATCTCTACATCCAGACCGGTATGTTTTTGCATGGTGCCGGAGGTTATTATTATGAGACCGATCCGAACAACCAGGAACAAAAAATGAAGTGGAAAGAATTGTGGCGTAAGACTGAGTTCGCAAGTGCGAAAAGATATGACGTCAACAACATCCGCCGAACCCGGGCAAAGGGTATTTCGGGTATGGCCTGGGGCCAGGGTGAATTGGTAGCAACGCCAGCCTCGGTAGCACGCCTTGCTTCAGGTATCGCGAATAATGGAACGATGCTCCCAAACAGGTACGTACTGAAATTTGGAGACAGTGCTACCGTACCTGCGGCAGGTCAGCAAATCGCCAAAGATCCGCGGTATGCTGCCCTCGTGACGGATTATATGCGCAAGCAAAGCGCTCCGAAACTGCACCGGCTTAACATTTTGGTAGCTGGCAAAACCGGTACGCCGGAGCGGATCTTAAGGGGTGAATCCATTAACGATGGCTGGTACGTGTTCTTTGCGCCAAAACCTGCAGATAGCGGCCACGTTGTGGTTTGTATCAGGATCGAAAATGCGAAAGGATCCAGCGAAGCGGTGAAACTTGCAGGCAAACACATCATTCCTATTTTGCTTCAACGTAATTACATAAAAGGATTTGAAGCGCCGGTGGTTAAAAAGGCCGGATTGAAGAAGAATCAGCCCGCGGTTACGGACTCAGTTGGTGTCGAATAATTTGTGGTATAAATAATGCATGGTTTGAGTTTAAAAAGAGATTATTCGGTTAACCATGGACAAAATCGAGGAGCAGGATCGGGCGTTGCGTAAAATGATTAGGCAGTGAAATGGACATTTAACAAAGCTTAGGTTAGCGGAACTGCTGAAGTTTATAAAATTATCTTAACCAATCATATGTTTGATCTTTTCAAAAATCGACCGACAGACGTAAAGGAGATCCGCAATGCGTTGCTTCAATTGATCAAAGAACAATTGCAGAAAGCAGAAGGAGGGGAGGGTGCAAACATCAGGGCACTCTACCTTTTTTTTACCTGCAGCGATAGTGATCGCTACCTCTACGAATCGGCCATTTATTTTGATGACCCGGACCGTTTTAAAAATGAAGAGGTTCAGCGGATCGCAGATGACTTTGCGATAAACCTTCCGGCAGCCTGGAGCCTGAAAATATCATTCGAAGACGAACCACCCGCCGAAGCGATCCGGGCAAAAAATATTGATGTTGCATTGCTGGTATCTACTTTCAAAAACCCGGTACTGTACAAACAGGTCACGGCCTACATCAATGTGCTCAATGGTGAAACAGAAAAAAAGCAATACGTCCTCGATTCTGCCTGCGGCAAAATAAATATCGGGCGGGGAACAGGTGTGCAAACCGCAGATGGTTTTTTCCGGAAGAACAACATTGCCTTTACAGATGCTGATCATCCCGGGAACCGGGCTGTGAGCCGCCAGCACGCCCACATTCAGTGGGATGCCGTTACAGGCTCGTTTTTTTTGTATGCCGATGAAGGCGGCATACCACCATCAAACAAAGTGAAAATAAGAACCCAGGGTGAGGCCCCGGTTAAATTATTGTCGACGGAAATAGGTCACCGCTTACAGGGCGGCGACCAGGTAATGCTGGGCGATTCGGCTTTACTGGAATTCTCATTAACACCAGAATAATCAGGCATACATGGCGAAGGTTTTTACCATAACGGAAGGCGTAGAAAATTTAGGTGCACTAAAATCGGGAGGGCAGGGCTCTGTCTTCAAGGGCAAGCGCATTGGAGAAATTATTACCGCCATCAAAATATTACCAACGCCGATTTTTAGTGAAACCGGGGATGATAAAAATTTTACTTCTTTTCAGAATGAAGTGCAAAAGCTGAAAAAAGTAAATGAGGATCCAAATCCAAACGTTGTCACCATTACCAATTCAGGCATTACAGAATCCGGCAATTTTCCGTTCATTGAAATGGAATATATCGAAGGACCTGATCTCGCTGAATTATTGAAGCCGCCTCATGCGCCCATCTTCACCATTAAAGAAACACTAAAGGTTGCAGAACAGTTATCAAATGCCCTGGCCCATTGCCACAAAGTTGAGGTGAAACACGGCGATATCAAAAGCAACAACGTAAAATTCAACATACATAACGGTAATTACATCCTGCTCGATTTTGGCCTTTCTGTGATGTCGGATGAGCAGCGGCGTACCAGTCTGCGCCAGGCCGGGGCCATCGAGTTTATGGCACCGGAACAGTTTGAAGGCCATTTATATTACGAGTCGGAGATTTATAGTTTTGGCGTTATCATCTTTGAATTGCTCTGCGGCACGGTACCTTTCCCACTAGCTGATAACGGTGAAACAGCACGCAATGCGGTGATGGTATCCCACCTGGAAAATGGTGTTCCAAACCTGCTTTCCATCCGCCAGGAACAATTGCCGGAAGATTGGCCTGGTGAAAAAAAGAAAGAAGAAATGCAGGTGCCGGAATGGCTCTTGAGCATGATCTACAAATGCCTGGAGAAAAAACCGGCCGATCGATTTTCAAATGGTATGATGCTGCAGGAATACATTGTGCGAAATAGTATCCTGGCTGCGAGTAATCTTGAATGGGGTACCGAAAGGCTGGTGAAAGTTGAGCAGGAAAACGATCGCCTCGCAAAAGAGAACCGGGCGCTCTTAGACCAGATTGCCGACCTGGAAAAAATTAATCTTCGCCACGCACATTTATCCGGAATTCAATACCAGCGTAAAAAGCGTATGTCCGCTGGCGTTAGAGCCGCCTTGATCGCCGGATGCCTTGTTGCCATCCTGGCGGTAGCAGCTATTTTTATTAATGCCTTCAGCAAGAATAAAGAAGTCGAATCAAACACAGTTTCGACCCCGATCGTAAGGACGGCAAACATTCCACTTACGCCCGAACAAAATTTCCAGCTTGGCAATGCCCGTACCTTACTTACTACAGGACGGCTTTCAGAAGCTCGCGTTATTTTCAGGTCGCTGGCTGTGCAGGACATTCCCGAAGCAATGTATGAATATGGTAATCTTACGCTGCTGAACAACGATGACCCGGAGAACTGCGCGGAAGGCATGACTTACCTCAATAGAGCCATCAGTAAAGGGTACATCCCTGCCAAGCGAACCGCTGGCTTGCTCTTTGCGTTTGCTGCGGATACCCTTGCCTTGAAGCAAAAAGGTTATTTCGGATGTGTATTTAATGTTGATGTAAAGCGCGGCGCTAAACTGTTAATGGAAGCCACGATGCAAGGCGACAGTACGGCCAGCACCTTACTGGATGAATTAAATATCAAGTACGGAAGCCGTTAAACTCTATGCCTTTTCGGGTCGCTTTCATTTAAATAAATATTTTTTTTTCGCTTCACACAATATATATGCAACGGCTGCGTTTGTACAACGGCGTAAAGAATATTTGCTTCAACCTTCACCAGGTTAACCCTTAAAAAAGTAAAAAAAAATTTGGTGAATTCGATTTTCATTCTATCTTTACGGCACACAAGAAATCTCCCCTTACTCCCTTAGCACCTCCGTTTCCTATTTTCCCTTTTCGTTTTTTTTTTCTGACCATTAGGTCACTTTGTATTTTTCCAATACCACGAATTTCCATCGTCAATATCTCCGCTATTTTGATATGATCAACTGTGCCCTGTGCATATGTTTGATGCTCATACAATCTCCAATTTTGTGAATGTCCGCTAAAGTTCTTTATTCCCGAAACCCCTCGGAATAAATTTCTAAACCTCAAACCTCAAACGATGAAAATTTCTACATTCACAATTGCATTAGTATTAACCAGTTTAATCAGCAGCGCTCAAACTACAAACTGCGCAAGCTTTTTCAGAAGAAACAATGGTAATGGCGCCTGCGCTGATGGCCAACTAAAATTATACTTTACAACCTGCCCGGCAGTTGCGCCACTCATTGATTCAGTTCTCGTAAATGGTGTAAAGGCAAACATTGTGTTCGCCACGCCTGACGCATCAAAATGTAGTTCACAGGGTTATATTGGCTATTGCGTGATCGGTGGAAACATGCCGCCAGCCTCACTTTGGGACATTTATTTTCACAACCCGGGATCTACTACCGGCTTCGCATGTAGTGTGCCTGAAGGCGCTGTTTTACCGATCGGTCTTAAAACTTTTGGTGCCGCCCGAAATGGTAACAGCGTGGTGCTGAACTGGCAGACTTCATACGAGTCAAATGCCCAGGGGATCGAAATTCAAAAAAAGAGCAATGGCGTTTTTGTTACTGTTGGAGTGGTAGCAGCTTCGAACAGCCTAACGGGAAGTACTTATACATTTACTGATAAAAATAACGCGTCCACGATCTCGGAGTATCGTTTAAGATTGCTCAGCAAAGATGCGGAAGCCGCGTTCAGCGAAATTAAAGCAGTAAAAGGATTTGGTATGGCCCCCGACTTTACCGTGTATCCAAACCCTGCGGTTAGAAATGCACGAATCGCTATCAACGACATCAGTACACCAACCGACATACAGGTAATTGATAATGTGGGTCGCGTTGTTAAATCACTTATCGTCGCCAATTCAAACACGGTTGAATTAAATAATTTACAGGTGGGTATTTATCGGATCCGCCTGGTTGATAAAGTTTCAGGTTCAGCAGTTACAAAATCGTTGACCGTTATTCAATAAGACTTTTCATCAACTCAAACTAAGACTGTCTCGCGTATGTGAAGCGGTCTTTTTTTATTGCGGGGATGTCTTTGCCCTGCCCATCCACAACAACGCATTTATCACCAGTTGATCCTGGATGGGATTATTGAAAGTGAATGACAATTCGTTTTTCGTTCCACCCTCATAGTCTATGTCATTGTGCCCCATATTCAGGTAAAGCATTTTATACTTTTTGTTGGTCCATACCACAGGATAATCACCGCTGTGCCAGATCTCGTGTTTCTTCGGACCGGTTCCGAGCGGAAAACTTGAACTGTCAATCGATAGTAGAATATCAATGTCAGGATTTTGCCGAAGGTCATTTTTCCAGCGATACCATTCATTTGCGGATGTGCGAAAAGTTAACGGAATAGATGTAGTAACCGGATGTTGCTTTTCTACTTTCAATATTGCCGGCGTTGGTCTCCAGGTGTTGCTTGCATAAGAACCGGAGCCAAGAAATTCGTTGTGGTACCAGTCCCAGTTCTGCGGAAACGCTGACGGAGTTAAGGCAAAACCGGCAAAATGAAAGCCAATCCAACCACCCCCGTTCTTCATGTATTTTTCAAACGCTACCCGTTGGTCAATGCTGTCGGGCCTGGTATCTAAAAAGACGACTACCTGGTATGCGGCCAAAAATTTTTCATTCAGTTTAGTCCAGTCATTCGTAGAGTCATATTGAAAATGATGGGTAGCCGCCATTTTTGGAAACCATCGATTGGCCTCGTGAACGAAACTGATGTGTGCAGCATCATTTTTCGCGGTGTAAAAAGCGATCACTTTAAATGCCGGTGCTCCCTGGCTTGTAACGATCGGGGAAATCACCAAAAGCATGCTTACTAAAAAAAGAGTAGGCAGTTTTATTTTTATTAAACCATTACAGTTTTTCATCAGTGAATATTTTTATGGGCCCAATGTGGTTTATGAAGATAAACAAAGCCGGACCTTGGGGTTAAACATTTAAAGAAGCTTGCCAAAATACAAGCCCCGAATCTTTCTAAAAACTGCGCAAGTTTCGGGTTGGCTGCGGGTGTGAGCCTGGGTAAATTTGTGCTTCAATCTATAATCATGACAACAGGAACACCAAACAACTATCAACGTATTGCTGAAGCGATACATTACATACAGGCCAACTTCAGAAATCAACCAGACCTCGATGAGGTGGCGAAAAAGGTTCACTTAAGCCCCTTTCATTTTCAGCGAATGTTTCATGAATGGGCCGGGGTTACTCCGAAGAAGTTTTTGCAATACCTCACGATCGATCATGCAAAGGCCATGTTGCAGGTTGAAGACCCGCCAAGTCTTTTTGACACCGCGATCGAAAGTGGGCTTTCAGGTTCAGGACGTTTGCATGACCTGTTTATTACCATCGAAGGAATGACCCCTGGTGAATATAAGAATGGTGGCAGTTACCTGGTGATCAACTACAGTTTTGCTGAAAGCCCTTTTGGCGAAATATTAGTTGCTTCTACGTCGAAAGGCATTTGTCACATGGCTTTTGCCGATGACCAGGAGTTGGCTTTTGGGGAATTGCAGCGCTTGTTTCCGAATGCGGAGTTTCGGCAACTGGTTGACCTTGCACAGCAAAACGCTTTAAACATATTCACCCGGGATTGGAGCAAACTTTCAAGCATTAAATTGCACCTGAAGGGTACGCCTTTCCAGTTGAAAGTTTGGGAAACCTTGTTAAAAATTCCTGCCGGCCGGCTGAGTACCTACGGCAAAATTGCGGCTTCGCTGGAAAATCCTCTTGCAGCCAGGGCGGTGGGGACGGCGATAGGGGATAACCCGGTGGCATTCATTATCCCTTGTCATCGCGTCATCCGGTCTACGGGTGTGCTGGGAGATTATCATTGGGGTAGTACACGGAAAACCGCACTGATCGGCTGGGAAGCGTCACGGTTAAGCACAAACGAAACTTCGCCTGCAAATGATTGAACCTATAGTCCATCATTCCGATATTGAAGCCGCTGAGTTACGTTCCCTCGTCCGCTC
>JAURWD010000119.1 GCA_030655145.1 Ferruginibacter sp.
TCATCAACGAGTAAGTCCTTTTTCACCTGGACGTTGCTGAGCATCAACCCTGCCATATTTAAACAGGCGTGTAAATTTTGGAACGCCGGGATAAGATGTTCTTTCAGCAGCTGAAGATCGCGGTGATACCCTGACGGCAGGTTGGTCGTCATCAGCATGATCTCGTTCGGCAAGGCCTGGATGCGGTTGCAATGCGACCGGATCAATTCAAAAACATCCGGATTCTTTTTATGCGGCATGATGCTGCTGCCAGTCGTAAGTTCATCAGGAAAGCTGATAAACGAAAAGTTTTGATTGAGGTAAAGACAGGCATCCATGCTCAACCGCGATAAGGTCGCAGCGACGTTAGCAAGTGCCGATGAAACAATGCGTTCTGTTTTACCTCTTCCCATCTGCGCATATACGACATTGTAATTGAGGTCGTCAAAACCCAGCAGTTGGGTAGTGAATGTGCGATTGATCGGGAACGAGGAGCCATAACCCGCTGCAGAACCGAGTGGGTTTTTATTGACGATGGTATAGGCGGCCTGCAATGTTTTGAGATCATCAACCAGGCTTTCAGCATAGGCGCCAAACCATAATCCGAAAGACGAAGGCATGGCAAGTTGTAAGTGCGTGTAGCCGGGGAGCAGATCTCCTTTATACCTTTCACTTTGTTGTTGTAACAGGTCGAAAAATTCCTTAGTCGTATGAACCAATTTTTCGATCTCACTGCGGAGAAACAATTTTAGATCAACCAACACCTGGTCGTTTCGACTGCGGGCGCTGTGAATTTTTTTGCCAACATCTCCAAGTCGTTCGGTTAGCATCAATTCAACCTGGGAATGAATATCTTCTACACCATCTTGTAATTTAAAACCGGGAAGGGAAACCTGCGTAAAGATCTTCTTTAATTCAGCTTCCAGTGTGGCCAACTCAGCAGCTTCGAGGAGGCCGACAGATTCCAGCATTTTTATGTGGGCCAAGGATCCATACACATCAAAAGGTGCCAGGTAAACATCCAGTTCGCGGTCGTTTCCCACGGTGAAAGTTTCAACTGCTTCCAGGGAAACCTTATCTTTTTGCCAGAGCTTCATGTGTAGTTTTTTGCGATTGTATGGTACTTTGAAAATTGTGCGGCCGAAATCAGGCTGAGCCTTGTACCGCTGCTGCAGTGTGCGACGCCACCGCAGGTGAATCTATATTGAATGCCCGGACAAAAATTGTTTTGCCCTTTCTGCATTTATAGCATAACAAAATTGAAGCCCATTTTAACAGGCAACCGGTCAAACAATCTGTTCGACCATTTTGATATACGTGGCGATCCCGTCTTCAATTTCTTTTAAATAGATGAACTCGTCCGCGGTATGACTTCTCGCGCTGTCGCCCGGGCCCATCTTCAACGTTGGGAACGGCATCAGCGCTTTATCGGATGTGGTGGGGGAACCATAATAGCCCTTGCCTAACGCGAGCCCGGCTTTTACTAACACGTGATCAAGCGATATGGCGGTAGATTTCATCCGCGTTGTTCTTGGCTTAAACTGGCTTTTAAGATTTGCCCGAAGTGCATCAAGTACCTCATCGAAGGTATATAGTTCATTGACACGCACATCGATCACGAATTTGCATTGCGCCGGAACAACATTGTGCTGGCGGTTCTCTGTTTCTATAACGGTAACGGTGAGTCGAGAATCGCCGAGCAGGCTACTCACGCGATCAAACTTAAAATTCCGGATCCAGTTGATATCATCTACCGCTTTGTATAAAGCGTTCTCCCCTTCATTGCGTGCGGCGTGCCCAGCCCGGCCTTGCGACAGGCAATCAATCACCATGAGACCGCGTTCTGCCACCGCCATTTCCAATTGTGTGGGTTCGCCAACAATACCGAAATCGATGTTGCCTAAAAATGGAAGCACCAACTCAATTCCATTTACGCCACTGATCTCCTCTTCCGCGCTGGCCGCGAAGACAACGTTGTGCGAAGTTTCGGCCATATCATAAAAATGCAGGAAGGTCGCGATCAACGACACCAGGCAACCACCCGCATCATTGCTACCCAGGCCGAAAAGCTTTCCATCTTTTTCAACCGGGGTGAACGGATCCATCGTGTAGCCCTTATTTGGCAACACCGTATCATGATGAGAGTTCAATAAAATAGATGGCTTGCTGACATCGTAATATTTATTTTTCGCGTAAATATTATTGCCAACACGGGAGTAATCAATCGCATGCTTTTGAAAAAAAGCCGTGATGATCTCCGCTGTATCATTTTCCTCTTTAGAAAAAGAAGGCGTAGCAATCAACTGCTTCAACAGCGCGACCGCTCCCTGGTAGAGATCTACTTTCATATTATTGTATTAGAGTTCCTTTTGTGACAGCAGTTACATTTTGCAACAGGTCCCTTGCATCACCGATCAATACTTCCTTCACGCCCTGGTTGATTGCGTCAAATGCGTTATCGATCTTGGGCAAAATGCCTTCAAACAATTTACTAGCTTCTTTTAGTTGCTTGTATTTTTCGATTGTGATGAGTGGAATAACTGATTGCTCATCTGCAACATCTTCTAGCACGCCGGCTTTTTCAAAACAATAAACCAACCGCACATCGTACTCTGACGACAACGCAACAGCAAGAGCTGAGGCAATGGTGTCCGCATTTGTATTTAAAACCTGGCCGGCACCATCGTGCGTAAGGGGTGCAACAACAAGCGTGAAGTCGTGAGTCAATAAAACACCAAGATTTTTTACATTGATCGCATCCGCCTTTATATCACCTACAAAACCAAAATCAACTTCTTTTACTGGCCGTTTCACGGCAGGAATAATATTACCATCCGCGCCGGTCACGCCGATCGCATTGCACTGGAGCGACTGCAAAGCCGCAACAATTTTTTTATTTACCAGCCCGCCATACACCATTGTTACAAGGTCGATGGTGGCCGCATCTGTTATGCGACGACCATTGATGTAATTGGGTTCGATGCCCAATTGCTGACCAATTTTAGTGGCGATCTTTCCGCCACCATGGATCAAAATTTTTTTTGCGGATACCGCGGCAAAATCTTTTAGAAAGGATTGGAGGTTCTGCTCATTGTCAATGACATTCCCACCAATTTTGATAACAAATAATTTCTCCATTAGCGCGGCATTAATAATTCGGACAAAACCGCTTGTGCAGCCCATACCCTGTTGGCTGCTTGTTGAGTAACTATGCTGTTGGGACTATCAAGTACCTCATCGCTCAACTCTACGTTTCTGCGCACGGGTAAGCAATGCATTACTTTGGCGTTGTTCGTCAGTTTCAACTTTTCTTCATCGAGCATCCACGCCGGATCATTGCTGTATATTTTTCCATAGTCATGGTACGTGCTCCAGTTCTTTACATAAATAAAGTCAGCGTCTTTCAATGCATCCTGTTGATTATGCGTGATGGTTGCACCTTCAGTGTAGGCTGTTGACAATTCGTAATCTGCCGGATGAGTGATAACAAAATCAGCTTCGCCCCAGGCATTGATCCATTGCGAAAAACTGTTGGATACACATTGCGGCAAGGGCTTTACATGGGGAGCCCAGGTAAGGACCACCTTCGGCCTGCGGCCCACGATGGGATTCTTCTTCAAGGTTTCTGTGATCGTGATGACATCCGTAAGTGATTGTAACGGATGCAGGGTGGCGCTTTCCAAACTAACGATTGGAACACCTGCATATTGAACAAAAGAATTCATCACCAACTCACTATAATCATCTTCCCGATTTTTTAAAGAAGGAAAAGTTCGGATGCATAAAATGTCAAAATAATTTCCAAGGATCGGCGCGGCATCTTTAACATGCTCAACTGTACTTCCACTCATGATGGCACCGTCTTCGAACTCAAGCGCCCAGCCTTCCTTATCTACATTGAAAACTATTGCCTCCATACCAAGATTATTCGCTGCAACCTGCGTGCTCAATCTGGTGCGTAAAGAAGGATTTAAAAAGAGCAGACCAATCCGCTTGTCTGCACCAAGGGTACGCTCAGCGAATGGATCTAATTTATAAGCCAGCGCCTTTTCAACGAGGCCTTTGATGTCAGCGACATCATTAACAGAAATAAAATTAAGCTGACCGGCTGAGGTGTTTTTTAATAATGGCTTTTGTAAGGACTCAATCATGATCGATGATAAAAATGATGCTTTTAAAAGTTGAGCTAGGCAGGTACTTCAACACTGTGTAACTCCTTTTGCAGGGCTTCCAGGAAAATGTTTGCTTCGGTCTTTGTAATATTTAATGCAGGCAGGAGCCGTATTACATTTGGCTTGGCTTCGCCCGTGAAAATTTTATGTTTAAATAACAAATTCTTTTTGACAGATTTCAGTTCTTCCGGAAGGTCGATCCCGATCATCAGCCCCTTACCTCTTACCTCGCGAATGTGTGGCAATCCTTTTAATTCTTCGAACAAGTAGTCGCCGATGGTTGCAGCATTTTCCATCAATCCATCTTCTTCAATTACTTCCAGCACGGCTAACGCTGCAGCACATGCGAGATGATTGCCACCAAAGGTGGTGCCGAGCATATAATGTTTCGCATGAAATTTTGGTGCGATGGAAATGCCCGCTACCGGGAAGCCGTTACCCATCCCCTTGGCCATTGTGTAAATATCTGCGTCAACGCCGCTGTGGTCATGCGAATAAAACAACCCGCTTCTGCCATACCCACACTGAACTGAATCCGCGATAAATACCGCGTTGTGTTGGTTGCAAAGACGCCGGATGGTTTGTAAAAATGTATGACTGGCAACGTTGATGCCACCGACACCCTGGATGCCTTCGATGATCACCGAGCTGATCTCATGTTCCGTGAAGGCCTGCTCCAGTGCTTGTTCATCGTTGAAGGGCAAAAAGATAACGTTGTCTGTTTCGTTAACCGGGGCAACAATGTTGGGATTATCAGTAACGGCTACTGCCAGAGAAGTTCTGCCATGAAACGCTTTTTTAAAAGCTATGATCTTTTTTCGACCATTGTAGAACGACGCCAGTTTGAGTGCGTTTTCATTTGCTTCTGCGCCCGAATTACACAGGAAAAGCTGGTAATCCTGTTTGCCTGAAACCTTACCAAGTTTTTCTGCAAGCTGAACCTGTAAGGGGATCTTTATAGAGTTGGAATAGAAGCCTAATTGATGTAATTGATCCTCGAGGCGTTTTACATAACGGGGATGTGTATGCCCGATTGAAATGACTGCGTGACCGCCGTAGAGGTCAAGATATTTTTGATTGCTGTCATCCCATACGTAAGAACCTTGTCCTTTCACGATGGTGATGTCATTAAGCGGGTATACGTCGAATAGATTCATGCTCCTGTTTTGTGATAATTTAGAAGAATAAAGTTTTAGTACCTGCCACAAAAACTACCTCTGAACTTTTGTGTCCAGGTTGAGAGGCGCTGCATTTACTGGAAGAAAAGTTTCGTTAGCGACTCGAAAAAATTAGTGTGCATTAACCACGAACTTTTTTTCAATTTACCGGGTGTATTGTTCTAATTAAAATCCTACTGACTTTAAGCGCAATCCTGCTGTTTCTTCCAGGCCGCACATCAGATTCATATTCTGCACCGCCTGTCCGCTTGCCCCTTTCAAAAGATTATCGATGGCTGAATGAATGACCAGTTTATTACCAGTCTTTTCCAATTGTACCAAAGCCTTGTTCGTGTTCACAATTTGCTTTAGGAAAATTGGTTGCTGACTTACCACCGTGAATGGTGCACCCTCATAAAATTTTATATAAAGGCCATTTAATTCCTGGAGGGTTAAGTCGCATTTCGTTTGTGAACTGATGAAGATCCCGCGGGTAAAATCACCGCGCCAGGGAATAAAACTGATTGGTCCGTCTTTCTCCGGGATGTTAGGAAAAGATGGTTGTAAAATATTGATCGACTGGTGAATTTCGTTGAGATGTTGATGATCGAGCGTTTTATACGCTTGTATGTTATTTGCCCTCCAGCTGAAATGTGAAGTATTGCTGAGGCTTTGTCCGGCCCCCGTTGAACCCGTAATACCGGTTGTGTAAACATCGCCGAGTAATCCTGCTTTCGCCAATGGCAACAATCCTAATTGGATGGCAGTTGCAAAGCAGCCCGGGTTAGCGATATTACTCGCTTCGCGAATGAGCTCTTTATTAAGTTCTGGGAGGCCGTATACAAACTCGCGATTGGTAGCCGATGCCAGTGTACTCAGGCGAAAATCTTGCGAAAGATCAATGATCTTGATGCCCGGAGCCAGTGCATTTTCTGCCAGGAACTTTTTCGCATCTCCGTGGCCTACGCATAAAAAAAGTACATCTACCTGTTCCGTCGAACTTCCTGCTTGCATGGGAAACACAGAAGAAAATTCCATGGCAGTATCACCTAACAGATCGCTGTGTACAGCAGCCAACGGCTTGCCGGCATTGCTCTTACTATCCACAAAACTGACAGACACATCCGGGTGGTTGACAAGCAGCCGCAACAATTCGCCACCGGTGTAACCTGCTCCACCTACAATGCCTACCTTAATCTTGTTTGCCATCAACGCTTTCTTTTACCTGGTGATAGATCATGGTTTGATTACCAAAAATTTTGGTGAAGCCGCGAACGTCTTCCCCGGTCCAACCATTGTTCATCTCTCCATATTTTCCAAATTTGCTGCTCATAAGGTCAAAAGGAGATTCGATACCAATTACCTGGAAGCGGTAAGGCAGCAATTCAATAAAGACTTTCCCGGAAACATTCTCCTGCGAGTTTACCAAGAAGGCTTCAATATCACGCATGACAGGATCCATGATCTGGCCTTCGTGTAACCAGTTGCCGTAAAAAAGGGCCAGTTGATCTTTCCAGTTGAGCTGCCATTTCGTTAGTACGTGTTTTTCCAGGGCATGATGTGCTTTAAGGATCACCATCGGCCCAGCGGCCTCAAACCCTACACGTCCTTTAATACCGATGATGGTATCGCCAATATGTATGTCCCGACCGAGGCCAAAAGGACCTGCAATCTGTTGTATTTTTTGTATTGCTTCCGAAGGATGCGCAAAACGCTCACCATCGACACTGCTTATTTCGCCTTTCTCAAACCCGATCTGTAACGTGCGTGTACCCGTTTCTGTTACTTGGGTTGGCCAGGCTGATTCGGGCAACATTCCCTTACTGTTGAGGGTTTCTTTTCCACCAACACTGGTGCCCCATAATCCTTTATTGATGGAGTACATCGATTTCTCGAAGTTCATTTCCACACCTTTACCCTTCAGGTATTCTATTTCCGCTTCGCGGCTAAGCTTCATGTCGCGAATGGGGGTAATGATCTCAACGCCGGGAATCATGATATTGAAAACCATGTCGAATCTAACCTGGTCGTTACCTGCACCCGTGCTGCCATGCACTACAGCAGAAGCATCTAATTTTTTCACGTGCTCCGCGATAAAAATTGCCTGGCTTAATCGTTCTGCGCTTACACTCAGCGGGTAAGTATTATTCTTTAACACGTTTCCATAAATAAGGAAACGGATGATGCGATCATAATAACTTTTTACCGCATCAACGGTAGTATGTGATTTAACACCAAGTTTGTAAGCATGAGCTTCTACCTGCGCTAATTCTTCAGCCGAAAATCCACCGGTATTTACCACCACTGAATGTACTTCGTAGCCTTTCTCTTCAGTCAGGTATTTTACACAAAAGGAAGTGTCTAAACCGCCACTAAATCCAAGCACCACTTTTGTACCCGGTGCCAAATCAGTTTCCTGTTTTTGTAATTGAATGCCTGTATTATCCATTGACCTTGTTTACTGCTATAAGTTGAAAAAATATTTTAAAACAGATTTGCTTACACCACCACCGCCATCTTTCTTTTTCAGCAGTTTGAGCAAACGACTTTGCTTGATGTGCATGAAGCGCTCATACAATTTTGAGTGCTGCTTAAAATCGGCTGTTGTTTCTTCTGGCTCGTAATGATCAGCAGGATCATATAACATGGCGGTGCACATGCAGTTTTTCCTTTCCTTGCTCATGAGGATGTCAAAATTGACACAGCTTCTGCAGCCAGCCCAAAATTCTTCATCATCAGTAAGCTCTGAATAGGTGACCGGCTCATAACCTAATTCCGAATTGATCTTCATCACCGCAAGACCAGTTGTTAGTCCAAATATTTTTGAATGAGGATACTTTTCTTTGGAAAGATCAAAGATCCTGCGTTTGATCTGCTTTGCAACGCCACTCTTACGAAAGGCAGGAGCAACGATCAAACCACTGTTCGCAACGAACTGGTCGTGCCCCCAGGCTTCAATATAACAGAAGCCTACCCACTCCCCTTCTTTGGTCACAGCAATGACAGCTTTTCCCTCCATGATCTTACGTTCAATGTAATCGGGAGAACGCTTCGCAATACCGGTACCCCTGGCTTTCGCAGAAGACTCCATTTCATTGGTGATGGTGACGGCGTATTTCGAATCGTCGGTTGTAGCAACCCTGACGATAATGTTATTTGTTTCCAATTGTATATAATTGAAATAAAAGTTAGCAATAAGAATGTAAGAGCCCGGTTTTTGGAGATTTTTTCACTGACAGGGGCATGTTTCAAGTGCTCGTCCTATCAGCAACCAGGTCGGCGTCGGGGAGAAAAAATTGGGACATACAACGCAACAACTACACCAAAAGACTGGTGAAATAAATTTGCGATATGGTTATCTGTCCTTTTCACTGTAAAAGCGTTGTGAATAATTTTCACAAAAGTAAACTATTTAGTCATTAATTGCATATAAAAATTGCTAAAGTTTTAAAGAATGAACGAGATCCTTCTATTTCATCTACTGCCGCACACAAATTTTATGTGATGGCGGCTGGGCATTAAACGCAGACATTTTTTAGCTGGCAATGTGCACGCATTTATTTTTCTTAATTTTCAGCCCAAATAAAAACATGTTAGAAACCACGTTTTCACCATTTCCAGAACTGCAAACAGAGCGGCTTATACTGAGAAGATTATTAAGAAGCGATGCCCCGGCCATCCTTCGCCTACGAGGAAATGAAGTGGTCATGAAGTACATCGACCGTGACCGGGCTTTAACTACGGAAGATGCGTTTGTATTCATTGACCGCATACAGGCTTCACTAGACACGGACACCGGTATAACCTGGGCCATGGCCTTCAAAAGTGCGCCGGACGAATTAATCGGAACCATCGGTTTTTGGCGAATGATTCGCGAACATCACCGGGCCGAACTTGGCTACATGCTTGACCCTGCCGAGTGGAGAAAAGGTATCATGAAAGAGGCTATCAATGAAGTTGTCGCCAAAGGTTTTTCTCTATTGCAATTGCATAGTGTTGAAGCTCGAATAGATCCAAATAATACCGGGTCAGCGTTGGTCTTACAATCAACCGGGTTCGTAAAGGAGGCACATTTAAAAGAAGCTTTTTATTACAATGGAGTTTTTAAGGATACGGTGATCTATTCAAAACTTAACAGCTAGCCAACAAGTTTTATATGAAGCAAGATATGCGGATATCACCGCTGGAAAACGAAGACATCGAGGAACTGGTCAAACTGGTGAACAGTGCATACCGGGGAGACTCATCAAAAAAAGGATGGACAACAGAAGCTGACCTGCTTGACGGCATCCGGACGGATGCAAGTGCCATTCATTCACTCATCTCAGCGCCGGGCTCGGTGATCCTCGTTTATAAAGAAACCGTTATTAAAGGATGCGTGTATCTGCACCAACAAAAAGCAGCGTTATACCTCGGCATGCTGACTGTTGCGCCCGATCAACAAGCAAATGGTATCGGTAAATATTTGCTACAGGCTGCAGAAGGATATGCAAGGGAACATGGTTGTACAAGTATTGTAATGACGGTCATCGATGTGCGCACAGAACTCATTCATTGGTACATGCGACATGGTTACAAACCTACCGGCGAAACCAAACCTTTCCCCAATGATCCGTCCTTCGGAATTCCGCGACAACCGCTTCAATTTATTGTACTACGAAAAGAACTAGAAGTGATAACAAAGGACTGAAGAGCTGTTTACGCACTGGCTTCCTGGGTTCTTAGGATCTTCCTTATTTTGGTGATTTGCTCTTTAAATGAATCAAGCATCCACTCTTCATGAGTTAATTTTTTCGCGGCGGCCAGTGCCTCTTTGTATCCGTCAACATTTCCCAATCCAAAATAAGCTTCAGCCCTGTTAATTAAGATCCAGAACATTTGTTGTTCATCTGCTTCCAGCTGGCTTGTAGTAAATTCTGGATTGTTATGTGCCACTGTTTTCATTTTTTCCTGCCGGGCTGTGATGAGACCCCAATCATTATCGCACATGATCAACACTTCCTTTCGTATCCGCCGTGCATTCACGAGGTCAGCGATCAGTTCATCCTTGCTGGTGCTTAAAGACGAATGCGCACGATAATCAAGCATCAATGCAAGATTGATTCCATTATAACGGTTGTTGAGCAAATAGTACCCGCGCTGGTAATATAAGATGGCTGCGCTCAGGTGTGTTTCGCCCTGCTTCTTTTCGTATAGGCGTTTTTCCATGGCAGCAGCCAGGCCAACGGTTTCGGGATCGTTTGTATGATTTAAGTCAAGGTCATTTAATAACCGTAACCCATTATAAAGGGCTTCCACCGGCGTGGGTTCCGCAGCCTTGTAAGTTGCCAGTGCCAGCCGTTGCATCAGGTAGGCATCCACGCTAACTTTATTATTTCCACCATGTTGCCTCACAAGCGACACTGCCTTGGAAAATATTTCTTTGGCGTTCAAAAAATCGTTGGCCGACAAGGCATCCTCACCTTCTTCGGCCAGGTTTGACAAGGTTTTTATTTGGACTGTTTGCTCTGTATCCACCGGGGAGCTTTCCCTGGTATTAGTGACAGCTTTCGCCAATTCCTCCTGGAAAGCCGGCGGGACAAGTTTCAAATAAGTGTACACCGGGCTGTCCGGATCGTCCAGGCCAAGTACAGCGTCGAGCTTATCACCCAACACTTTCCTAAATCGTTCAACCTCATCAAAATCAATGGCGTTTCCTAAGTGCGTGTAGTTGGTGATGCTGATGTGATTTACATCAAACGGGTAGGCCATTTTATCTTCAGAAACAACAATCGTTGTTCGCGGACGCAAGGCATGCCGGATCCCAAGCTCATAAAATGCATTGGCATTGGCAGTTGAAAGATCCGCAATGACGACATCGGCCATCATCAGTTCCATATACATAGGTACATCGATCACACCGGAATGTTGTATCTCATCTGCCCGGACACATATAAGCCCTTTTTCTTCAACAACGGGTTTAATCAATAAGCGATAGGATTTGTTGAGATCAAGTTTTCTGCCTGTTGCAAAATCAGTTTTGATACCAAAGCCCATGACAACAAAGCAACGTTTTGGGGAAGTTTCCATTGATATGTATTTAACTCTAGAATTCGATAGCCCGGCTGGTAATAATTCTATGAGATAAAATTATTCATTACTGTTTTAAAATACAAGGTTGATATTCCGGCTCATGAGTTTCACACAAAACAAAAAAAATAATGTTATCAACGTGCGCAATCACGAAAAAATGGAAAAATCAGTGTTGAAAAACAGCTCATATAATTAATGGGGCATATGTATTTGATTTTGCTGAAAGGCTTATCCCCATTGATGTGTATAGAAAGATTTTTATTCAGGGTTACCTTTTCTCTAATTTTGTATTAAGCCATGAAGCTTATTTAAAAAAAAATCGATATGGTACAAAAAACATACTTTAAGACTAAAGATTATTGTAAAGTAAAATTTACTATGAACGCAGATAATGCAGAAACAATTGAAATTTTAGGCCTGAACAGTGATTGGGAAAAATCAGTTGTGATGAGTAAGAAAAAAGACGGAAGCTTTTCCTGCGAATTATCTTTACCTAAAGGTAGTCAACACCAGTTCAAATATCGTGTAAACGAAACTTTGTGGATCAACGAACCAGAAGCAGACAGCACTCAACCAAACGAGTTCGGTGGACTTAACAGCGTTCTTGTTCTCTAATTAATTTTATTTATTTTATACAAGCATAACATTCCTGTCGTTTATACGGGGATGTTATGTTTCACTTTCCCTACTCTTTTTTGCGCTTACCTTAAGTGCATCTTTGTCGACCACCCACCTGCCGCCTTCGCAGTTTGTTGACCGCCTCCGCGACCGATCTATTTTACCACATCAGATACTTCCATCTCCCGTCTTGAGTCATTAGCCGGTCAGTCCATTTCATTATCACCATTTTCTTCTGAGTAAGACGCTTCAGCATATTAGTTTTATTGGGCTAAATTTGTTGCACTCACTCAAATAATAAATGTGTTATATGAAAAAAACCGTGTTTTTCTTTTCATGCTACCTGTTATGTGTAGCTGCTTTCGCTCAAACCAGTTCTCCCCGTCATTCCATTATTCCTGAACCGGTTAAAATCGCTCACAACCAGGGCACATTCACCCTACCTGAAAATATTGTGATCGAGGCGCCTAACCTTCCGGCCCTGGCCACGACAATCACCTTATTGAAAGACAGGTTGACAATTCCTACAGGCTACAAAGCATCCGTTACGACAAATGCGGCGACTGCGCCTATCCGGCTCGTTATCAATAAAACAGCCAACGCCGAGATCGGCAAAGAAGGATATCAGTTAACGGTCGGAAAAGATGCAGTTGTTATTTCTGCAAACGAGCCGGGCGGACTTTATTATGGCGTACAAAGTTTGTTGCAGCTACTGCCGAGTGAAATAGAAAGCAAGGCAGTTGCGACCGGTGTGAAATGGGAGATCCCGGCTGTCGAGGTTACCGACTATCCAAGGTTTGGGTGGAGAGGATTAATGTTTGATGTGTCGAGGCATTTCTTCACAAAACAAGAAGTGAAAGACTTTATCGATAATATGGCCCGCTATAAATTCAACCTGCTTCACTGGCATCTGACCGATGATGAAGGCTGGCGCATCGAGATTAAAAGTTTGCCTAACCTTACGAAGAAAGGCGCCTGGAGGACGGATAAGTCTGGATACTTCGGAACTTTCTCTGCTCCCCTACCAAATGAACCGCTTAATTACGGAGGGTTCTATACGCAGGACGACATTAAAGAAGTTGTCCAATATGCAAAAGAGCGTTTCGTCAACATTCTTCCCGAGGTTGACGTGCCGGGTCATAGCCTGGCAGCGATCGTATCCTACCCCGAGTTAGCTTGTACGCCCGGAGCTGAAAACTATCGCGTTCGTTCTGGTGAAAAGATTATGGACTGGCATGGTAACGGAACCTTCACTGCGCTCGTTGATAATAGCCTTTGCCCCGCAAGTGAGAAGGTGTACACTTTTCTCGACAAAGTTTTTACCGAAGTGGCCGCTTTGTTTCCCTTTGAATATATCCATGTCGGTGGTGACGAGTGTGCGAAAAACTTTTGGGAAAAATCTGCCGATGTAAAAACACTGATGAAAAAAGAGGGATTAAAAGATATGCATGAAGTACAGGGATACTTTGAAAAAAGAGTGGGCAAGATCATCAGTTCGAAAGGAAAAAAATTAATTGGTTGGGATGAGATTTTGGAAGGCGGCGTTGCGGCCGATGCTGCCGTTATGAGCTGGCGCGGGGAAAAAGGTGGAATTGAAGCGGCGAAATTAAAACATGAAGTAGTAATGAGTCCCACCACCTTTGTCTACCTCGACTATATGCAAGGCGATCCCATCCTGGAACCCAGGGTCTACGCTACTTTACGCCTGAACAAAGCCTACCAGTTTGACCCTGTGCCAGCTGGCGTCGATCCTAAATACATCAAAGGTGGACAGGGAAATATCTGGACCGAGCAAATTCCGAATGTGCGCCACCTGGAATACATGATCTGGCCGCGTGCGTTTGCAGTTTCAGAATCCGTTTGGTCGCCCCGCGAGAAGAAGAATTGGAAAAACTTTACGCAAAAAGTTGAACAGCAGTTTAAAAGGTATGATGTGCTTGAAATGAAATATGCTACCAGCATGTTCGAGCCAATCTTTACTCCGAAAAACAAAGCGGGCAAACTCGAAATAGAGCTTGCTACGGAAGTTGATGACATTGACATTTATTACAGTTTCGATAATTCATTTCCCGACAGGTTTTATCCAAAGTACAATAAGCCGATGGAGGCACCGAAAGACGCGGTGATGTTGCGGGTTGTTACTTACCGCGGCAAAGAGCAACTGGGCAGGGTCATTAGTATGCCAGTAGAAGAATTAAAAAAACGGGCTAAAATAAGTTAAACTCATTCGATACCAGGAACAGAAAAGCTCCCTTTTGGGGAGCTTTTTGCTTTTACTGTGATCTAGGTAGGGTGTTTTAAAGGTCCGTTTCCGGACGGGGGGTTATAGTGCTATTTGTTTTTCAACCATCACCTTGCGTAAGTTGATCAAACCATAACGCATGCGGCCAAGGGCTGTATTTATACTGATATCTTTTAATGCTGCAATTTCTTTGAAGGTAAGGTCTGCGTAATGGCGCATGATGATGATCTCCCGCTGATCTTCCGGCAACATGTCCAACATTTTTCTTACCCTGTCATGGCTTTGGCCGGTGATCATCCTTTGTTCTGCATTTGGCTCAGAAAAACTAACCATATCGAAAATGTCTACCTCATCGTTGTTTTTGATGGTTGGCGTACGCT
The DNA here is from genome assembly GCA_030655145.1 of Ferruginibacter sp. GTDB lineage: Bacteria > Bacteroidota > Bacteroidia > Chitinophagales > Chitinophagaceae > Ferruginibacter. The sequence continues at coordinate 14,621 of JAURWD010000119.1, forward strand.
TCACTTTACGGAAATGATCCAGACACATGTTGTGCGCAATCCTCATTACCCAGGGAAGAAATTTTCCTTCTTCTGTGTAGTGGCCTTTAGTCAGCTTGTCAATCACTTTGATAAAAACATCCTGGAACATATCTTCTGCCAGGTATTTATCTTTTACTAAAAGGTAGATGGAAGAGTAAACTTTGCTTTTGTACCGCAACACAAGTGTTGAGAAAGCGGCAGAATTTCCAGCTACGTACAAATTGATCAATTGTTGGTCTGACAGAGGCATAAGGGATTTCATAAAATGGTAGATTTTTGGTTTTTATGTAAGATTTTTAAATTTTCAGCGTTCTTGTTATTCTCACCCTAAGGACTGGTTTGAATCGCTTGCTAATCTGAAACAAAAGTGGCCTCATTTTAACTTTTCATTTGTAGATTATGGCTATTTCACTGTATAGAAACTTTTCTACAAAGCCTTTTTCCATGTATTTGTCTTTTTCACATTTTTAAGGATGGCCAATGTATATTGCGGTTAAACGATTTACATGAAAATATCGCGGCATTTTCTCCTGCTGACCATCTTGTTTCCTTTCAGCTTTTCATCTTTTTCTCAACATCAGGCAACCTCGGAGCAACTCAAAACTGAGGCTGTAAAGGCTTTAGACAACAGTTATGCTGATTACAGAAAGACGGCTTTACAAATTTGGGAATACGCTGAGGTTGGATACAAGGAAGAAAAAAGCACTGCTCTTTTGCAACAACAACTGGCAATCAATGGATTTAAAATTGAGAAAGGAGTAGCGGGGATTCCCACTTCTTTTGTCGCATCCTACGGTTCAGGTTCACCGGTGATAGCCATCCTCGCTGAGTTTGATGCTTTGCCGGGCCTTTCGCAGGAAAATGTGCCTGAGCGCAAACCCATACCAGGAAAAAATGCCGGGCATGCCTGCGGCCATCACCTTTTTGGAACGGCTTCCGTCGCGGCAGGTATCGCTGTAAAGAATTTGATCGCAAATAAAAAACTGAAGGGAACTGTTCGGGTATACGGCTGCCCCGCGGAAGAAGGTGGATCTGGAAAAGTGTTTATGGTAAGAGCCGGGCTCTTCAATGATGTAGACGTTGCCATTCATTGGCATCCTGCAGACAATAACGCGGTTACAATGACTAGCGCGCTGGCAAATAAGTCAGCTAAATTTCGGTTCAGGGGGTTGTCAGCACACGCTGCTGGTGCACCTGAAAAGGGACGCTCAGCCCTTGACGGAGTGGAGGCAATGAACAACATGGTAAACCTGATGCGGGAGCATGTTCCGCAGCAAACCAGGATACACTACGTGATTACAGATGGAGGAAAGGCGCCAAATGTTGTTCCCGATTTTGCAGAAGTTTATTACTATGTGCGTCATCCAAAGAAAGATGATGTCGTTAAAATCTTTGAACGCGTGGTGAAGGCAGCAAAGGGCGCCGCCATGGGAACGGAGACAACGGTAGACTATGCAATAATTGGAGGAACCCACGACCTGCTTCTCAACCGTACCTTAGCGGAAGCTATGCAGGTTAACCTTGAGAGAGTCGGCGGCGTTAATCTTTCGCCGGAAGAACTGATTTTTGGGAAAACAATCCAGGGTAGTTTCAACTTTGAAGTTCCGTCATTACAGACTGCAGGAAAGGTCAAACCGCTGAATACCTTTGAAGATGCTGGCGGTGGTTCTACTGATGTGGGTGATGTGAGTTATGCAGTTCCCACCGTGGGAATGCGTGCTGCCACCTGGATCCCTGGAACCCCGGCCCATAGCTGGCAAGCGGTAGCAAGCGGCGGAACAGAAATTGGTATAAAGGGTATGATGGTGGGTGCAAAAGCAATGGCCTTAACAGCAATTGATCTTTTTCTAAACCCCGGCCTGGTAGAAAAAGCAAAACAGGAATTCAAAGAAGACAAAGGCACTTACGAGTATAAAGCGCTGTTGGGTGATATTTCTCCAGCATTAAATTATAGAAATTAGTCAGCTTCCCTCCCTTGCTTTAAGGGATCTGCATGATGCGGATGGTGATCTTGTGCGGTGCGGTTTCATCACCACCAAAATATGGATACAACATGTAACCAGGAACAACTGCTCCCTGGATGAAGCGGTCAAGTGTAACCGTTGTGCCGGCGGCTTCAAACTGGTATTGATTGCCTGAAACCAGGATCTTGCAACTAATTTCCTTGCCGATCTGCACAGTTGAAATTTCTTTAAACTTCCGAACCCCATTCGCGTACGAGTAGGCATACAGGCGGAGCGCATTTTTATTCCAGCCCCAGCCGATGCGGGCACTGTTTTTTTGATGATCATCTCCTTCTGAAAAGCCAAACAGTTTGTTTATATCGCTTTGGTTGATCGAACTGGTTGTCTGGTAAATGGCCGAACTATCGAAGATCACATTAAAGTTCAACTCGCCTTTGCCAAAGGCCTGGAAATTAGTACGGTCAC
>JAURWD010000133.1 GCA_030655145.1 Ferruginibacter sp.
ACTTATTGCCGGCGCTACCGGTACCGGTAAGACGAAGACCCTGCAAATGATCAGTGAGTTTCTTAGTGATGCCAGCGTTCCCGTTTTACTCATGGATATCAAAGGTGACCTGAGTGGTATCGCAGCAATGGGCTCAGTCAATGATAAATTGGTAGATCGCTACCAGAAAATAAAAATGGATTATTCGCCGGCTCAATTCACTGCAGAATTGATGACCTTGAGTGAAGAGAAAGGTGTGCGCTTAAGAGCAACCGTTAGTGAATTTGGCCCCGTTCTACTCACCAAGATCCTTGGCCTCAACGATACGCAAGGTGGGGTGGTTTCCATGATCTTTAAATACTGTGATGACAACAAGTTGCCACTGCTCGACCTAAAAGACTTTATCAAAGTCTTACAATACATCGGAGATGAAGGCAAGGCGGCCATTGAAAAATCGTACGGTAAAATTTCCACCACGACAACCGGTACCATTCTCCGGAAAGTGATCGAATTACAACAACAGGGAGCCGATGTGTTTTTCGGAGAAAAAAGTTTCGAGGTGGCTGACCTCATGCGGATCGATGATAAAGGTCGCGGGATCATCAATGTGCTCCGCGTGACTGACCTGCAGGATCGGCCCAAGTTGTTTTCTACATTTATGTTGCAGCTGCTTGCAGAATTATATGCCTCTTGCCCTGAGGAAGGCGATCTCGATAAACCAAAACTGGTCTTGTTCATCGATGAAGCACATCTAATATTCCAGGAGGCCAGTACTGCCTTATTGCAACAGATAGAAACAGTTATTAAACTGATCCGGTCAAAAGGGATTGGCATTTTCTTCTGCACCCAAAACCCAATGGATGTACCACCGGGTGTGCTTGGACAGCTTGGACTTAAGATCCAGCATGCTCTGCGTGCTTTCACTGCCGCAGATCGCAAGGTGATAAAACAAACCGCCGAAAACTACCCGGAAACCGACTATTATAAAACGGAAGACCTGATCACCCAATTGGGAATTGGGGAAGCCCTCGTGACGATGCTCAATGAAAAGGGTATTCCGACCCCGCTGGCACATGTGATGGTCTGTTCGCCGCGAAGCCGGATGGATGTGCTGACAGATGCTGAAATTGACAGCATTGTTGGCAAATCGAAACTTGCCGCAAAATACAACCAGGTTATTGACTCCGATAGTGCGTACGAGATATTGACGGCGAAGCTGGAGGAAGCCGCTGAACTAACGGCGGCCACCGCGGCACCAAAGGCTGGCAAGGCGCCAAAAGAAGAACCGAGCACATTTGAGAAGGTAGCGAATAACACCATCGTGAAAAGTATGGTGCGCACCGCCGGAACAACGATTGTTCGGTCCTTACTCGGTGCCCTCGGATTAGGTGGCCGGAGCCGGAAGAAAACCACTAAATGGTTCTAAAGCCGCTACCTATATTTTCGTTAATGCTCTGGTCTGTAACCCGCATATCTGCTCGTATTGGCTATTTTTGCAGTTATGTTTAGCGCAAGGCCCTTGTTTAATCAACGTTTCGGACCCGTACTCGTTCTTACCCTTATTGTCTGCCTGATCGGTTTCATCACGAGGTGCGTGTTGTTTTTCAAAACCATTGAATTTGTTGACGCTTCTTTCCTGCGGATCGTAGGAATATTTGGTATTGGTTTATTCTACGATTTTGTTGTGAGTTGTTTTTTTGCTGTTCCGGTGGCTGTTTATTGCTGGCTGGTAAGTGATACCTGGTATCGCAGCAAATGGCAACGGATATCGCTTTTCACTTTGTTCACCATCCTGATAATGGCGCTTGTCATTGTCGCCGGCAGTGAGATCGCCTTTTGGCAGGAATTCTATGTTCGCTTCAACTTCATCGCGGTAGATTACCTTGTTTTTACCAACGAGGTCATTGGAAGTGTACTGGAGTCTTACAATATGCCGCTCATCTTTACAGGGATATTCCTGGTGGCAGCCTTTATCCTTTTCTTTTTCCGAAAACTACTCATCGCTTCACAGCTACCAGTGGTTAAGTTCAGGCAAAGAACCCGGACGTTTTTGCTGCTGTTACTATTCCCCTTAGCTGCCTTTTTTCTCGTCAGCAACAAGTACAAGAATTTTTCGGATAATAATTTTGTAAACGAACTTGGTGGCAACGGTTTGTATGAGTTTGGAGCTTCATTCTGGATCACCGGCCTGGGGTATGAAAAGTTTTATCCAAAGAACAGTGATGCAGAAAATTTTGTACGGCTTCGCCAGATGTTGCAGGCACCTAATGCCACGTTCTCGAATGACTCACTGAGTATTGACAGGGTTATCAAAAACGAAGACCCGGAGAAAAAATTGAATGTAATGCTGATCAGCGTTGAAAGCCTGAGCGCTGATTACCTGGAATATTTCGGCAACAAAGAAAAAATTACCCCGTTCCTGGATTCATTGATTCCGCATAGCCTGTTTTTTGAGAATTTTTACGCAGCGGGTACCCGAACAGTTCGTGGCCTGGAAGCGCTCTCCCTGTCCATACCGCCTACCCCTGGAAAATCTATTCTCAGGCGTCCGAATAATGAAGGCCTGTTTACTATCGGAAATGTTCTGAAGAGTAAAGGATATGCAGTGAATTTTATCTACGGAGGCAATAGCTTTTTTGATAACATGGGATCTTTCTTTGGCAATAATGGGTACACGGTGAAAGACTTAAGTAGCATCCCAACCTCGATGATCAATCATCGCACCTCCTGGGGCATCGATGATGAGGCTACGCTGAACTTTACGTTGCAGCAATGTGACCTCGCTTACAACGCCGGAAAACTTTTTTTCAATCATACGATGACCTTAACCAACCATCGCCCGTACACTTACCCGGATGGCAGGATCGATATTCCTTCGGCTGCGCACACACCTGCCGGCGGGGTGAAATTCACAGATTATGCATTGCGGAAGTTTATGACAGACGCTGCAAAAAAGCCCTGGTTTAGCAATACCTTATTCGTGATCGTCGCTGACCATTGTTCGCAGAGTGCGGGAAAAAATGCCTTGCCGGTAAACAAATATCATATTCCATGTTTCGTGTATGCGCCAGGGTTGGTGACACCTGCGATTGAAGCCCGCCTAACAAGCCAGATAGACCTGGCACCTACAATTCTTGGCCTTCTGAATCTGAACTACACCAGTCGCTTCTTCGGGATGGACGTTTTTCAAACCAGACCATCGCAGAATCGCTTGTTCATTAGTACCTACCAAAATCTCGGATACCTCAAAAATCAGCACCTGGTTATCCTTGCCCCGATGAAACAGCCCGAGTCATATACCCCTGATTTTAAAACGGGAACGGGCATAAAAATACCGGATTCGGATACCCTGACGAAGGAGGCGATCGCCTGGTATGAGGGCGCCAGTTATTTGTTCAATTCAGGGAAGTATAAGAGCCTTCCAAATTAATACTTTTATAACGATCTGTAAATCAATAAACTAACTTCTTGCTTTGTGTACAAATTACACAGCGGGGTTGCAATATATTTGTGAAAATAGTCAGGGAAATGCTTGTATTTTAGGTGATTAGCCGTTATCTTCGTTTCGGTTTTTCATAGGATATTGGATTTTAAAGCGGGACTAGATTTCTATCTTGGTCCCTTTTTTTTACCTTTTATTTTTCATGGTCGCTTCCTTTTAAAAAGCTCTCCCTCTTTTGTGACTGCTAATTTCTCTTCCGCCTGCAAATAATTGATCACCTTCCAGATTTTTTCTTTCCTAAATCTTCCACCTCTTTCCAATAGTTGAGTGATCGGCAAATAAATATCCTCAATCTCCTTGAAAATGAATTCGGAGATCTGCTGGAATTCTTCCTTATCCAGATCAAGACTCTTTCGATCAAGGCAAGTATCACATATCCCACAGGCTTTCACGCTATGGTCATTAAAATATGTTGCAATGAGCTGGCTCCGGCACGTGAGCGAGTCTTTCACAAAATCAGTCATTGCCTTTATTCTTTCTTCGAAATTTTTTTTTCGCAACAGGTAATTATCGAGGTTGATGGTAAAACTGTCTGCATACATGCGGTTCAATATTAAGGTCAATTGCGGGGTTTCTTTCAGGGGAGAATATGCGATTATCCCATATTGCTTCAATTGGTTCAGGTCCTGGATCAATGAGGCTACGGGCTTACCGATAAATCGGGCAAGTTCGCCTTCATTGATTGATGCAGGATAATCAAAAATTCCTTCGTAGCTGCGTAAAAGCCCTTTCAACGTGGGTTCTAATGGTGGATGTTGCTGCTCAAAATCCTGGAGCGAAGATTTGTCAACTGTAAAAACTATGGTAGAAGGTTTAAAGAACACCTCGTTGAATTGCAGCAGTCCTTCCTGTTCCAGGGCTTTGATCGCATAACTTGTGCTCAACGGATCAAGTTTGAAAGCTTTCGTGAAAGCCGCAAGGTCGAAATCAAAACTACTTTCTTCTCCCATGCCGGCAGCCACCTGCAGGTGGTTCATTATCGCCGTGTATACCGCTTTGATTTGGTCTTTTCCGGGGTAACGGATGGCCGGCTGTTGTTGAAGTTCGTCCAGTTCCCGGTCATTATATAGCAAAACGGCATAGGCCTTTTTACCATCCCTGCCCGCCCTGCCGGCTTCCTGGTAGTAATTTTCCAGGCAGTCTGGTACTCCATAATGAACCACAGTTCTTACATCTGGTTTGTCGATGCCCATTCCGAAAGCATTGGTACAGGCGATCACCCTTGTTCGATTGTTGATCCAGTCCTCCTGGCGACGATTTCTGTCGGCACTCACCAGGCCAGCATGATAAAAGTCTGCATTTATTTTATTCAACTTCAGCAGTTCGGCAATATCCCTGGTGTGTTTCCGGCTTTTACAATATACCAGGGCACTTCCCTTTACATTATTCAGGATCTCCAGCAATTTGTGTTGCTTCGAACCAACATTGAAAACACTATAAGAAAGATTGGCTCGCTCAAAAGATTGCTGAAACCGCAGCGACTTTTCATTAAAGCCCAGCTTTTCACAAATATCATTTTGAACAACGAGGGTAGCCGAGGCCGTTAGTGCAAGGAAGGGAATACCCGGCAGGTGAGTCCTTAATGCAGCGATGCGAACGTAGGGAGGACGAAAATCGTAACCCCATTGAGAAATACAATGCGCCTCATCGATGGCCACAAGGCTGATCTTCATCAGCGGAAGAAATTCCAGGAAAAGATTTGTTTCAATCCGTTCCGGAGAAACGTAGAGGAATTTATAATTGCCAAAAGCCGCGTTCTGCAAAGTCTTTCGCACTTCAACGAAACTCATTCCGGAATACACTGATAAAGCTGGAATACCTTTTTTCTTCAGGTTCTCAACCTGGTCTTTCATCAGGGCGATCAAGGGGCTGATTACAAGACAAATTCCTTCTTGCTGCATGGCCGGCACCTGGAAGCAAATCGATTTGCCGCCGCCCGTCGGAAGCAAGGCCAATACGTCATAGCCGTCAAGCACACTGTTGATGATGTCCTCCTGTAAAGGTCGGAAACTTGTATGTCCCCAGTACTCACTGAGTATTTCGTGTACAGATTGCATGACTCGTACTAAGTTAACACACCTTCTATAGTTTTAGTGGAATGCTTAAAAGGATTCCAGGGATGGGTTTAGGTTAATTAACAGACTTGCATTTGAGGCGAATAGAATTGGCGGCGAGCACCACGTCGCTAAAGCCCATCGCGAGGGCGGCAAAACCCGGTTGAAGCAAACCGAAGGCAGCAATCGGGATGGCAATTATGTTATAGATGAACGCCCAAAAGAGATTTTCTTTGATAGTGATGAAGGTATGCTTGCCTAGTCCAAGCGCCAGCGGTAAATTTTTAAGCCCTTTGTTCACCAGCACAACCTGTGCAGTTTGCATGGCAACCTGGGTGGCTTCGCTCATAGAAATGCCAATGGTTGCCTTCGCAAGGGCCGGGGCGTCATTGATCCCGTCGCCTACCATAGCAACCGGAGCTTCGTTATTGAGTTGTTCAACAATTTCCAGTTTCTCCTCTGGAGATTTATTTGCAAACACTTCTTTTATTCCCAGGGCGTTCGCTATGTTAGTCGTGCGGCCTACATTGTCTCCGCTCAGCAAAATTGTCCTGATTCGTTTCCGATGGAGGTAATCTATTACCTCTTTGGCTTCTTCCCGGATGGAGTCTTCCATATCAAACCAACCGATCAACACATTATTCTTCAGCAGGTAGGCGGTGTGGTTATCTTCCTTCACCAGGCGAGCAGCAATTTGATAAGACCCGAGCTCATACACATTTCCCGTACTGTCTTCTGCCTCCAGGCCCCTGCCTTTGATCTCCGTAATTTTTTTCCAGTTCAAAGGGTTGCTGACTTTCCACTCGGTCGTGATGGCTCGGGCTATGGGATGGTTGGAATATTTTTCCAGCGAAAACACGATCTTTTTAAACTCGTCTTTCGGGAGGTTGCCGCTGTCAAAGTTGGTGATAGTGAAATTGCCCAGGGTTAGCGTTCCGGTTTTATCAAAGACTACCGTGCGAATGTTTTTAAATAACTCCAGGCTTTTCGCATTGCGGAAAAGAATGCCATTTTTCGTAGCTCGTCCAAGTCCTACCGCAATCGCGGCCGGAGTTGCGAGGCCCATCGCACAAGGACAGCTGATAACGAGTACGGCGATACTGCGCATAATCGAGTCTGTTAGGGCGACATTGAAAGCAAAATAATTTAGAAGAAAGGTTAGGGCCGATATCACCAGCACAGCGGGCACGAAGACCGCGCTGATCTTATCTGCAAGTTGTTGGATCGGCGGCTTTTCGCCTTGCGCCTGTTTAACCAGGTTGAGAATATTATTTAAAATAGTGTCCTTTCCAATGGCGGTAACCTGTGCTTTTACTGTTCCGTCAATTAGCAAGCTGCCGCCAATCAACATATCTTTCTTTTGCTTGCTTACTGGCTTGCTCTCGCCGGTGAGTAAAGCTTCATTGACCGTTGCATCACCCCATAGAATTTTACAATCAACCGGAACTTCTTCACCCGTTTTAATCAATACCAGGTCGCCAACGTGCAGGTCTTTATTTTCGACAGGGAAGATGAGTTCTTTGTGCTCGTCATCAAAAGCGATCATGTTGGCCATGATCTTTTGCGAGCGGGCCAGCTTATTCAGCTCCTTCTGTGTCGTCGCCACACTTTTATGTTCTATCCACTCGCCGAGAAATACCAGGGTAATAATGGTGGCCGCCGTTTCATAAAAAATATAATTCAAGCCCAGCTCACCAACGGTGCCGATAAGGCTATAAACAAAGGCCGCTGTTGCACCCGTCGCGATCAGCACATTCATATTTGGGATCCCCCTGCGCAAACTCTTGACAGCACTTATCCCAAAAAATCCCATACCTACAATGTAAACAGGAAGACAAATGCCTAGTTGTATCCAGGGGTTCATCAGGAAATGCGGATGCCCGGGAAACATGTGTAACATTAAAACGGCAGTAAACGGGAGACAGAACAAAAATCGCTGCAGGTGATTGGCGAAGAGCGGCCGTTTTTGTTTCGTGTTGGATGGTTGTTGATCGTTGACTATTTCATACCCTAGGTCTTCGATACCCCGGGCTAAATTTTCTTTTGATTTCTTTTTTTCATCCAGGTCAAAGCTTACTTCGCCACCAATAAAATTTACTTTAACATCACTCAACCCTTGTTTCTCCAGGTATTGATTGATTGATAAAGCACAGTTGGTACAGGTCATCCCCTTAACTTTCCATTCAACTTTTTCCATCCTGCAAAATTATTCTTTATGCTTCCCCACAGATTACTAATGAAGGAAAATATCTTTGCAACATGGAGGTGATTTTTACTTCAAGTCAAATTGGTGAAGCAGCAGACGGGCTCATAAAAAATTTAGATAGCCATCGCGTACTCGCATTTCATGGCGAAATGGGTGCGGGCAAAACTACCTTCATTCATGCCTTGTGTGAAGCAATGGGAGTAAAAGACAATATCTCCAGTCCAACTTTCTCCATCATCAATCAGTACACCTCTGGCAACAGTGAAACCATTTTTCACATGGATCTTTATCGCCTCAAAGATGAAGCGGAGGCCATCAATGCAGGTGTTGAAGACTGCCTTTTTTCCGGTGATCTCTGCCTCGTCGAATGGCCTGGCAAGGCACCTGGAATTTTCCCGGATGATACCCTTCATGTTTACATTTCCGTGATAGACGAGCTTACCCGAAAACTTGAGTACGCCTTATAAGCTTTGCAAAATTGTATATCGCCTCTAGCGCCTGCTTTGAAAGATGATTTACCCAACGGCCTTCTCGCTATTAATTTGTAAATTGTAAGCTTTCAATTAAAATAAGCATGGCTAAGTCAAAACCTTATATTTCTCCCTCCTTTAGTTATGAGACAATGGAAGAGACGCTCGACGTAAAACCCAAAGGAACCGAGTTATATATTGGTATTCCGAAGGAATGCTCTTTCAACGAAAACAGGATTGCGCTGACGCCGGAAGCTGTAGGAGTGATGGTAGCCAACGGTCATCGCGTTGTGGTGGAAACCGGTGCCGGTGAAGGGGCTAGTTACAACGATCGTGATTATAGTGAGGCCGGTGCGAAAATAGCGTATGACCGCAAGCAGGTTTTTGAGTGTGATGTGTTGGTGAAGAGCGCGCCGGTGAGTGAAGAAGAATGTGAACTCCTGAAACCGCACCAGTACATTATTTCGCCAATACATTTGGCCATTATGAAGCGGGAGATTTTGCAGAAGATGATGGAGAAGAAGATCACGGCCTTGAGTTTTGAAAATCTTAAAGACGACAGTGGCCATAACCCGATTGTAAGAAGCATGAGCGAGATCGCGGGGAGTGCGGTCATGTTGATCGCGGGCCAGTATCTCAGTAATGCCAATAATGGAAAAGGTGTATTGGTGGGTGGTATCAGTGGAATTCCCCCGACAAAGGTTATCATCATTGGTGCCGGGATCGTCGGTGAGTATGCAGCACGTACTGCATTGGCAATGGGTGCAAGTGTGAAAATTTTTGACAACAGCATTTACCGCCTGAAAAGACTACAGAATAATATTGGTGGTCGTTTATGGACCTCCGTTATTGAACCTAAAATTTTATCAAAACAACTAAAAACCTGTGACGTTGCCGTCGGCGCTTTGAGCAGTACCGCAGGGCGTACACCCATTGTCGTTACCGAGGAAATGGTGAGCAATATGCGTCCAGGTACCGTTGTGGTGGATGTTAGCATTGACCGAGGGGGTTGTTTTGAAACCAGCGAAGTAACCACGCACGAAAAACCGGTGTTCCGGAAATATGATGTCATCCATTATTGTGTACCTAATATACCAAGCGGGTTTGCACGTACAGCCTCCCAGGCTATCAGCAATGTGCTTATGCCGCTTTTACTCGAAACTGCCGATGATGGTGGAATTGATAATGTAGTGTGGTATAAAATAAACATCCGCAGCGGAATCTATCTCTTCAAAGGAAGCCTTACAAATTTTTACCTCAGCGAGCGGTTCGATCTGAAGTTTACCGACTTGAATTTGTTGATCGCCAGTAAAAGATAATCATTATTAAATCAGCGACGTTTACAGGGAACTACTTGTAGTTAAAGCGCTCGGTCTCTTCCGGGTTATTTGTAAGCAGCGATCTCCAGGATGTCTTCACAAAAATGGTATTCCTGCTGGTCGTTGCTGCTTACGATCACGAGTTTGTTATGCGTATGATCAGCGATCAATTGCTGGTACAATGCTATTCCTTCCACATCGAGATTTGTAGTGGGTTCATCCAATAGTAACACAGGGGCCTCGCAAAAAAATGCCTGCGCAAGTTTTAGTCGCTGCTTCATGCCGCTGCTGAAATACCTTATCTGTTTATTGGCTGCCTTCTCCAATTGAACTGCAGCCAGTGCAGCTGCGGACGAAAGCGTTAATGCTTTAAACTGGTGATGAAACCGGAGGAATTCATCTGCCGTCATTTCTTCAATGAGTTCGAGGTAGGGAGCTGCCAGGCTTATTTGTTTGTGAACATTTTCTTCGAGAATGGAACGGTCATCCACCGACATCTCAACCTTGCCTTCATTGTGCGTTAATGCGCCGGCGATCACTTGCAATAAGGTAGATTTACCGGAGCCATTGGATCCCGTGATGGCGTATCTTTTTCCACCTGTGAATTGATAATTGACATGACGGAAAATCCATTCCCGGTTAAAGCGTTTGCCCGTATTTGTTAGTAAGATCTGCATGGTGCAAACTTCGTAGGAACTCTAAAGGTTTATAACTTTTGAGGAGGAAAGTAATTGAAAAAGAAAGTTGAGTAAAGTGTTGAGGTTGAAGTGTGCGACGCCCATGAAGTTGATCAGAGAATAATGGCTTGGACAACAATTAACCAACTTCATAGATCACGAAAATGTCATTCGTCATCCATGCTGCCCTTGGTAAAACGTTTGATGATGCCCCGGCCACTCTCACGGATGAACGTAACAATTTCGTCGCGGGCATCACTCGCCGGTAGTTCTTCCTCTATAAAATTCAGCGCCTGTGAAGTATTCATCGCCTTATTGTAAATGATGCGGTAAATATCCAGGATCTGGTTGATACTCTCCAGTGAGAAGCCTCGGCGTTTTAGTCCAATTGAATTTACACCGGCATAACTCAATGGTGCTCTTCCTGCCTTGATGAAGGGCGGCACGTCTTTGCTGACAAGGCTTCCGCCACTAACGAAGGCGTGCTGGCCAATTTGAACAAACTGGTGAATGGCACACATGCCACCGAGTATGGCGAAATCGCCCAGGATAACGTGCCCCGCCATCTGCGTGTTGTTGCTCATGATGCAGTTGTTACCAACTTCGCAATCATGCGCAATATGACTGTACGCCATGATGAGGCAGTTGTTCCCAACCTTTGTCGTCCAGCGATCTTTACTTCCCCTGTTTACGGTCACAAATTCGCGGATGGTCGTATTGTCACCAATCTGAACAGTGGTCGGTTCGTTTTCAAACTTAAGATCCTGGGGAATGGCGGCGATAACGGCTCCCGGAAATATGCGGCAATTTTTACCAATGCGAGCACCTTCCATAATGGTCACATTGCTTCCGATCCAGGTGCCTTCTCCAATTTCTACGTTTTGATGAATGACGCTGAACGGATCAACCTTCACGTTGGTAGCGAGCTTGGCATTGGGATGAATGTATGTGTGGGGGTGAATCATTCGGTGGTATTTGCTAATATAGAATTAGCAAATGTGCTAATTAATTGACTTAAAGATATTATGAATTTGGAATATGAAAGGTAAATTAAGAGTTCATTGGCTAATGCGAATACAGCTGGATTGATCAACTCCGTTTAACTAACTGTGCTGTAAGATCTCCTTCCGTGCATAGTTTGTTTCCAACGTACACGCTTCCACGCATCACGCAAATGCCGCGACGGATGGGTTCTATCAATTCCATTTTAAGGATCATAGTGTCGCCGGGAACAACTTTTTGTTTGAACTTACAATTTTCAATTTTGAGAAAGTAAGTATCATACTGTCCTTCGGGCATCGCATTAATGCAAAGTATCCCGCCCGTTTGTGCCAGCGCCTCAATCTGTAAAACGCCCGGCATAATTGGATTGCCGGGAAAATGTCCCTGGAAGAAGTATTCATTGAAGGTGACATTCTTGATACCGACGATCAGTTTGTCTGTCAGCTCGATGATCTTGTCAACTAACAAAAATGGAAAGCGGTGGGGTAAAGTATTTTCAATTTGCTGCAGGGTATAAACCGGCGGCAGGGTAGGATTGTACAAGGGCACATCTTTAGTGTGCTTATTTTTTTTGATAAACTGCTTGATCAATTTTGCAAAAGCGACATTGCTGCTGTGACCGGGACGGTTGGCAATAATATGTCCCTTCACTGCATAGCCGCTCAGGGCGAGGTCGCCAACCACATCCAGCAATTTGTGCCGGGCTGGTTCATTTGGAAAACGTAACTCGAGGTTGTTTAAGTAACCTTCACTCTTTACTTCCATTTTATTGCGACCAAAGGCTTTTGCTAGCCGCGCCATTTCCTCTGGCGTTACCGGTTTGTCAACAACCACGATGGCATTGTTGATGTCACCACCTTTAATCAGATTGTTATCAAGCAGCGCTTCCAGTTCGTGCAAAAAACAAAAGGTGCGACAAGGTGCGATCTCCGTTTTGAAGTCAGCCATGCTTTTCAGACTTGCATGTTGCGTACCCAGGACAGGTGAATTGAAATCAATAAGTGTTGTGATCTTATAATTGGTAGAAGGAAGTGCGGTTATCTCAACTCTTTTTTCCTCGTCATAATAAGAGATGTTTGTGTCGATCGAATACCAGGTCTTGGCAGCGTCTTGTTCAACCACCCCCACCTCTTCAATAATTTCTACGAATGGTTCACTGCTGCCGTCGATGATAGGAATTTCCGGCCCGTTGATTTCGATCAGGCAGTTATCGACACCCATGCCAACCAATGCAGCCAGGATGTGTTCAACAGTGCTCACTTTAGCGTCGCCGGATTCGAGGGTTGTACCCCGCGAAGTATCCGTTACAAGATCACAGTCTGCTTTGATGATGGGACGTCCGGGCAGATCGATTCGTTGAAATTGGAAACCAAATCCGGGCTTGGCCGGGTTCAATGTCATATCTACATTTATGCCCGTGTGCAGCCCCGTGCCTGAAATATGTACTTCTGAAACTAATGTATGTTGTTTGTCAGGATTGAAATTCGCATCCATGCTTTATTGAAATTTTGGCAAAGATATTTAAAAATATATGCGGAGGCGATTTGTCACAGAAAACTGCAAATGGCTGGTAAAGAGATTGCAATAACTCACAAAGCCTGGCTGAAGAGGTGGCAGTTTCCTGCAGATATTATAATGAGTTTGGATTGAAAAATTGCTAGCCTTCCTGTTCGGCGCTTTGTTTGATGGCTTTAACCAGTTCTTCCAATTCTTTAATGCGTTTTTCGAGTTCAGGCAATTTTCGGGCGAGTGCCTGGCTGCGGAGTGCAGCCGTATAATCGTAGGCGGGAGAGCCCGTCACCGCAGTATTGGGCGTTTTAATGGATTTGCTGACCCCACTTTGCGCATTGATCTTGCTGCCATCAGCAATCTGCAGGTGACCAACAATACCAACTTGTCCGCCGATCATTACATTGTTGCCGACCTTGGTACTTCCACTGATACCTGCCTGTGCTGCTATCACGGAGTTGTTACCCACTTCGACGTTGTGTGCAATTTGTAACAGGTTATCGAGTTTGGCGCCAGCCTTTATCAGGGTACTGCCAATCGTACCACGGTCGATGGTAGTGTTGGCTCCGATCTCAACGTTATTTTCAACAACCACATTCCCTATCTGGGGTACCTTTTTGAAAGTGCCATCTGGTTGAGGAGCAAAACCAAATCCATCCCCACCAATCACCGAACCCGCGTGGATCGTTACATTATTACCCACTACGCATTCATGGTAAATCTTTACACCGGGATGAATGGTTGAGTACTCACCTACAATCGAATTTCTGCCAAGGTATACGCCGGGAAATATTTTAGCACCATTACCTACGATCACGTTTTCACCTATGTAAGCAAAGGCGCCGATAAAAACGCCATCTCCTATTTTGGCGGTTGCATCAATGTAAGAAGGTTGCTGAATACCGATGGGCTGTTGTGTTTGAATTTGCTGGTATTTTTCTAGCAGGGTTGCAAACGCACTGTAGGCATCAGGTACGCGGATAAGCGTAGCCGTGATAGACTCCTTTAGTTCCTGCGCTTCGTTCACAATAATGAGCGAGGCATTGGTAACATATAAATATTCTTCGTATTTCGGGTTCGCAAGAAAGGTAAGTTGCCCGCTGCCGGCTTCCTCAATTTTACCAAATGAGTGCACGGAAGTTTCAGCATTTCCTTCAATGCGACCACCGACCATCATTGCTATTTGTGCTGCTGAAAATTGCATGTGTGTAATTGGGGGATTGAAATTTAGCCGGATTCTTTTGCAAAGTATCAGCTTTTGAGCGAGATAATTAGCATGTTTAACAAAAGACTATCGTAAATAACAAATGTAATATTTTTTAATTTTACCACTTAAGTTTTGATTAATCAGTGCATCGTCGACTTCAGATATATCTTTAACAGACCCATCTTTAAATAAAATGTGAATGTGTTCATTTTCGAAATTATAAGTACTGCTCACGGCCTCCCCGGTAAACACCAACCAACCTGCTTCTTCTGCCGAAAGGCCGAGTCGCTCCATTGCTTCTTCTGTTTTCTGGCTAACAAATTCCCTGGAAACCGCTTCAGGAAAATATTTCACTTTTAGGAGGTCACGGTTCACGATGCCTTTGCAAAGAAAGGCGAGTACCTTGTCTTCATGCGTCGTCCAACCTTTGATTGCGGATAAAATATCGTGGTCATCGAGGTAACAAAATTCTTCGAGACTTACTTTGTCTATGCAGTCAGTAATAAACTTATTTAGCGGAGCGGCGGTGGCGGCTTTGATATGCCTTGCCCGCTTGATGATGCGCTTTAGCATCTGTTCCGCACACAATACAGTTTTGTGCAGGTAGACTTGCCAATACATGAGGCGGCGGGAGACCAGAAATTTTTCAATGGAGTAAATGGCTTTTTCCTCTACCATCAATTCGCCCTTGTGAACAGCCAGCATTTTGATGATGCGGTCATAGCCGATCACGCCTTCACTTACACCAGAAAAAAAGCTGTCACGGGTAAGGTAATCCATCCTATCAACGTCGAGTTGACCACTGATGAGTTGATGCAGAAATTTCTTTGGATAGCGGTTTGTGAAAATTTCAATCGCGGTTTGCAAGCGCCCATCGAACTGTTTGTTCAACTCTTCCATGATCAGTAACGAGATGGCTTCATGGTGCATGTTTTCAATGAGCACATTCTCCAGGGCGTGACTAAAAGGACCATGACCCACATCATGCAAAAGGATGGCAATTTTGACACCCTGCTCCTCTGCTTCAGTAATTTCGATTGCTTTGCCTTTGAGGACCGTCACCGCGTTACCAACCAGGTGATAAGCACCCAGGGAATGATGCAAACGTGTATGGACGGCACCAGGATAAACCAGGTGCGCCATGGCCATCTGGTGTATGCGCCGAAGCCGCTGATAAAAAGGATGGGCAATGATGCGAAAAATTAACTCGTCGTCAATAGTGATAAAACCATAAACGGGATCATTAATTATTTTTCTGAAAGACATTCGGAGATAGAAAGTAGTTGGTTAAGGTTACCTTCAAACCGCGGGTTTGTTAAAAGAAGCACAAAGCTAAATAAAGCAACCTAGCCTGTCTTTAAAAAATTAAATTTGTACGAATCGACGCCCCCTTTTTAACTTTTGCCTGACAACACTTACAACTCTCTTTTCACGACTTAAAAATTTTTCATGAGCATATCGAAGATCCTTTGGGTAGATGACGAAATTGAAAGCCTTACCTCGCAAATTATGTTCCTGGAAAATAAGGGCTACGAGGTTCAAACGAAGACCAATGGATTTGATGCAGTTGAATATGTTAAGTCGAACGTAGTTGATGTGGTTTTAATGGATGAAAGCATGCCGGGGATCACGGGGCTGCAAACCTTGCAACAGATCAAGGAAGTTAACAGCAATTTACCCGTGGTACTGATCACAAAAAATGAAGCGGAAAATTTGATGGATGAGGCCATTGGCTCGCAGATCAGTGATTACCTCATCAAGCCCGTTAATCCAAACCAGGTTTGGTTAAGCTTGAAAAAACTCATCGATAACAAGCGCTTGGTAGCAGAAAAAACAACCTCTGCTTACCAGCAGGAATTTCGGAGCTTGTTTATGGCGCTTAGCAGTAACCCAAACTATACCGAGTGGATGGAAATTTATAAGAAGCTCGTTTTTTGGGAACTGGAAATGGAGAAAAGCGATAGCCCGGAGATGCAGGAAGTTTTTCAAACGCAGAAGACAGAAGCCAATACAGAATTTTTCAAATTCATCTCGCGGAATTATGCGTCCTGGATCGCCCCCAAAAGCGATGACAGCCCGATCATGAGTCATACGCTGTTGAAATATAAAGTAATGCCCCATGTTGAAAAAGGAACGCCTTTATTTTTTATTTTGATTGATAATCTTCGCTACGACCAATGGAAAACGATTCAACCCATTTTCGCTGAAAGTTTCCGGATACAGGAAGAAGAAACCTTTTATTCGATACTGCCAACTGCCACGCAATACGCGAGGAACGCCATTTTCTCGGGCCTGCTGCCGATTGACATTGAGCGCATGTTTCCGGTTCAATGGAAAAATGATGATGAGGAGGGAGGAAAAAATATGTTCGAGGAAGAATTTTTCAAAGGAAATCTAAAACGACTGGGCAAGGGCGACCTCAAGTATTCTTACACCAAGATCACGAACAACCATGACGGTCAGAAACTGGTTGACAACATGCATAATTTCCTCCAGAATGACATCAATGTGATCGTGTATAATTTCGTCGACATGCTTAGTCATGCCCGCACTGAAATGGAGGTGCTAAAGGAGCTTGCCGGCGACGAGACAAGCTACCGAAGCATTACACAAAGCTGGTTTGAACATTCACCGTTGCACCAGGCCTTGAAGAAAATAGCGGATAAAAAAGTGACGGTAATTGTCGGAACCGATCATGGCAGTGTGCGGGTAAAGACACCTGCAAAGGTGATAGGCGATAAACAAACAACCGCGAACCTCCGCTATAAACATGGACGCAATTTAAATTACGAACCAAAGGATGTGCTGGCATTTAAGGATCCACGGCAGGCTGGTTTACCCGTTCCGAACGTAAACTCGTCTTTCATCTTTGGCAAGGGTGATATCTATCTCTGTTATCCTAATAATTACAATCATTTTGTAAATTATTACCGCAATACTTTTCAACACGGCGGCATTAGCCTGGAAGAAATGATCGTGCCGGTGGTAAGAATGACCAACAAGTAAGCGGCGTTGGAGATTTTGCCAGGAAATTTATCAACGCTTGTTGAAAACGATATTTTTTAGTCTTCACGTTAAAGATGAAGTTGCAGCGGTTTTCAAAAACACAAGAGCAAGTTGAAGAATGAAATTCACCCAGAACATATTAGATAAAATTGAAAAGATCGCGGAAGAATGCGGGTACATCATCCGCTATGAACGTGGAACTTTTCAAAGTGGCTACTGCATCCTGCAGGAGAAGAAGGTTATTGTGCTGAATAAATTTTTCCAGGTTGAGGGAAGGATCAACACCCTCATCGACCTGTTGCCGCAGTTGGAAATTAATTTTGACTCCCTTACTCATGAGAGTCAAAAAATGTACGATGAGGTGATGGCGATTCAAAATGATAAATAGGTAATTTGGTTCCTCCAACACAGCAAACTCTTCCTCCTTCCTTTCTGCCTTCTGCGGCAATCTGCCTATTTTTGCCGCGTGCAATGCCCTCCACTTACAATAACTTTTCTTGGTACCGGAACCAGCAGTGGGGTGCCCATGATTGCCTGCGATTGCGAAGTGTGTACTTCGGCAGATAGCCGGGATAAGCGCTTACGCAGCAGCATTCTTGTCCAAAGTGCAAAAACGGCTTTCGTGGTAGATACAACGCCCGATTTTCGTACCCAGATGTTGCGGGAAAATGTCAAAAAACTTGATGCTGTATTGTTCACCCATCCTCATAAGGATCACATAGCGGGGCTGGATGATGTAAAGGCTTTCACTTATTTTTCTGCCAAAGCAATGCAGGTTTATGCAAACTCGCTGACGGAAGAGGCGCTGAAAAGAGAGTTTTCCTATGTGTTCTCCGATAAAAAATACCCGGGTATACCCGACATTAATCTAAACACCATCGATCTTTCACCCTTTTACATCGGAGATATTCCCGTAGTTCCCCTCATGGTCTGGCACCTCAAGATGCCTGTTTATGGCTTTCGGTTTGGAAGCTTTACCTACATAACTGATGCTAACAAAATAGAAGCTGCTGAAAAAGAAAAAATTCTTGGCAGCGAGGTCATTGTCATCAATGCCTTGCGGCATAAAAAGCACATTTCCCACTACACGCTCGATGAAGCCATTGCACTCGTGCAGGAATTAAAAATCCCGACGGCCTACTTCACACATACCAGTCATCAACTTGGCAAACATGCTGAGATCAACAGCAGTCTTCCTTCCGGGATGGCGCTGGCCTATGACGGGCTGCAACTTTCTTTCGATTAGCTGGTGTTTTTCTTGTGTACTTCCACTTGCAGGTGGGATTCTCAAATTGTACTTTGACAGCAATCAGTTTTTTATGTGGAAGCACCTGTTGTCAGCCTACCTTGATTTTTCAAAAAAAGAACGAAGAGGCATCACGATCCTCTGCGTGGTTATCTTACTATTAGCGATCCTGCCTTACCTGTTTCCTTTATTCATTAAGCCACCAGTGGTTGATTACAAAGTTTTCGAAGCTGAGATAGCTTCATTGGAAGAAGCGGATGCGGATAGCACGGAGAGATTCTATCCCAAATCGTATCAGCGGAATGATTCAAAAAGTTATAAGACTTCTTTCGAAAAAGCTGAAGTGGTGAATTTAAGTGGTGAGCTTTTTAAGTTTGATCCCAATACAGCTACTGAAGCAGAGTGGAGCCGATTGGGGCTTCGCACTAAAACCATCGCTACAATTATTAAGTACCGTTCAAAAGGAGGGAGATTTTATAAACCAGGGGATCTCAAAAAAATTTGGGGCTTACATCCCGATCTTGCCCAACGCCTGGTTCCGTTTGTTCAGATCGGTCATTCTAATGCAGACAATGTTTTGCTACCTCCAGCCAGGAAACCTGAAAAGCCAGGATTGAGGGGAGTAGATATCAATTTAGCTGATACAACTGCTTTCATCGCATTACCGGGCATCCGTTCGAAGTTATCACAGAGAATTATTTTGTTTCGGACCAAATTGGGTGGTTTTTATTCTGTGGACCAGGTAGCTGAAACCTTCGGGCTCCCAGACTCAACTTTTCAGAAAATCAAACCCCGGTTGCAACTAGGCGTCCAACCTGTCAACCAGTTAAATGTGAATACGGCCACCCTCGAGGAACTCAAGGCTCATCCCTATCTCCGCTACGCGGTGGCTAACGCCATCGTTCAATACCGAACCCAGCATGGAGCATTTAGTACAGTCGATGACCTGGAGAACGTTATGATTTTTTCTGCACCGCAATTATCAAAAGCCGCACCCTACCTACGCACCAATTAAAATAAAAACTAACAGTTGTTAGTTTCAAATGCAGTTAATTTGCATTTCACCAGCAATTTTTGTATGAATTTTCAAGCGAACGAACTCACGGAACAGGTAGCTCAAACAGCCCGCGACTTTGCCAATCATTACATCAGGCCGCACGTGATGGAATGGGACGAAAGCCAGGAATTTCCTGTACATGTGTTTAAAAAGTTGGGTGAACTTGGCTTAATGGGCGTACTAATTCCTGAAGAATATGGCGGAGCTGGTCTTAGTTATTTTGAATACAATGTAGTGATCCAGGAGATTGCGAAAGTTTGTGGATCTATCGGCCTTTCTCTTGCTGCGCACAACTCGCTTTGCTGTGGCCATATCATGAACTTTGCCAATGCGGATCAAAAAGCAAAATATCTTCCAAAACTTGCTACAGCAGAACACCTGGGGGCCTGGGGATTAACCGAGCCAAATACTGGGAGTGATGCCGGAAATATGCAAACTACCGCTGTGCGGGATGGCGATGACTGGATCATCAACGGAACGAAAAACTGGATCACCCATGGTAAAAGTGGTGACATTGCTGTTGTGATCTGCCGGACCGGAGAGCCGAGAACGCGAGATAATTGTACGGCCTTTATTGTGGAGCGTGGGACACGAGGATTCACTGCAGGAGAAAAAGAAAATAAATTGGGAATGCGGGCCAGTGAAACCGCTGAAATGATCTTCGACAACTGCAGAATTCCTGATGCCAATCGCATGGGACCCGTTGGAGAAGGATTTAAACAATCGATGAAAGTGCTTGATGGTGGAAGGATATCTATCGCAGCGCTCGGTTTGGGTATCGCCAGGGGTGCCTATGAAGCCTCCGTTCAATATGCAAAAGAACGACACCAGTTTGGTCAGCCCATTGCAAACTTTCAGGGAATCAGCTTCAAACTAGCAGATATGGCTACAGAGATCGCCGCAGCCGATTTGCTCATCAACAGGGCGTGTGAACTAAAATCCCTCGGGTTGCCGGTCACGAAAGAAGCAGCAATGGCGAAATACTACGCTAGTGAAGTTTCGGTACGAGTCAGTACTGATGCAGTACAGATCTTTGGAGGCTATGGTTATACAAAGGATTACCCGGTGGAGAAATTTTACCGGGACAGTAAACTATGTACGATCGGGGAGGGAACAAGTGAGATCCAGAAATTGGTGATCAGCAGGGAAGTGCTAAAATAATCATTACCCAGGTTTTAAGCCTTTGACCGGGTTGACTCACGAATGATCAGTGACCCGGGAAGAACCAATTGTTGCACGCTATTGATATCTTCCATGCTATCTATCAGGAACCTGGTCGCGATCTCGCCCATCTGTTGTAAGGGCTGTTTTACATAGGTCAGTGGCGCATAAAATAAATCCCAGGATATCAGTTCGTCGAAAGTGATCACCGCTAGTTCTTCCGGTACTTTTATTTTGATCTCATTTAAATGGATAACGCCGTACAAGGCGATTTCGTTTGATGCAAAAAGTAACGCGTCAACTGGTTCTTCAAGTGCCAGTAATTCGTCCATCACCTTGTTCACATCGGAGCGGATATTCCTGTTCATTACAACTCGTAAAGTTTCCGTTCCATCGATGTTAGCCTCATTCTTCAATGCGGCCAGGTAACCCCGTGTTCGCTCGTTTAGATTAAAGATTGTTGTGTCGTAATTGACCATTCCTATTCTTCGGTAGCCGCAAGCCAGCAGATGGTTGATCGCCTCATACGTTGCGTTAAAATTATCAAGCGCAACATAATTCGTATCCAGGTCTGGATAGTACCGATCGATCATAACAAACGGAACCTGTTGTTCTTTCAGATAAACGATCTGGTCCGCCGTGTCCTCGCCCGGGGCTAAGATCAATCCATCAACCTGCCGGTTAACAAAAGTTTCAATGAGGTTGCGGAATTTGTGAGCGTTCTCATCTGAACTTCCAAATAATACTGTGTAATTACTTTTAGCAGCTTCATCTTCAATAATGCGGGCGAGGTGGGATGAAAATGGATTGGAAATATTCGCCACGATGAAGCCTAAGGTATTGGTCCGGTTGGTTTTGAGGCTGCGGGCAATCTGGTTCGTGCGGTAATTTAATTCCCTGGCAGTATCACGGATCTTCTGGGCTACCAATTTATTGATCCTACCCGTATTCTTGCCATTCAGCACATACGATACTAACGCAGAAGAAACTCCTACCTGGCTGGCAATATCTTTTAATGAGACCCTTTTAAGCATGAAGTGTATAAGTTAATCATAAATTAACATTGGATCATTCGAAGAACATATTAAAAACATTATCAACCTATTAAGATTAAAAAATCATGCCTCAATCACCTCGTCAAGAGCCGAAATAAATGGGGTGTTTAATCGATTAAACAAAATTATGTATTTTTGCTTTTTATTATTGATTAATTAAAATCAACAAGTATGAACACGATTAAACAAATTGCGGTAATTGAATGTGGGGATTCATCAAAATTATTCCAATTATCACCAGTCAGCCAGTCACAGGGTTACGTGGTTTCCAAAATATACTATCAAAATGAAGTGCCCGCGAACGTTGTAAACTCAAACCATCCCGGAGCGATGGTGGTGAACGACAAACAGGCGATCATTGATGATTCCCTTATCGACATGGTAATTGTTTCCTCCCCATCGGGTGAGGAAATGGGCATTGTTGGAGAAATGTTGAAGGCCAACAAGTCAACAACAATTTTGTAAGAGTTCTACAGAAATTAGCGGCATAATCAACTAACGCAAGGCTTTTAAAAAGTGAGCCGTGTGTGCTGGTAGCTGTATGCTATTACCCAACGCGATTTCCCCATAAATTGCCTGGGTCAATTACTGAGCAACTGCCCTAAATCGTTGATGTAAACCGTGAAATGACTATTGGAATGGCAGAAATTAAAAAGAGGCAGGATTAGATCACTGCCTCTTTTTTAATATTTCAGTTTTCTTATTTTTTATCTCCAAACATCCCGCCGAGCTTTTCTTTTACAGCACCAAATGCATCCTCTGCTTTGTCAGCTGCGCCTTTGGCAAAACCTTCAACTTTTTCACCGGTAGCTCCAGGAATAAAATCACTGATCCTGTCAAGAAATGAAGGTTCATCTACTGCCGGGGCACCCGGATCAACTATAGCCGAACTGTCCGCGGCTGCTGATGCAAAAAGGTTGTCTACTGCACCTGCCATCATTGGAAATTTTTCCTTGACAAATTCCTTAACAGTCTCAATTACATTATTTGCCTGTGCCGTCGAAATCCCCGTTTTTTCGGTGATCCGCGTAATTAATTCTTGCATCGTGTTTATTTTAAATTGTGAAAAATAATGAATAGGTAGATAGCAAAAGGCACGCCGTTTTAATAAGGGGAGGGTTTGATTATTCTGTATCGTAGCGGTCTACCTTTTCAATGCCCTGGAGGGCCATCAGGCGGTTACACAGTTCATCCAACTCTTCTTTATCATGAACAAATATCTTGAAGTTCCCCATAAAGATCCCGTCTTTAGCTTCCATGGTCATCGCCGAAATATTGAAGCGCATTTCTCCACTGATGAGGTTGGTAATTTTGTGGATCACCCCCACATCATCCAACCCAACAATCTTCAAACCAGTCAGGAAGGAAATTTCTTTGTTTTTAGCCCACTTTGTTTTCACCACCCGGTGGCCGTAGTTCGACATTAGCCTGGCAGCATTGGGGCAATTTGTCCGGTGAATTTTTAATCCTTCGCCTGTGGTGATAAAACCGAAAACATCGTCTCCGGGTATGGGTTTGCAACAGTTGGCAAGTGTGTACATAATGCGATCGCTGCTCTCCCCAAAAATGATCAATTCAGTATCCTTTTTCGGGTAAGTTCGGGCAACCTGCTCAGGTTCCACTTTTGCCTCCGGATCAACTTTAGGTTTTGGCAAGAAAAGCCGGTCACCTGAAGCGGTAAATTCCTTGAGCTCCTTTAGGTCAATCTTCTTGATGGCAATTTCATACAAGAGGTCGAGGGACGAATTTACCTTGTAAAAGGACGCCAGTTCTTCCAGGTTATGTTGCGTCATCATGCCGCCGATGGCATCCAGTTTCTTTTGTAAAATGTACTTCCCATCCTCCGCAACTTTTCTCTTTTCTTCTTTTAAAGTATCCTTGATCTTTTGTTTCGCTTTGCTGGTTACCACCAGGTTCAACCATTCCTGGCTTGGCTTCTGCTTCGCACTGGTAATGATCTCGATCTGGTCGCCACTGCGTAATTTATGACCAATGGGTACCAGCTTGTGGTTGACCTTTGCCCCGATGCATTTACTACCGATGGCGGTATGCACTCCAAATGCAAAATCCAGCGCCGTAGCGCCGATGGGCAACATCTTTATATCGCCCTTGGGCGTGTACACATAAATTTCTTCAGCCAGGAAAGAGGTTTTAAAATCCTGCAAAAAATCGATGGAATTGGTATCCTGGCCGCTAAGTGCTTCCCGTATCTGGTGAAACCATTTGTCAAAGCGACTTTCATCACTGGTTCCTTCTTTGTATTTCCAATGCGCTGCCAGTCCTTTCTCCGCGATTTCGTTCATCCGTTTTGTACGGATCTGCACCTCAACCCATTTACCCTGTGGCCCCATCACCGTTGTATGGAGCGCTTCATACCCGTTACTTTTCGGGTTGCTCAGCCAGTCACGCAGGCGTTCAGGCGAAGGATTATATTCATCCGTAATTATGCTATACACCTTCCAGCAATCACCTTTCTCTTTCTCATACGTTGAGTCAACAATGATACGGATCGCAAAAAGATCGTACACTTCTTCAAAGCTTACTCCCTTTTTCTTCATCTTATTCCAGATGCTGTGGATACTTTTCGGGCGTCCGTGAATTTCGAACATGAAATCGGCCCGATCCAGTTTGTCCTTTAGTGGCCGGATGAAGTCATTGATATATCTGGTGCGTTCTCTTTTTGTTTCACGAAGTTTTTGGGCTATGTAGCGGTAGGTGTCGGGTTCCAGGTACTTCATGGACAGATCTTCCATCTCCGTTTTTATGGCGTACAATCCCATGCGGTGGGCGAGGGGAGCATATACATAAACAGTTTCGCTGCTGATCTTGAGCTGTTTTTCCCGCTTCATGCTATCGAGTGTCCGCATATTATGCAGGCGGTCGGCGAGCTTTATGAGGATCACCCGTGGATCATCAGTAAGGGTGAGCAGGATCTTTTTGAAATTCTCAGCCTGCTGGCTGGTATTTGTGTCCATCACCGAGCTGATCTTCGTAAGACCATCTACGATCTTACTGATCTCCGGCCCAAATTCCCGTTGCACGTCTTCGAGCGTGAGATCGGTGTCTTCCACGGTATCGTGAAGGAGGGCGCAGATGGTACTTCTTACCCCGAGACCGATTTCTTCTACACAAATTTTTGCCACCGCCAGGGGATGCAGAATGTAAGGCTCTCCACTTTTGCGACGCATCGTCTTGTGTGCATCCACTGCCATTTCAAATGAATGACGCAACAGTTCCTTATCGCCGGGCTTCAGTTTTGGCTTTAGTTCTTTTAATAGTCCGCGGTAATGCCGAAGTATCTCTTTCTTCTCTTCTGCCTCACTCAGGTTATATTTTTGTATCGGTAATGTCGCTTCCATGAATGAGACGAATTTACGAAAAGAAATCTGTTTTAATTTTTGGCGAAAACCCTTACTTTTGCACCCCTTAACCGGATGTGGCGAAATTGGCAGACGCACCAGACTTAGGATCTGGCGGAGCAATCCATGTAGGTTCGACCCCTATCATCCGGACTACAACACCCTCTCTTTCCTGAGGGGGTGTTTTGTTAAGAGGTTATTAAAATCATTTATAAAATGCCCGGGTTGAAATTTTCGCCTAGGCCCCAAAAGCATCATTATGGCATCAGTAGCAAGAGAGAACATTGGCCTGCTCAACGACAAAATCATTGTTAAAGTCACCAAAGACGATTACTTCCCAACGTTTGAGAAGAAGTTGAAAGAATATAGCAAAACCGTTAACGTGCCCGGCTTCCGAAAAGGAATGGTGCCACAGGGAATGATCAAGAAAATGTACGGTCCCTCCATCTATACCGATGAAGTTTTGAAGACGGTTGAGAAGCAATTATATACTTACCTCGATACTGAAAAGCCGGAAATTTTTGCACAGCCATTGGCGATGGATGCAGACATCCGCAAACTGGATCTCAACAATCCTGCTGAATATGAATTCGGTTTTGAAATTGGCTTGAAACCAAGTTTCGAAATTCCATCCATTGAAAGTGCGCCGCTAACTTTCCATAAAGTAAAGGTGACAGACGAGATGGTGCAGGATGAAGTAGAACGCATGCAACAAAAAGGCGGCACCATTTCAGAGCCTGAAACCATCAGCGATGATGAAACCGTATTAAACATCCTGTTTACGGAAGTTGATGAAGCCGGCAATGTGATTGAAGGTGGTGCGGTAAAAGAAAATTCTCTCATTTTTAGGTACTTCACACCTGCATTGCAGGAAGAGCTTAAAGGGAAATCAAAAGACGCAGTTGTTGTTACGCAATTGTCAAAAGCAATTGAAGGCGAGACGCTTGAAATGGTATTGCAGGATCTTGGATTTGCAAAAGATGACAAAGCCGCAGCAGATAAATTCTTCAACCTCAAGATTGTCAAACTCGGCAAGGTTGAGAACCGTGAGTTGAACGAAGCTTTTTTCGGTGAAGTATTTCCCGGAGCAGGGATTGCTACCGAAGATGAGTTTCGCCAAAAATTAAAAGAAGAGATCGAGCAGTATTGGGAAAGCCAAAGCCGTAACCAATTACACGATCAGATCTATCACTTGCTTTTAGACGACACCAAAATGGAGTTCCCAGCGGAATTCCTGAAGCGCTGGTTGCAAACAGGTAGCCAGGAACGCAAAACAGCGGAAGAAGCAGAAGCGGAATTCCCAACGTTTAGCAGTCAATTAAAATGGACCTTGATCAGCGATAAGATCATCAAAGACAATAAGCTCGAAGTAAGCCAGGAAGAACTTAAAGAGTCAATGCGGGTTGAAGTAATGCGTTACTTTGGCACCATGAACCTGGGTGAAGATACCAGCTGGCTGGACAGCTACATCGATCGCATGCTGAAAGACGAAAAGCAGGTGGACGCAAGTTACCGTCGCCTGATTACTGATAAATTATTTGGCTGGGCGCAAAGCAAGGCTAACCCACAGCAAAAAGAAGTAAGTGCCGATGAACTCACTGCAATGCAGCACAATCATCAACACTAAAAGCAACACAAATTTCTTTAAAGGCCGAAGCACCCCGCTTGGGCCTTTTTGTTTAAAGCCCAGTCCTGTTTTGCCGTTTTAGTAATCAAATTTCCCGTAGTGGAGATCATGTTCCGCCGTTTTGTCGCGTTTTATTTATAGCATAATATTTGGTTTCACCAATCAACTATACTTGTTATCCTAAATAATTACGAGATGAATTTTGGAAAAGAATTTGAAAAATATGCGGTTAAACACCGTGGGATCAGTAGCAATACTTTGGACGGATACATCAAACACAACGTTACCAACCTTACTCCCAATATCATTGAAGAACGCCCCATGAACATTGCTGTTATGGATGTTTATAGTCGCCTGATGATGGACCGCATCATCTTTATGGGATATCCCGTAACTGATGAGGTCGCAAACATCATCACCGCGCAGTTTCTCTTCCTGGAGAGTACAGATCGCACCAAAGATATCCAGATGTACATTAACTCTCCCGGTGGAAGTGTGTATGCAGGTCTGGGTATGTATGATACCATGCAGTTTGTTACGCCGGATATTGCTACCATTTGCACAGGTATTGCCGCCTCTATGGCTGCGGTGTTAATGTGTGCGGGTTCTCCAGGTAAACGTACAGCCCTCAGGCACAGCAGGATCATGCTGCATCAGCCAAGCGCCGGTGCCGGCGGACAGGCAAGCGACATTGAGATCACGGTCAATGAAGTAAAGAAAATTAAGAAAGAATTGTACGATGTTATTTCTCACCACACCGGTCAGCCTTTTGATAAAGTCGCATTGGATTGTAACCGCGATTACTGGATGACTTCCTCAGAGGCGAAAGACTACGGTATTGTGGATGAGGTGCTGACTACCAATCCCCGCAAAACAAAGAAGGACTAAGAAAAGCAGGAGCTTTGTCCGGGCTGCATCAAAAATTCGGCTTTAGTGGCGTCGCACTCTTGTACCGCAGCTCCAGATTCTGCGGATTCAATTAACAATAAGAATAAAAAAGATAGTATGTATATCAATAGCAACTACCGTACACGGTTCAACGATGAAGAGGAAAATCCACAGGAAACGCCAGAGAATCCAATGGAGAAAATGGTAAGCAGCTGGCAGTTCGACAAAAAATTTATTGAGCAACGCAAGATATTCTTATGGGGTGTTGTCGATGATAAAAGTTCTAAAGACATTACGGCCCGCCTTCTTTACTTAGAAGCAATCGATCCAGGAAAAGAGATCACCTTTTACATTAATAGCCCAGGCGGCATGGTGACAAGCGGCATGGTTATTTATGATACTATGCAGATGATCACCTCACCCGTAAGCACCGTGTGCATGGGAATGGCTGCGAGCATGGGTAGTATCCTGCTCAGCGGTGGTGAAAAAGGTCGTCGCTTCATTTTTCCAAATGGAGAAGTGATGATACACCAGCCTAGCGGTGGTGGACAGGGCACAAGTGCTGACCTGGAGATCATGGCCCAGCAGATGCAAAAAACCAAAGAATTAGGTGCTCGCATTCTGGCGGAAAACTGTGGTCAAACCATTGAAAAAATATTGAAAGATTTTGACCGTGATTATTGGATGGACGCCGGTGAATCGGTGAATTATGGAATTGTGGATGGCGTGTTGAGTAAATTGTAATTCTACGGTGTGTAAAGAAAAAGCTTCATCGTTCCGGTGAAGCTTTTTTTATTCCGTCAACAAAACAGGAACATGAAGTTTGAGGAAATCATTAATGCAAAACGCTCCCTTCAGTCGGACCGGCCGTTGATGCAAAAGGATGCAATCCCGGTAAGTGACCCTTTGCATGAATACCTGTTAAAGAACGGCAGAAGTACACCCCTACCGCTTGCTTACTCAGACCTTGTTTATTACAGCCATTCAAATGTTGTTCGCGACCAACACGGTAAGCTCACGCATTGGGAAACGGCCATTTTTGAAAAAGCAGATCAACAAACCCTTTACCCTGCCTTACTTAACACCTTTGCATTATTACATACCGGATTGGAAGCCACCGCCGCTGAGCTTGAAATTGTGCAGGTTGATTTTTGTGAGTTTGGAAACAGCGTTCCTTTCCGCATAAAAGTCAGGGAGCAGTCTTCTGGAAAGGTCCAACAGTTTTACATCAAGATCGCCGACGCTTCCCGCATTTATGGGCTTGAATTGGAGCAACTCCTGGCACCGGATCCCACCAATTTTTTATATGATAACAATACCCTCGTCGAAGCACATATTCCAGGCATGCCCGGCGATGTATTTTTGAGCGAGTACCTGCATCAATTACCGACCGCAACCCAAACCCAAATAGCAGCAGAATTTGTGAGTTTCAACGAACGATGTTTTGCAAGGTTGTTGGGTGATATGCGCAGCTACAACTTTGTGATCGCTCAACACCCTGGACCAAATGAGCTATATTTTTTTCAACCGATCGATTTCGATCAACAGTCTTACGAAGGCAGAAAAAATTTGTACCTGCCCCAGTTTTACAAAGAAAATCATGACTATGTGGAACTCGTGCTAACTGCGCTTACCCCCGATCAGGTGGTCGGGTTGCAATTGAAGGAGCGGGAGCGCTTAAAAATGCAACTCACCGGCAATGTCTCCCGGGTAGTTCACTTGCTGGATTGCATGTCCAAAGACGAATTGTCAGAGGCTTACAAGGTGAGGCTCCTGCGTCGGGAACTGGATGAGCACTTTAAAACGGACGCCTTTGCACCTTGCAAGTCGATGGGTGAGTTGGTGAAATGCCAGTTGATTACTTTGCTCGGATCCGACATTTTTGAGCAGGCTCATAATTAACAAAATCCTGCAACGTTTGGGCCGACAATATTGTCCTCAAGGTAACGTTCTGTGCAGGGTTTCTTATCTTTGCAACCCTAATTGATAAAACAGGAGAAATAAAAGAATCAAAATGGCAAAACAACAAACTTTACACTGTTCTTTTTGTGGCCGAAGCCGCGATGAGGTGAAAATTCTCATTGCCGGGCAGGAAGGTCATATCTGTGAGAACTGTGTGGATCACGCCCAGGAAATAATCGGCCAGGAGCTGATGATCTATCCCGAGGCGAAGCAGAATTCAGGAGGCAGCGGAGGAAGTAGTGGAACACACAAACTAACTGTTAAGAAACCAATCGAAATAAAGAAATTCCTGGATGAATACGTTATCGGGCAGGACGATGCGAAAAAAATCCTCGCGGTCGCTGTATACAATCACTACAAACGGTTGAACCAAAAAGTGGAGAATGATGTAGAGATTGAAAAAAGTAACATCATAATGGTTGGTGAAACCGGTACGGGTAAAACCCTGCTGGCGAAGTCTATCGCACGCATGTTGAACGTGCCCTTTGCGATCGTAGATGCTACCGTGTTTACAGAAGCAGGTTATGTAGGTGAAGATGTGGAGAGTATGTTGAGCAGGTTGCTCCAGGCTTGTAATTACGACGTAGCTGCAGCTGAAAAAGGAATTGTGTTCATTGATGAAATTGATAAAGTTGCCCGTAAAAGTGACAACCCGTCCATAACCCGCGATGTTAGCGGAGAGGGTGTTCAACAAGGCTTACTCAAATTGCTTGAAGGAACTGAAGTGTTGGTACCACCGCAAGGCGGACGGAAACATCCTGAACAAAAACTTGTGAAGGTTAATACTTCAAACATCTTATTTATTTGCGGTGGTGCTTTCGACGGCGTTGACAGGATCATCGCCCGCCGGGTGAACACTCATGCTATCGGGTTTAGTGTAAACAAAACCCTGCAGGAATTTCAGCAAAAAAACCTGTTGCAGTTTGTGAATGCGGTTGACCTGAAGCAGTTTGGTTTGATTCCGGAACTCCTGGGTCGCCTGCCGGTGATCACATTCTTAAATCCACTGGATGCACCCACTTTACGCAATATTCTTACCGAGCCAAAAAATGCATTGGTAAAACAATTTACCCGCTTGTTCGAGATCGAAGGGATCGAGCTCAAATTTGATGAACCGGTCCTAGATTTTATGGTGGAGAAAGCGCTGGAATATAAACTAGGCGCAAGAGGTTTGAGGAGCATCTGTGAAAGTATCTTAACCGACGCGATGTATGAATTGCCTTCTCAAAAAGTAAAAACTTTCCAGGTAACGCTGGAATACGCACAACGGAAGTTCAACACCAGCAAAATGAGCATGCTCAAAGTTGCCTGATAAAGTCTTAAAATTCAAAATGAAAGCTGTTCTGAGAACGGCTTTTTTTATATCCATCGGTGCTTAAAATTATTGCAACCGATCTGTTCAAACTCATACATTCGATTGTTACGCATCATAATGCATTGCTCAAAATACCCGATTTTTGCAGCCATTAAACATCACCCAATCATTGCACTATTATGTCTAAAGCGATCTACATAACCTCTTCAGAACCGTACAGTGGTAAATCTGTCGTGAGCCTGGGGTTGATGAATATGTTGGCAGGAAAAATAAAGAAGATCGCCTATTTCAAACCTGTCATCCGCGAAAGCGAAGAATCCGGGAAAGATATTTATATCCAGACCATGATCGAGCATTTCGGACTGGACCTGCAATATGAAGACACCTTTGCTTTTACTTACAATGAACTGTTGATGTATCGCAGTGAAGGAAATACTGCTTACATCATCGACACCATCATTGCCAAATATAAGAAGCTGGAAGACCTCAATGATTTTGTACTCGTTGATGGAACAGATTTCGCCGGCGACGGAGCTTCCTTTGAATTTTACTACAACCTCGAGATCGTAAAAAACCTCGGCATCCCACTGATTCTCATTACTAAAGGTGACGGCTATTCGCCGGATGAGATCACAAAGAATGTGTTGTCGAGCCTCCAGGTGTTGGCAGACCGCGAGATAACGCTGCTGGCCATTATCGCAAATCGCGTAGCTGTTCCATACATAGAGGAATTGCAGCGGTATTTCGCCGAAAGATTACCAACAGGGCTATTGCATTCTATTGTTCCGATGAATAAGGATCTGAGTAGTCCTACGATGAAAGAGATCATTTCCGCGGTTGAAGGCACGATCCTGTTTGGCCACGACTTTCTCTCGAACCCGGTC
The DNA here is from genome assembly GCA_030655145.1 of Ferruginibacter sp. Taxonomy (GTDB): domain Bacteria; phylum Bacteroidota; class Bacteroidia; order Chitinophagales; family Chitinophagaceae; genus Ferruginibacter. The sequence goes on from JAURWD010000133.1 coordinate 31,486, forward strand.
GACCATTATATCGTAGGTGCGATGCAGTTGCGCAACTGTCTTACCCGCCTGCAGGAAAATACGCTCATCGTTACCCCGGGTGATCGGGGCGATATCATCATTGCCATGATCCAGGCAAATCTTTCTAAAAATTATCCTAAGGTGGCGGGCATAATTCTCTCCGGTGGACTGGAGCCAGAAGAGCCCATTATCAAACTGGTTGAAGGATTGGAATCGGTTATTCCGATTGCCCAGGTTCAAACAGGCACCTTTGAAACCGTTACGCGGGTTGGCTCCGTACAGTCACGCATATACGCGGATAATAAATTCAAAATTGATCTTGCCATCAGCACCTTTGAAAAATACATCGACACCACAGCGATCATTGACCGAATCATTACCTCCAAGCCGGAGGGGATGACACCTCGCATGTTTCAATATGAATTGGTGAAACGCGCCAAATTGGCCAAGAAGCACATTGTGTTACCAGAAGGCACCGACGATCGAATCCTTGTTGCCGCTGCCAGGCTGCTAAAACAGGAGGTAGTAAGGCTAACCATCCTTGGCAAAAAAGAGGAAATCGCCACTGCGGTCAAACGTTTAAACATTACGCTCGATCTAAACAATGTTGATATCATTGATCCTGCAACTTCACCAAACTTTCCTGATTATGTTACTACGTTCTACGAGTTAAGAAAGAACAAGAATGTCAACATGGATATGGCTACCGACTTTATGCGGGATGGTGCTTATTTTGGTACGATGATGGTTTACAAAGGACACGCAGACGGGATGGTCTCCGGCGCTATTAACACTACACAACATACCATTCGACCGGCGCTGCAATTCATAAAAACAAAGCCCGGTGTTTCAACGGTTTCATCCGTATTTTTTATGTGCCTTCCCGACAGGGTTACTGTTTTTGGTGATTGTGCAGTAAATCCCAATCCAACCTCGGAACAACTGGCCGATATCGCCATTTCTTCTGCTGAAAGCAGTATGATGTTTGGCATCGAACCGAAGATCGCTATGTTATCATATTCGTCCGGAACTTCAGGGCAGGGAGAAGATGTTGAAAAAGTTCGCCGGGCAACCGAGCTTGTGAAAACCTCGAGACCGGATCTGAAAATCGAAGGTCCCATTCAATATGATGCAGCCGTGGATCCGGCAGTTGGAAAACAAAAATTGCCCAATTCAATCGTTGCGGGACAGGCCAGCGTATTGATTTTCCCTGATCTGAATACGGGCAATAATACCTATAAGGCCGTGCAACGTGAAACCGGTGCGCTCGCGATCGGTCCAATGCTCCAGGGGCTTAACAAGCCTGTAAATGATCTAAGTCGTGGTTGCACTGTTGATGATATTTTCAATACCGTGGTGATCACCTCTATCCAGGCCCAACAATAATCGACTAAAAATCTTTTCAAGTTTTAACCATGAATATTTTCGTCATCAATTCAGGCAGCAGCTCCATTAAGTACCAGTTGATAAAAATGCCGGAAGCTGAGATCGCCTGCAGTGGAATTGTTGAGCGTATTGGGTTGGAGAACGCGGTCATCACGCATAAAACTTTTCCGGCAGGAGAGGAGAGAATAACGAAGCTGATGCCCGAAATGCCGGATCACGCCGAAGGACTTGCGCAGGTTGCGCTGCTGCTCACCGATGCGTCGATCGGCGTGATAAAAGATCCGGCTGAAATTGAGGTTGTTGGTCACCGGGTAGTGCATGGTGGTGAAAGTTTTGCCGAAACGACTGTCATCACCAGGGAGGTGAAGGCGGAGATCAAAAAACTCTTCCCGCTGGCGCCCTTGCACAATCCATCAAATTACTTAGGGATAGACGTGGCTGAAAAGATTTTCTCTGCCGCAATCCAGGTCGCCGTTTTCGATACGGCCTTCCATCAGTCAATACCGGAAAAAGCCTTTCGCTTTGCCGTACCCGCGTCTTTTTACTATGATCATGGAATTCGCGTGTACGGTTTTCATGGCACCAGTCATAAGTTTGTCAGTGAGCAAGCCATCGCATACCTGGGAAAGCAAGACACAAAGATCATCACCATACATTTAGGAAATGGTTGCAGCATGACAGCTGTTAAAAACGGCCGGTCCATTGATACAAGTATGGGAATGGGCCCGATGAATGGATTGATCATGGGAACCCGTGCAGGAGATATTGACCAGTCCATGATCTTTCACCTGGTGAACCAGCTGGGGTACGAAATTGAACAGGTGCACGCAATACTTAACAAAAAAAGCGGCATGTTGGGCCTAACCGGTTTTAGTGATATGCGTGACATCAGGGCCGAAATGGACAAAGGAGATGGTGCGGCAAAACTCGCTTACGATATGTATGCCTACCGCATCAGGAAATATTTAGGAGCCTATACCGCGGCAATGAATGGACTAGATGCGATTGTGTTTACCGGTGGGGTAGGCGAAAATGATGTGCTCATGCGTTACATGTGTGCTAACGGTCTCGAATACCTGGGAATAAATTTAGATCGCGAAAAAAATGAAGCCAAACAAAGCGTTCTCCGTGAGATAAACACCAGCGCATCCCGGGTTAAGATCCTCGTTATACCCACAAATGAAGAACAGGAGATTGCTTCGCAGTGTGTGAAATTGCTGACGAGCCAGGCTATCGAACGATAACCACCATTCCTTTGATTATTGGGCGGTTATTTTTTAAGTCTAACATATACGTGTAAGCGCCCGCGGGAAGCTCAGTATTCTT
>JAURWD010000134.1 GCA_030655145.1 Ferruginibacter sp.
CGCTTAATTATGTAAATGTAAAAGTTTCGAACGGTGAGGCAGCCCTGCAGGGAGCTCGTGATATCATCGCGGAACAGGTGAATGAAGACGCCGTGGTAAGAACAAAATTGCGCCGCTTATTTGAAACAACTGCAACGCTGCAAAGTAAGGTGGTGCCGGACAAAGAAACAGAAGGGATCAAATACAAAGACTACTTTGATTTTTCTGAACTCATCTCAAAAACACCTTCGCATCGCATTTTGGCCGTGCTCCGCGGATTCCTGGAAGGGCACCTGCGTATCGCCATTGCGCCGCCCGAGGAAGAAGCACTTGAAATGATGGAAGAAATGTTTATCAAAGGAATGACAAGTTCGGGTGATCATTTGCGAAAGGCGATCCGGGATGCTTATCGTCGCCTTATACAACCAAGCCTGGAGACCGAATTTCGTACCGCTCTTAAGACAAAGGCTGATGAAGACGCGATCAACGTGTTCGCGGAAAACCTGCGCCAGCTTTTGCTGACCTCGCCGCTTGGCAGTAAAAGAATTCTCGCCATTGATCCCGGCTATCGCACGGGCTGTAAAGTTGTTTGCCTTGACGAAAAAGGTGAACTGCAGAAAACCGACCTCATCTTCCCGCATGAACACAACCGGGTGGCAGCGGAAGAAATAAAAATTAAAAACCTGGTGCAACAATACGGCATTGAAATTTTTGCCATTGGTGATGGAACAGCGGGTAGGGAAACAGAACAATTCATTAAGAAATTACAACTTGGCCTCCCGGTATTTTTGGTGAATGAAGATGGCGCTTCGATATACTCCGCTTCTGAAATTGCGCGGGAAGAATTTCCGAATGAAGACATTACCGTGCGTGGTGCGGTAAGCATCGGTCGCAGGTTGATGGATCCGTTGGCGGAGTTGGTAAAACTTGATCCCAAGAGCATCGGTGTAGGGCAGTACCAACATGATGTAAACCAGTTCAGGCTAAAAGAGCGGCTAGACGCTACCGTTATAAGTTGTGTAAATAACGTAGGTGTTAATTTGAATACCGCCAGCAAACATCTATTGAGCTACGTGAGCGGCATTGGTGGAACCCTTGCTGACAACATTATAAAATACCGCAACGAGATCGGCAAGTTTAGCAGCCGGAAACAACTATTGAAAGTTCCCCGCCTGGGCGGAAAAGCGTATGAGCAATGTGCCGGGTTTTTGCGGATCAAAGAAGGCGATGACCCACTGGATCAAAGTGCGGTGCATCCTGAAGCTTACCCCGTAGTGGAGGCAATGGCTAAAGACCTCGGCCTGGCCTTGAATGCATTTATTGGTAAGGAAGACGTGTTGAAAACCGTTGATGCAAAAAAGTATGTAACGGAACAAATTGGCGAACTAACGATCAGGGATATCCTAAACGAATTAAAGAAGCCGGGCCTCGATCCGCGAAGTGAAGCACAGGTATTTGAATTTGCCAACATCTACAGCATTGATGATGTGAAACCGGGGATGGAAGTTCCTGGTGTAGTAACCAACATCACGCGATTTGGCGCCTTCATTGACATTGGTGTAAAACAAGACGGACTGGTTCACGTATCTGAGATCTCGCATACCTACATTACGGATCCCAACGAGGTGTTGAAACTTAACCAGCACGTACAGGTAAGAGTGGTAGAAGTGGATGCAGCTCGTAAAAGGATCGCCCTCTCCATCAAGCAGACCCAGGAAGCTCCCTCAAGGAGGCAACAACCACAGCGACCGTTCACCGGGAACAAGCCAGCTCCTCACCAGCAGCAACCCTCAAAAAAGCCACTTGCAGACCTACCACTAAATGATGCGCTCGCGGCTTTGAGACAAAAGTTTGGAAAGTAGTTCATGGCTCATAGTTCATGGCTCATGGCCGAAGAAATGGTGAATGTTACATGTTGAATGATAAATGAAATGCACCACTTTGTAGTGAGACTTTATCATATTGAGTCATTTCAATTGATTTGCATTTGCATTTTCAATAGCACATTAGCAAATCAACACATTAGCACATTACCTCGTTGAGCTATTTTCAAATTGAGCCATTTGCCTGTTGAGCCATTTGCATATCGAGTCATTTGCAATTTGCATTTTCATTTAGCAATTTAGCAAATCAGCACATTAGCATATTACTCACATTGAGCATTTTCAAATTGAGCCATTGAGCTATTTAGACATTTGCATTTATTAGCAAATTAGCTAACTAGCTAATTAACGGATTAATTCATCCAGCTTTTCGCTAAACGCCGCCCTCGATATCATCCTGGCACCGAGGCTTTCGAGGTGAGCGGTATGCACCTGGCAATCAACCAGTACTACGTCCTCTTTCTGCAACTGCTGAACATATTTAATGAACGCGAATTTGCTCGCATTACTTTCCTGGCTAAACATACTCTCGCCGAAAAATGCCTTGCCCATCCTGATGCCATACAGTCCGCCCACAAGTTGCCCATTCATCCAGGCCTCGGCGCTGTGCGCATAACCGAGCTGGTGTAATTCGTTGAAGGCTGCTTGCACATCCGGCGATATCCAGGTACCTTGCTGGCCCTTGCGTGTGGTCGTCTTGCACTGTTGAATGACTTGTGCAAATGCCCGGTTTATAGTAAAGCGATACCTGCCATTTCGCAATACAGTTTGCATACTCTTACTCACCTTTAGTTCCTGCGGAAATAACACGAACCGGGGATCAGGGCTCCACCATAAAATCGGTTCATTTGGATTGTACCAGGGGAAAATACCCGAGCGATATGCAACCAGGAGACGCTCGATGGAAAGATCTCCGCCGATCGCAAGCAAGCCATCCTCATCAGCAAGGTCAACAGGCGGGAAAAGAGGTTCATCGTTCAGTAGATACATGCTGATTGCGGAATTAGTTTACGGAGGGTTTCCATCCGGGTCCGCATCTTACAAAAGAAAGAAATTTACCGCAGACAGATGCCGGGCAAGGAGTCTTAAAGAATTGAATAAACGAAAAAGAAAAAAGTGAAGACTGGTTAGCTGGCCATAACGTCGATGGTTGCATTGATGCCACGGTCAGTGATGGCGTCGCACATGGGCTTCAGGACATCGTAGCTGCCTTCTTTAACGGAATATTTGCCCTTGCTGTCAATAATAATGGCACACTGTTCCGCCTGTTCCTGGGAATGGCCACAAATTTCAATAAGAGTTTCGATTACCCAGTCGAATGTATTCACTTCATCATTCCACACGATCAGGCTGCAAAACTCGTCCGTGGCGGAGAGAACGTCGGTATCTTCCTGGAATTTTATATCTGTCTTCGTTGCCATAAATAACACTTACAAAAATAAGCTGAATCGGGGATCAAATAAAAAGAGAAGCAACATTTATGCTAAAATCGTTGTCAACGATATATTAGTTACATAATTTTTTACGTTTAGTTCAGTGCTGTAACCCGCCAACATGCTGCGCATCAATAGAAAAAAGAACGATTTGCCCAAACCCCCTGGTAAGCAGCAGGCGATCGTGTTACCATTACATTCCCCCAATCGCAGTCTTGAATTTTTAGCGGAACTCATCGGGAAAATGCGGCCAGACAATCCCCGGGATACTGAGCAGGCGGAGATCCGATTCAAGGCATTATTATACCAGGTAAGCCAGGACCGGACCTCTTTATTTTCACTGCGAAAAGCCTTGCTTACCCAGTTTCTCAAAACAAATATTGTTATTGCCCTCACGGAAAATGGCATTGTCAGCAGTCGCGGTTTTGTCCAGGAACTAATGAGCAAGGTCAAGCATAAACTGCTGCCCGAATTACAGACGCCTGACAATTTCCTTTTTGTTATTAATAAGATATTTTATAAGAAGACGGATCACATCTGGGTTGAGAACATTGACAAAGATCTTTGGATACAGTTCTTTGAAGGGCTCGGCATCCAGATCAACCTGACTGAACCGAAACTTATCCTCCAATTACAGCAGTCTTTACAGATCCTCAGTTATCGCGTGACGACGCTCGGACTGGAAAGAGAGATCACCCACCGGTATGAAAATTTCGGCGATGCTGTATTTCCCTTTCTTGAACAAAACCGGTTGATCAATGAATACCTGAAGTTAAGCCGCGAAGGAATGGATGCGCATACGCATCGCATCCTGCTCGCGAATATTACAGAAGCTTTACACAACTGTAATCAAAGCATCCAGTGGATCAAAGAACAACGCATCGTGGTGGGAACCAGTCTTGCGCAAACCTATATCATCACGCGGTTACAACAACAGATCGACCGCCTCTTCATCATTGTGGATGTGCTGGATACGGATAATCATTTCAACACGGACCGTTTTGTAGATTATTTTAAAACCGTGGTGCACAATGAAAACAGGAAAAATTCTATCAAGGAATTTTTAAGCGAGAATACGAGTTACCTCGCCTACCAGATCGCGGAACATGGTGGACGTACCGGTGAGAAATTCATCACTACCACGCGGCGGGAATTCTGGAAAATGTTCCAGAGTGCGATCGGCGGTGGTATCATCATTTCATTTATCGGGATCATAAAAAACCTGTTGGGCAAAATGGCCGTGCCGCCTTTCTGGCAAGGGTTTTTGACGAGCACAAATTATTCACTCGGATTCATTTTGATCCAGGACACCGGCTCAACGCTGGCGACAAAGCAGCCGGCCTATACAGCCAATAATGTGGCCAGTTCCCTTGATGTACAGAAGTTCGGCGAAGAGCCCGATCTACGCAATTTGGCGATCACTGTTGCCCGGGTAAGTCGCACCCAGCTGGCGTCTTTTACCGGTAACCTCATCATGGTGTTCCCACTCACCTATTGCCTCGCCTGGTTATTTTTTGAATCGACCGGTACCATGATCGCTTCGGGTGCCGCGGCACAGAAATTACTGACCGACCAGCAACCCTTTCACTCGCTGGCATTGTTGTATGCCTGTTTCACGGGATTCTTTTTATTCCTGAGCGGGTTGATCGCGGGGTATGTAGAAAATTATGTTGTGTATGGAAAGATGGCTGACCGCTTGCGGAACATGTCGTCTTTTAAAAATAGTTTTAGCGAGAAGCGGCGGTATAAGATCATTCATTACCTGGAAAATAATTTAGGTTCTTTGATGGGAAATATTGCCCTCGGTTTTTTTCTCGGCATGGCCGGATTTTTTGGCAAGACCTTCGGACTTCCTTTCGACATACGGCACATCACGATCTCTGCCGCGAATGCTGCGATTGGTTTCTTCGGGCTGGGTCACCAGGTCAGTACAAAAGAGATCTGGTATACGCTCGCCGGTATTGGCGGCATTGGTTTTTTAAACTTCGCCGTAAGTTTTGGTTTGGCTTTTATGGTGGCGGTAAAAAGCCGGGGTATCCGTTTACGTGAGTACTCTGCATTTGCCGGAATTCTCTGGAAATATATCAAGAAATATCCCCGTGATTTTATCAAGGCGCCGTATAGCGGCAGGCAGGCAACGCAGTTGAATTAAGCGCTTCTCTCCTACTTCCTGGTTTGTCTTTTACAGTTTAACATGTTTTTGTTCAGCACTTCTTTCGCATTACGTATACCCTAACTCGCTACCGGAAATAATCGGGCTTAATTTGTCAACTCTGCGTTGCGTGTAAATATTCTTTCACGGGAATATTACTTATGCATTTCTTGTGAGGTTTCTATAGCCGAAAAATTTCTGCAACTGTTGCAAGATTTGCTATTGCTCAGTTAGCTTAATTATTCTGCCACGATTTTAGGTTTGACCTCCTTCACCAAGTGCAAACTTGTATTGAGATCTATTACCAGGAAACGGTTTTGTAAACCATCAACTGCACTATCTATTCCCATCTGAAATTATCCAACTTTTGGTGACTCCACTTCCGTTCGATCCGAAAGATCCTCAATCATGCTTAACATTTGGATGCGAAAAGTATGGCGCATAAAAAAAGAGTCCCTGTCGGGACTCTTAATGGTTTTTATAGTTTTTAAGATGTATCTACTTTCCTTTCACTAACCTGATCACTTTTCTTTCATTACCCTGGATCACTTCAACAAAGTACATACCGTTGATGTAAGATTGTCCAAAGCGATTCACTTGTCCTTTTACAGGGTTCAGTGTTTCAACGGTGCGACCGCTCAGGTCCGTAACGCGGGCCTTGATCTTCTCTTGCTTGTCGCTGTTGATCACCAGGTTGAAATAATTGCTGGTGATAGTTGGGTAGGCTTTGACGGTTAGGTTAGGTTGAGCTTCTGTGACGGTAATCTCCGCAATCGGGCGAACCGCAACAGTAGATTTTCCATCATGGATCACTATTGAACCGCCACCGAGAGTTGTTGTTGGAAGTGAATTATCATCTTTACCCATATTATTATCATATACTGGGCCTGAAGCATTCCAGATTTTGATTCTGAATTTATCAATATTACCACCTCCGTTTACTTGGCCATCAACCGCAGAAATCATAAATGAATATCCTGCGACTCCATTAATGGTTCCAACCCCTTTGTATATCGCTTGCGAACCTGCAACTACTAAAGATCCAGCGCTGTATCCGGTGCTCGTGAAGTTTAAATTTCCTGCTTGGAATTGAAATTCTGTATTCCCCTCTGGCACATTGCTACCTTTCTTGTATTTCGATACAAAACCGAAGTTTGCTTTCCCGGTAAGTAGTGGACTGGCAAGATACGCTCCGGCGGGAGAGTTAATCCAACCGCCACCTGTTACAAACCCTCCACTTGGATCGTAAACTGGTAAGTATGCGATAGAAGTTCCGCAACTCACACCTGCTTTGGCTTCGATTTTATAGACATCTGATACAAGCCCATTAATGGATTTAGTTGCAATCCCATTGGCTTGAGTTAGACAAGTGCCCTTTGATACGCCGTCAACAAAAAACTCAACCAATACGCCAGCGATCGGGCTTATACCCACTGTGACTTTTGCTGAGAGTGTTGCTGAGGCGCCACCAGTTACCCACTGTACCGGATTGCTGCTCGAAGATGCATCAATGGTTACCCCAGTTATTGTAAGATTTGCGGGTTGATATGTAATAAAATAATTAGACCCAAGTGTCGCTGTTCCTTGTTGGATTTCGTACGGAGTGCCAGCTACCTCGCCGGGAACTCTTGTTAATGCACCTGAAAAATTGTCACCGTTTACGACAGTTCCACTTTGGATTACATAGGTCAAAGGCGGATCAAGCTGACCACAGTATTTTGATTTTGCATCTGCCTTAATTGTGATTAAACGTTGACCGACAGTTAAAGATGCATTTGTCTTAGTTACACTGTAGTTCGGATTTGATCCAAGCGTTACCGTGATCGGATAAGTGCCTACTCCTGATGTTACAGTCGCTGTTGTAGATAAGG
>JAURWD010000138.1 GCA_030655145.1 Ferruginibacter sp.
TATTCAGTTCGGAGATCCTTCCTTCTCCTTTGATATTTTTAAATGCACTTTCGAGCTTCTCACTTAAACTGGTAAACATGGCTTACTTTTTACAGAATGGTTATAAACAAAGAAGTGAACTAAAAAAGTTCACTTCAACAATTTCGCAAATGTAAGAAAATCTCAGGATCCTAAATAAGTTCTCAGGAGCTTGCAACGTGAGGTTGATCTGAGTTTTGTGATGGCTTTATCTTTGATCTGGCGTACCCTTTCGCGGGTTAGGCTGTAGCGCTCACCTATATCCTCGAGGCTCAACGGGTGGTCAACACCAATTCCGAAGAAAAAGCGGATAACATCCTTCTGACGTTCGGTAAGTGTACTCAGTGACCGGTCAATTTCAGTTGACAAAGAAACTTTAAATGTCAGGTGCATATCGGTACTATCAGCATTAGGATTTTCCAGCACATCAATCAATGCACCTTCTTCTCCATCAGAAAAGGGCTGGTCCATACTAACGTGTCGGGCAGCAGCTCCAATGGTAGCGGCTACCTCTTCCGTTTCGAGATCGAGTAACAAAGCAATCTCTTCAGAAGTTGGTTCTCTTTCAAATTCCTGTTCCAATTGCGAATATGCTTTACTGATACGATTCGTTAAGCCAACTTTGTTCAACGGCAAACGAACAATCCTGGATTGCTCGGCAAGTGCCTGGAGAATACTTTGACGTATCCACCACACTGCATATGAAATGAATTTGAATCCCCTTGTCTCATCAAAACGTTGCGCTGCCTTGATAAGCCCAACGTTTCCTTCATTGATCAAGTCTGGCAACGTGAGGCCTTGGTTCTGGTACTGTTTTGCAACAGAGACAACAAACCGCAGGTTTGCTTTTGTGAGTTTGTCAAGGGCTAACTGATCGCCTTGTTTGATTAGGACAGCAAGTTTGACTTCCTCTTCAGGAGTGATCAATTCAACTTTTCCAATTTCCTGAAGATACTTTTCTAAACTTTGGCTTTCCCGGTTGGTAATGGATTTGGTAATCTTGAGCTGGCGCATACTCATAGCCGGAAGTTTTAAATGGTTAGGTTACAATAAGGACTAAAAATTTTGAAGAATGTAAAAACATATTTTACATAAACGTAATTTATGATATTTGCCCATCCGTTCCAAAATTGTTTTTTAATCGGTTTTGCCCGCTGCGTGTATGGCAAAAAAGCGAGGAAAATCGGCGTAAAATGTTTAACATAACTAATAAAAATATTATTTCGAAACCTCGATTATTTTGCTATTATTGCACTATTCTATATGATTTAAATTAATTGGATGAGCAAGAAAGTTTTGTATACGTTAGAGTACCCGGTTAGATGTTCGCCTGGAATTTTATATGATTTTTTAAGTACTCCTGCAGGTTTGCAGGAATGGTTCGCAGATAAGGTTGACGAGAGAGATGGGGTATTCAGCTTTTCTTGGAATGGATCAGATGAGCAGGCAGAATTGATGGAAGGAGAAGAAGATAAATTCATTCGCTATCATTGGTTACACGCACCAAAAGAGGAATATTTTGAATTCGCTATAGAGAAGTCAGAGGTCACAAACCAAACGATTCTCGTTATAAAAGATTTTGCAGAAAAGAAAGATATTAAAGACCAAAGTCAGTTGTGGGAATACCAGGTGAAAGACCTTTTTCACCGCCTGGGTAACTAGTTTCGATCAAACCGATCATTTCCTTAAAACTTTCTTCGATAAAAGTTGGCACAGCGCTCCAGTCGCTCAGTGGCCATTTTATTGCCATTTTCAAAAATGGGTTACGCTGCAGGATATCCGCAAACTCTTCTTGCTTCAATTTGCCGAGTTGCACATAATTGTCTTCTTCAAAATGATGTTGCCAGGGATCGGGATGTATACAGATCCAATAATTGCGTTGGCGCAATTCGTGGAACCTCGCAATAATGTGTGCGGTTGACCGGGCTTTATAACTTCCCGAGAGTTGCAAGGTGACGCTGAAGAAATTTCCCCACCAAAACATGGTGCGAATGGCCAGTGTATTCTCCTTACCGAAGATCCTGGGGTAGTCTAAGATCACGTAGGGCAGTTGCTGGTAATTTTCTCCCCTGGCAATTTTTGGCGAAACTTCTCCAAGCTGGCTTGATATTGAAGTATTCCCGGCCTTGATCATCTGCGTCATTTTCTCCGCGGACATTCCAAACAGGTCGTAAACTTTTGCTATGATCGCTTGTTTCGTTAAAATCCAGTCGGTGTTGCAAACCAAATCAAGTTCCTTGGGAGAAAGGGTTATTTTTGTTTCTTCTGTCATGGATGTTGAAGTTACAGTTATTACCCAGGAGCGCATGCAGGCTGACTAAAGCAGTGCGGCAATTCTGCCAATAAAAAATTGTAGCCGTCGACTTGACCCTCCCATTAGTCCAGTGTATGATCAAGAAATTAGACAAGCTCATTATTAAGTCCTTCATTGGTCCTTTCATCGCTACGTTCTTTATTGCCTTTTTCGTATTGATGATGCAAAGCCTATGGAAGTATATTGATGACCTGGTGGGAAAAGATCTTGACTTGCTAACCATCGGCAAATTTCTTTGGTATGCAAGCGCCTCGCTGTTGACGCTGGCAATGCCCATTGCGATCCTCATCTCTTCTATTATGACCTTTGGCAACCTGGGAGAAAGCTTTGAACTCGTCGCCATAAAATCAGCCGGCATATCCTTGCTTCGCTTCATGCAGCCGTTGACGATCGTCGCCATGATGCTTTGTGGAATTACCTTCCTGTTTGCGAACTACGTTATCCCCTACGCAAACTTAAAATTCAAAACCCTTTATTACGACATCACTTATAAAAAGCCCGCGATCGATCTGAAGCAGGGAACTTTTTATAATTACATTCCCGGTTATTCTATCAAAGTGGGGCGAAAGGAAACCGACGGTAAAACCATCCATAACGTGCTCATTTATGAGCAACAAGCAATGCTGCAGGATAACAGTATCATTGCGGAAAAAGGACGGATGAGTATTTCCCCTGATAAAAAATTCCTTGAGTTCACCTTATACAACGGCTTTCGCTTCCAGGAGCGTGGAAATGCAATGGATACTTCGACGGAATTCATTCGCCTGGGCTTTAAGGAATATAAAAAGCTTTTTGACCTGAGCTCACTGCAAATGATGAATACGTCAGACAGCGTTTTTAAAAATGACTACAAAATGTTGAGCATACGGCAACTGGACGTATCAATTGATTCCATCAAAAAAGTGCGGGATAGCCTTGGCAAAAAGCTACATGTTGAAATTAATAATCAACTCCCCTTGCTCAGATTGCCAGACAGTCTTTGGAAAAAGGCTAAGCCAATGAAACTATCCATAAAAAAATTCAACGACCTAATCCCCGATTCTGCAAAATACTATGTGTACGACAACGCGATCAGCAATGCAAACAGCATGAAAACAAGCTACCAGTTCACGGGTGCAGAATTTGAGGCCAAAAGGAAAGATCTTATTAATAATAAAGTTGAGTGGCACCGGAAGTTTTCGCTATCCCTCGCGTGTCTGGTATTGTTTTTCATCGGTGCGCCGCTGGGATCGATCATTCGTAAAGGCGGACTTGGGATGCCCCTGGTAGTTGCAATCGTCTTTTTCCTGATTTTTCATCTTTTAAATATGTTTGGCGAAAAATTTGTAAAGGATGATATAACCTCACCATTTGTGGGGATGTGGCTTTCGATCTTGGTATTGACGCCGCTGGGCGCTTTGCTCACTTATAAAGCGATGCATGATTCGCAACTCTTCAACAAAGAATTGTATCTCCGCTTTTTTAAAAGAACCAAAGTGCTGTTCAACCCGGTTGTTAAAATGATAACCCGGAAAAATTGATAAAATAATTCATCTAAAACACTTTTATGAAATCAACTACCCGAAGGTCCTTTATCGGCAACTCAGCTAAAGCTGGTATCGCGAGTTTATTAATAGCTCCATCATTACATTCAATTGCAAACACGATCCCGGCGGAGGTTACAGGGCCACTGTCAAATCGTTTTAAGACGGGTTTTGACCAACAACCTTTAGCGTATGCGTATAATGCGCTTGAACCCTATGTAGATGCTCAAACAATGGACATACATTATAATAAGCATGCCGGCACCTATAGCAAAAACTTAAAGGAGGCTGCGCTGGCAGAAAAGGTAGAGACATCAAAATCCGTGGAAGATATTCTCGCATCCATTTCCAAATATTCGTCGAAGATGAGGAATAACGCCGGTGGGCATTTTAATCATGAATTGTTTTGGAAATGCATGACACCCAACGGAGCAGGAGCACCTAAAGGGAAATTACTTGCCGCTATCGAGAAACAGTTTACTTCGCTTGACGGTATGAAAAAAGAATTTTCGCAGGCGGGGAAAGATCGTTTCGGAAGCGGATGGGCCTGGCTTGTATTGACTGGAGAAAACAAGCTGGTCGTTAGTTCTACTCCAAACCAGGACAATCCTTTAATGGACCTTGCCGAAGTAAAAGGCACACCGCTTTTAGGCCTTGATGTTTGGGAACATGCCTATTACTTGAAATACCAAAATCGCCGTCCTGAGTATATTGAAAACTTTTGGAAAATTGTTAATTGGGATTACGTTGCTGAAAGATTCAGTAACAAATAATGCCAGGTAAAAACGCGCCTGGAGGATGGGCGAGCCTGTTAGCCGGCATTGCGACGGTATTTATGATCGCAGTAATGGTCAAATCAGGTGCACCGTTAAAAACCAGCGTCACTCCCGCCGGCATTCTTCACCTTGAATTTGCATACACGGCGGACCAGGTGCAACACGTATTAGCTGCCTGGCCTTCCGGTCAAAATAGTTTCTTAATCAATCCAGCCAGGTTAAATACCTGGCTGGATTTTGCTTTTATTCTATCCTACGCCATACTTCTCTACCAACTCTGCCTTTGGATTGCGTTTAATTATCCTAAACTTTATGTTATCGGAAAATGGATGGCAACCTCATCGCTCGCTGCCGGTGCCCTCGATGTGCTGGAGAATGTTGGAATGTTATGGTCCATTTCGGGAAGCATCAGCGAAACTAACAGCATTTTCACCTTTACCTGTGCTGCGATGAAATGGCTGATCGTCATTTTTGTACTCGTATTTATCCTGGTGGGAACCATAGCGATTTTGGTAAAAAAGAGAATTTCTCGTCACAGACCTTCGTAAATAGACTCAGCCTTTGCACGTAAATCTTTAAACAAGAAAAAACGAAACAAAGGCTGATAAATTGGCTAACAATCTGGAACAAATTTAATGTGGCAAATCCTTCCTGCAAAAAGAATTGAATCAATTTTTGTATTCTTTAGGTTTTTGTTGGAGAAAAAAAAAGCTGCTGAAAAAATGCCCTACTTTCGTAAACCTTTAATCATCGTTGCTTCATTAAAATTTCAACTACATGCAAGTTTGGAAAGACTACCAGGAGAAAAATAAAGAAAGATTTTTGAATGAATTGCTGGAGTTACTTCGTATCCCAAGTATCAGCGCCAAGAGTGAAAATAAGCAAGACATGGTGACTTGCGCAGAAGCCGTTAAACAACGGTTACTCGCAGCTGGCGTAGATAAAGCCGAGCTTATTGAAACAGAAGGACACCCCATTGTTTACGGTGAGAAAATTATTGACCCTGCCAAGCCAACAGTATTGGTGTACGGCCACTATGATGTACAACCAGCTGAACCTCTTGAGCTTTGGAAGAGTGGGCCATTTGACCCTGTGATCATTGACGGAAAGATCTTTGCCCGTGGAAGTTGTGATGACAAAGGCCAGGTATATATGCATGTTAAGGCATTGGAAACGATGTTGCAAACCGGCACCCTGAAAAATAATATCAAATTTTGCATCGAAGGCGAAGAAGAGGTGGGCTCACCGAACCTGGGTAAGTTTGTCGCAACCCATAAGGAATTATTAAAAGCAGATTGTGTGTTGATCAGCGATACTGCAATGCTTAGTTTAGATACCCCGAGCATCGATACGGGAGTTCGTGGCCTCAGCTACATTGAAGTGGAATTAACCGGGCCATCCCGGGACCTGCACAGCGGCGTGTATGGGGGAGCAGTAGCAAACCCAATAACGATCCTCGCAAAAATGATTGCTTCTTTGCATGATGAGAACAACCATGTGACGATACCCGGTTTTTATGATGACGTGGTGGAAGCTACGGCGGAAGAAAGAGCATTGATGGCGAAAGCTCCATATGATGAAGCAGCCTACAAAGAGGATTTGGGCGTGCAGGAATTATGGGGAGAGAAAGGATTTACAACGAATGAAAGGACCGGTATTCGTCCAACCATTGAATTAAACGGCATTTGGGGCGGCTACACAGGTGAAGGTGCTAAAACTGTGCTGCCTTCTAAAGCATTTGCAAAAATATCGGCCAGGCTTGTTCCTGACCAGGGGTCTGATAAGATTACGAAGTTGCTCATTGACCACCTGCATAGCATCACACCGGCAACGGTTACCCTAAAAGCATCCTTGCATCACGGAGGCGAACCATACATGACCCCCATCGACAGCGTGGCTTATAAAGCGGCGGCAAAGGCGATGGAAGCCACGTTCGGGAAGGCACCCATTCCCGTTAGAGGTGGTGGAAGCATTCCGATCTGTGCACTATTTGAAAAAGAACTGGGCATTAAAATCGTCTTTATGGGATTTGGTCTCGACAGTGATAACCTGCATAGTCCAAATGAAAAATTTAATGTCGACAATTATTATAAAGGGATAGAAACCATACCCTACTTTCATCAATATTTTACAGAGATGAGTTAACATCTTAGTCACATACAATTTTATAAGAAACCGGGGTACTATTAACTTCGGTTTTTTTATTGTATTTTTTCGTCACTTGCTTATATGGGAGTTATTCAACAATAAATTTTATTCTTCTGTTGCCCCGGCAATCATGTCCCAGGGTAAACCCGAAGGCGAAAGCTTAACCGCTTTTTGTAATTAATTTGTAACTAAACTATACCTTATATGAGAGTGGCAAAATTTATCAAAGCCTGTATGGCTATGGTAGCGATGATGATCTCCTTCACTTTGTCCGCACAGGTAACCACCTCCACCATCAGCGGAAGTGTTGCCGGAACAGACGGAAAACCGCTCAGCGGTGCTACTGTCCGCATCAGTTTCGCAAATGCGGGAATCAACAAACAAACGATTACACAATCTAATGGAGCGTACCTGGTTCCGAACCTGCGGGTAGGAGGACCATACAAGGTAACGGTAACGTATACAGGTTTCCAGGAAAAGTCAGAAGACAATATCCAACTGGAGCTTGGTCAGAATACCCCGGTCGATTTTAAACTTGAGCCAAGTTCAGTCAACCTTGAAGGTGTAGTTGTTTCAGCCCGATCAACCATTTTTGATAACCAGCGTACCGGCGCCTCCACTAACATCAGTTCGCGCCAGATCAGGCAACTGCCAACCATCTCCAGGTCCGCCGACGATTATACCCGCCTCACCCCTTCAGCATCGGCTACCATAAACGGAACTTCCTTTGCCGGTCGTAACGGACAATACAATAACTATTCACTGGATGGAGCCGTCTTTAATAATCCATTCGGCCTTGATGCGCCAACGCCCGGCGGACAAACAAGTTCGCAGCCCGTTTCCCTGGACGCGATAGACCAGATACAAGTGAACATCGCCCCATATGATGTAACCCAGGCTGGCTTCACCGGCGCTGGTGTAAACACGGTAACAAAAAGCGGCAGTAACGTTTTTGCGGGAACTGTCTATGGTTTCTACCGTAACGAAGGTTTGACCGGCGGAAAAGTTGATGGCAATGAAATTGTGGTGCCAAAGCTTGATCAATACCAGGTGGGCTTCGCTCTTGGTGGGGCTATCACGAAAAACAAGCTTTATTATTTCGTGAATTTTGAAACTGAACAACGCAATGATGCGC
>JAURWD010000153.1 GCA_030655145.1 Ferruginibacter sp.
ACATAGCCCGGAACGGGCTTTGTGTTTTTTTCATAAGCGAATCGTTTTAGCTGTCTTGTTAAAGAAAAAATAGTTTTGAAAACAGGTGCAATATAGAGGGACGTTTTCAGCAAAACTTCCAATAGAAAACGGTGAGGAATCTTGTACAGATGAATAAAAAATTTCAACTTTCTTTATAACTCGAATAATTTCTTACGAACGATGCTGCAATTTCTTTACTTACAGGGCGCTACAAATAAACTTGCCCTGTTCCCTCATGTATTGGAGCTCGCCACGAAAAAAAATTCATCCATTCAATTACAATCTTTCGCAGAGAAGAAAAGCACCAACCTGGTTATTTATTATATCAATGAGGGCCGCTTCGAGTGGCTCCTGGATGAAAAAGCCCACGTACTTTTCCCAGGGGATGTGGTATTTATTTTACCTGGTCAGAAGTTTGGGAATGAAAAAGGTATACTCGAATTAGGAACCATCAGTTGGATCGAACTCAACATTCAACAAGCAAAAAACAGCGAGTTAATTCTTGGCAAATGGAGTAAGCTTAGTAATCCCGAAGGAAATGCTGTAAGAAAATTATTAAGCCTGAATAGTAACCCGGTGTTAACCAAACTTAACCAGGTTGGCGAAATCTTTAATGCAATCAGTTTAGAAATTCACAATAACGAATTGGGATTTGTTACGCGGGTTAATCACTTGATAGATGAATTAATCATAAAAATTGCCCGGCATCGCACAAAACAAAACAATCCTTCGAGGGATTTTTCAAAGGTATTCATGAACCTTGAAGTCGCACTACGAAAAGACCTCTCGCATCAATGGTCGGTGGAGGAGATGGCTGCTATCGCCGGAATGGGCATCACACTGTTTAGTGAAAGAGTGAAAAATCACACCGGCTTCACTCCCATCAACTACCTCATCAATATCCGTATCTCTGAAGCAATTAAACTATTAAAAAAGAATAAGGAAAGCATTACTGATATAGCGCTTGATATTGGGTTTTACTCATCGCAGCATTTTTCAACAACCTTCAAGAAACTTACCGGCTACTCGCCAGGCGAGTTTCGTAAAAACAACTCTTTCAACGAATAAATTTTATTTATGAAGTGCATAATCAGTATTGAACTTGGTACAAATGCAGCGCGGGTAGTTGCCTTCGGTTTAGATGGGGTGGTTATCGGAAATGCCAAAGGTTACTACCCGACATTTCATTCACAGCCCGATTACAGCGAGCAGGATCCCGAACAAATATTTATTACAATGCTGTATGTATTGAAAAATTTGTTGAATGAAAAGATTCGCCCAAAGAAGTATAAAGTGGCCACCATCTGTTTCAGCTCTTCCATGCACAGCATGCTACCTGTTGACAAACATGGAATACCACTGGGCAATGCGTTTACCTGGTCAGACAACCGGGCTAAAAACGAGGCCAAAGAATTGAAAGCCTCCCCGTTGGCAGACGAAATGTACACCAGTACCGGCACGCCAATTCATCCAATGTCGCCGATGCTTAAAATTGCCTGGCTAAAAAGAAATGATCAGGAAAAGTTTAAACTCGCCGGTAAGTTTTTATCCATAAAATCCTACGTGGTTCACGAACTAACCGGGGAATACATGATTGACTATAGTGTTGCAAGCGCGACTGGTATGATGAACATTCATAAGATCAGCTGGGAAGACCAGGCTTTGCAATTCGCAGGCATCACCAGCCAGCAACTTCCCCCGCTTGTACCTGTTTTCGCCGAAGCCGGCACCTTAAAAAAGGCTTATCAGAAATCTTTAGGTTTAAGTGATGACACGAAAATATTAATTGGCTCCAGTGATGGGTGTATGGCGACTTTAGGCGCAGGCATCTGGAAAAGTGATAAAGCAACCATAACTATAGAGGACAGCAGTGCAGTAAGGCTGGTCGGCAATAAGATGCTGCACGATGATAAAAAGCGGGTCTTTAATTACTTACTCACTGAAGATTGCTTTGTAAGTGGAGGGCCAAGCAACAGTGGCGGCGGCACTTTTGAGTGGTTTGCAAAACAATTCGGTGATTTCACAACTGCATTTGATATTGAAAATGTCACCAGTAATTTATTACAGGAAGCCGCTAATGTAAAAACTGGCTCCGAAGGACTCCTTTTTCTTCCTTACCTGCTGGGCGAAAGAGCACCAATATGGAATGCTGATGCGCGGGGCATGTACTTCGGAATTAACATCAACCACGAACGAAAGCATTTCATAAGATCCACCATCGAAGGAATCTTGTATGAAATCTACAGCATCGGTAAAATGCTGAATGAACATCGGCATATCAGCAGTCTTTCAGTAAACGGAAGCTTCGCTACAATTCCCGTTTGCGCCCAGATGATTTCCGACATGTTTAATAAACCGGTTAATGTTACTACAAATGGCAACAGCGTAAGCATCGGGTCATTTTTATTAGCAGCAACTGAAATGGGAATTTTCAAATCGCTTGATGAAGCGGCGAGCCAGCTCGAAATTGCGCACACCTATTTCCCGTCAGAAAATCAGCACAATACTTACATGAAATTTTTTGAAATTTTTGAAAGCCTCAGCACCAAACTTGGGGATGAGTTTGCAAAAATTGCAGGATTACAATAACACAAAAACGAAAGCTATATGAAAAAAATCACGTTAATCTTTTTGTTCTTTTTTACAACGATTCTTTTATGTTCAGCCCAGCAGGTGACGTTAACACCTGTCCAGGTGAAAGCCCTGACGGCGGATTGGAATGGAGAACGCTTTGAAGACGGCCGTCCAAAGGTATCCGATCAATTGTTGACCCGGCTGAAGGCGGTTCACCTGGAAGAAGCGTGGGGAATTCTTCGAAACAAAGGGTATCAAAATCAGTTCGAGGGAGATTGGATGGTGCAACACCAGGATTCAGCAATGACAGGGCGGGTGGTCACCGCACAATACATGCCGCTTCGGCCTGACGTAGATAAAATAATGAAGGAAACCGGAAAATCAGAAAAGCGAATTGGCGCAAGCAATTCCTGGCCGATTGATATATTGAAAGATGGCGATGTATATGTCGCGGATAGTTATGGAAAAATTGCAGACGGTACCCTCATTGGAGATAACCTGGGAAATGCCATTTACACTAAATCGCACCGCGGAGTAATTTTTTATGGCTCTGTACGGGATCTGGAAGGCCTTGATGACATCAAGGGTTTTAATTCCTGGACGAAAGGCAATGATCCCTCTTACATACAACAGATGATGCTAACTGGAATAAATATTCCCATTCGAATTGGGCGGGCAACAGTATTACCGGGTGATGCGGTGCTGGCAAAGAAATACGGAGTGGTTTTTATTCCTGCCCACCTGTTGGAAGAGGTGGTTGTAAATGCAGAATTTATTGCATTGAAGGACGGCTTCGGCCATCAACGTTTACGGGAAGGAAAATACACTCCCGGGCAAATCGATACCCAATGGACAGAGAACATCAAAAAAGATTTTCTGCAATGGATCAAGGATAACCCCGCCAAAGTTCCCATGTCAAAACAAGAACTTGAAAAATTTATGACGGGGCGAACCTGGTAACAAACTACTTCCCCGGCAATATCAACAATTCGGGGATGGTTTTGCGTCGGTACAAAAAATGATTTTTAAATACGTTTCTTAAAAAACTAATTATGACACCTTCTGCTAATTATTTAAAAAAACTAGGCTTAACAGGTTCTGACCTGGCAGATGAACTGCAAACGGCCAGCGCTGAAGAAACAACAGATAACAGCCGTCGTTCATTTTTTAAAAAATCAACCCTCGGTGGAATTGCTTTGGGCAGCTCTTTCCTGTTTTCTCCTATTGAAGAACTTGTGGCGCAAAGCACGCAAAAGGTTACCCGCTTTTCTTCTCCGTCAGATTTAAAAATTACGGACATGCGGTACTGCCTTACGGCAGTCATGGGCGGTACGGCGATAATTAAAATTGATACAAACCAGGGCATTTATGGATTGGGCGAGGTGAGAGATGCCGCAGATGTAAGGTATGCACTCATGCTTAAAAGCCGGCTCCTGGGGAAAAATCCATGTAACGTAGAACAGTTGTTTAAAGCCATCAAGCAATTTGGTGGGCAATCCAGGCAAGCTGGTGGTGTTTGCGCAGTAGAAATGGCCTTATGGGATATTTGCGGCAAAGCTTACAATGTACCTGCCTGGCAACTACTTGGTGGCCGTTATCGCGATAAGGTCAGGTTGTACGCTGACACACCGGAATCTAATTCTGTTGAAGAGCAGAAAAAGTTAATAAAATATCGGTTGGAAGACCAGGGATACACCTGGCTGAAAATGGATCTCTCCATCGGTGAATTGAAAGGAAAGCCGGACACGATGGTCAACAATAAATTTTGGGAAAATGAAAAGGGTAACCTGGCCCAATGGGGCGACAAGGAAAATTACATGAGCTATGGAAATACCGCACACCCATTTACCCAAATCCAGATCACAGATAAAGGGCTGGAGGAGTTGCAAAAGATCGTTGAAAATGTGCGGGTGCTGGTGGGGTATGAAATTCCACTTTCAACAGATCATTATGGGCATTTTGATTATAACAATGGTATTCGCCTTGGCAAGGCGATGGAAAAATACCGGCTTGCCTGGCTTGAAGACATTGTATCCTGGGAATACACCGACCAGTGGAAAAAAATGACAGACGCACTGGAGACTCCTACCCTTACGGGTGAAGACATTTACCTGTTAAAGAATTTTAAACCGTTGATCGATGCACATGCCGTAGACATCATTCACCCTGATCTCGCCAGTTCGGGTGGATTGTTAGAAACAAAACGCATAGGCGACTATGCAGAAGAGTACGGCATTGCCATGGCGATGCACCAGGCTGGCACCCCCGTATCTTTTATGGCGAATGTACACTGTGCTGCAGCAACACAAAACTTTCTCGCTTTGGAACATCACTCTGTTGATGTGCCCTGGTGGGAGGATTTGGTGAAGACGACCGACGGAAAGAAACTCATCACCAAAGGTTTCGCAAATATCCCTTTAACTGCGCCGGGCCTCGGTATTGAGCTAAATGAAGAGGTAGTGAAACAACATCTTCATCCATCAGATAAAAGTTATTTCGAGCCTACTACTCAATGGAACGACAGGCGGTCGCATGACAGGATATTTAGTTAATCAACTCAAAAGATCTCAAGTAATATGAAAGCTGAATTAAAAAGTAGCCTGGTATTTTATGGCATTGCTGCCATCGCGATGCTTCTTTATATTTTCTCTCACATTAGTGAACGGCACGATTTGGGCGGGTGGATGTTGGTGTTATTTTTCTTCAGCATTGCCATTGCATTTCGTAGTCATAAATTTTTAAAAGGCTTGTCGTTCACGATGATCATTCTTGCAATGGTAGGTGCCGCCATGTATCATCCGCAATATTTTCAATCGTACGGGGAGTTTAAATATTCCTCCCTGATCATCCCTTTGCTGCAAGTAATAATGTTTGGCATGGGAACAGAACTCAGTTTGAAAGATTTTTCGAACGTGGTTAAAATGCCGAGGGGAATTATCATTGGAGTATTTGGTCATTACCTGATTATGCCACTTGTTGGATTTACCATCGCAAATGTCTTTGATTTTCCAGCTGAAATAGCCGCCGGAATCATCCTGGTAGGTTGTTGCCCCAGTGGCCTGGCCTCGAACGTAATGGCCTATATGGCAAATGCCAATTTAGCGTTATCCGTTTCAGTTACTACCATCTCTACTTTACTGGCGCCGTTTTTTACACCGCTACTCATGCGGTTGCTGGGAGGGAATTTTGTCGAGATCGACTTTTTTGCAATGGCCTGGGATATTACAAAAATTGTTATTTTACCCATCATCGCAGGACTGACCTTTCATTACCTGCTGCGGGGCAAAGTGAACTGGCTGGACAAGGCCATGCCGCTCGTTTCTATGGCTGGCATTGCATTCATCATCATCATCATAACTGCGGCAGGCAGGGATAATCTATTAAAGGTTGGCTTACTCTTAATCGTTGCCACGATCTTGCACAACCTGGCTGGATACTTTTTGGGTTACTGGTCGGGCAGGTTATTGAAATGCCCGGAAAAAGATTGTCGCACCATTGCACTGGAAGTAGGTATGCAAAATGCAGGACTGGCTTCGGGGTTGGCCCTGGCAATGGGTAAATTATCTACGGCGGGGCTGGCGCCAGCAATATTCGGTCCGGTCATGAATATCTCCGGTTCATCCCTCGCAAGTTGGTGGCACAATCATTTGCCCGCCGATGAAAATATCCACACTGAAACTGTTACCCCTCCAAATTCAATCACTCAATAAACCTGGTCATATGCGTCTAATTAAATACCTGTTTTTGTTGTTCATCACAACAACTTCATATACTATAACTACGGCCCAGGAAGTTCAGGCAAGTAAGGAAGAACTCCTGGCTTTATCACCGGAATGGAAAGGTGAACGTTTTGCTGACGGCCGTCCAAAAGTTTCCGACAAAATTTTAGCGCGCATGAAATCCGTGAGCGTTGAAGAAGCCTGGTCAGTCATGAAGAATGCTGGTTATGGCTACCAGGTTGCAGAGAACTGGAAGCTGATTAATCCAGACAGTGTGCTGGTGGGCAGGGCACTAACGGCTACGTTTATGCCCGCCAGGCCGGATGTATGGAAAGCTATTGACAGTGTTGGGAAGAAAAAAGGTAAGAGAGGTCAAAATACCTGGCCCGTAGATTTATTAGTAAATGGTGACGTGTATGTAGCCAACCAGTTTGGTGCCCATCGAAACGGGCCAACCATTGGCGACAATGTAGGCAACGCCATCTATACTAAAACGGGCAATGGAATTGTGTACGATGGCGCCCTCCGGGATATCGAAGGCTTGAAAGAAATCGGTGGCTTCACCGCGTTTTATTCCAGTTATGACCCCTCGTATCACAACCCGCCGGGCGATTTAAATACCATGATCGTCGGCATTAATAAACCGACCCAAATTCGCACAGTAACGGTAATGCCTGGAGATGTAGTTCTGGGTAAATCTGGCGTAGTCACTTTTATCCCCGCGCACCTTGCCGAGAAAGTATGTACCACCTCTGAAGTGGTGCGGTTGCGAGACATGTTTGGTCACTTGCGCCTTCGGGAAGGAACATACACTGCCGGGCAAATTGATACACGCTGGAGCGAGGACATTGAAAAAGATTTTTCTAAATGGATCAATGACCACATCAAAGAACTACCAGTTCCTAAAGAAACGATCCAGGAGTTTTTGAAAGATCGAACCTGGTGATCAACATCACTCAACCGAAATTCATTTTTTTACTTTTCATCTTAAAATATTTTTCGAATGCAGTCAATTAATTCAAGACGGTCATTTATTTCAACAGCCGCAATAGCAGCAGCAATGGCACCTTTAGCGCCCTTGGCAGGTTTTGGGCAGGGTTACCAGGAAGCGGTTGAAAAAACAAGCTTGAGATCTACCCCCTCTGATTTGAAAATTACCGAGGTTAAATGTGGCTTTTTAAAAGGAAGTCTATTTGTAAAAATTTATACAAACCAAAATATCTTCGGCTGCGGGGAAGGCGTCGACGCGGTGCCGGGAACGTACCACCTGGTTAAAAATTTTGGTAACAGGATAAAAGGAAAAAGTCCGTTGAATGTTCATCGCCTTTTTGAAGACATTCGCCGCCAGGGTCAATTCCAGGGAGGACAGTCGGGTATGTATATAGCTGTTTTATCTGCCATCGAAACTGCACTTTGGGATCTTGCAGGCAAAGCCCTGAATCTGCCAATTTACCAGTTACTCGGTGGAAAGTTCCGCGATAAGGTGCGGGTGTATTGCGATACCGCCTTGTACCAGCGGCGACTACCTATTCCGAAAGATTTTGCGGATGCCGCGCTGAAGTCAAAATCGATGGGTTTCAATGCTATAAAATTTGACCTGGACCAAGCCAACGATCCAAACAAATATGATGCATATAACTGGACAGCAAGCCCTGCAGAACTGCAGCGAATGTTCGACCAGATTTCAGCTGCGCGGGAAGCTGTGGGACCAAACATCGACATATTAGTAGATATGCACGGCCGTTATGATGCCGTGACAGCCCAGGCGGTGGCAAAAAAACTTGAACCACTAAATTTATTCTGGCTGGAAGAACCCATACCTGCCGAAAATGTTGAAGCCTATAAACTGATCACGGAGTCAACCACGGTTCCCATTGCAGCGGGTGAAAATATTTACCTGGCGCATGGTTTTAGAAGATTGCTGGAAATAGGCGGCGTTGACATTGTTATGCCGGACCTGCAGAAATGTGGAGGACTTGGTGAAGGGCAACGGATCGCCAATCTTGCTAACCTATATTATACGCCGTTTGCTCCGCATATGGTTGCGTCTTTTCTCGGAGCCATGGCTGCGGCTCATGTCTGTGCCACTGTCCCCAATTTCCTGATATTGGAATGGCAGAGTTATTTCCACACAGATCCGATGTTCAAAGAGATTGTTACTTACGAAGGTGAATGGGTTAAAGACAGCTTTATAACCTTGTCAGAAAAACCGGGTATTGGTGTAGACATCAATGAAGAGGCGATGAAAAAATACGCAACGCCTGGGGTTCCTTTCTTCGAGTAAACAAATAAGTCGAAATGTTATCAGCGTTACGCATAACCGTAGCATCCCGTTAAACTTTAATAGCTACCGGTGCCGTACACACGAAATGCTTATTTGAAAGAAAATACAAGCAGTACTGTGAAAACGGCCGAACTTGTTATTTGCCGGTTTGTAATTGAAAAATGTTTACTGAATAAGGATCAAGTGTTTGTTTGAATTTTGCGGCAATGCCTTTAATTTTCGTTGTGCCAGGTATGATGTTTTCCCGGTCTGTAATGGTATTGGTAGCCGTTGGTTTATTCCCTTTTATGGTGTACAACGTTGCTTCCGGCGAAACGGTTGATGCGCCGTCAAGGTTAATATTGACTACCTGCTTTTTACCCATCGTATTTACAAGTTTCAGGTAAATGATTCCGGTTTTTTCGTCAAGCGTAGCGCTATAAAAAACTGTGGGGACCTGCGGGTTCACTTTAATTCCGTTGGCACTGTCAGTTTTGGTAAGCGGCCTGGGCTGCGTCGGTATATTGCTTGCTACTACGGGTACAATTTTATCTCCGAGGTAAGTACCAAATAATTTCTGAACATAATAAGCGGGAGACCCGTAACTATGCAACGCATCATATCCGATCAAATCAGAATCCCATTGCCAGGCTTTGGGAGCGGTTGCCGTTGCCGTATTTACGTTGACAAAGAGTGGTGCATAGCACGACATGATGATAAGATCTGAGTTTCGCTCCATGCCGGTCATCCAGGCTGCATCGCCCAAAGCTGCATTTAAATTAGTGGTAGGAATACCTTCTCTGGTTGCCCACTCACCAACAAATATTTTTGGACCCTTGCGATCATACGAATCATATTGCGAAGCATTTTCCCACATCGACCAGGCATCGCGGTAATAATGCTCATCTAACACTTCTGGTTTATTGCTTCCTGTAACCATAAGATCAGGATATTGGGCATCGGCAATGCTGGAAATACAATGCAATGAAGGATACCGGGCTTCTATAGCAGCCCTGAACTGCTTAAACCTGCCGTCATAACTGTTACTCCTATCGAACCAATCCTCATTACCCACTTCCACATACGTCATTTTAAACGGGGCCGGGTGGCCGTCTGCTGCCCGCTTAGCACCCCAGTAGGTATTTACATCGCCCATCACATACTCTATTTCGTCCAGGGCGTCGTCTACATAAGGTTTTAATAGCGGACCGGCATCTATGTGATCGCCACTTAATGAATATCCCGCGTATATACCCAATAGCGGCTCCGCCCCGATATCTTCACACCATTGCAGGAACTCAAGTAGTCCCATTCCGTCGGAAGCCCTGTATCCCCAGGATCCTTTATGACCAGGCCGGTGCTCTAAACTACCCAGGGTAGTCTTCCAGGGAAAAGCATCTGTAATCAATGGGCCCTCGAGGTAGTTTCCCCCTGGAAAACGCAGGAACTTTGGTTTCATCTCAGCCATCATTGTAATAAGCTCTGGCCGAAAACCATTGGGCCGGTTATTGTACGTAGGCGGAAACAATGACACCAGGTTAAAATAGTACTGCCCTATTCGGTCTGTTGAAATCACAAAACGGGCATCTTTTGTTGGCTTTACATCAGCAGTGGTACTTAATGAAAGTTCATATTTTTTCCAGAACCGATTTTTTTCAAGATTAATGGTTCCGGAAGCGTACACCACTTTTCCATCATTGCTTTCAATTGAAATTGTAATTGGCCCGCTCGCTTTATCGTCAATATCAGGAAGTGGAGGCGTTTGAGGTTTCGGTTCCCAGGGCCAGCGAAATGGCTCCGTTCGGCCCGTACCTTTTATATAAAATGAGGCCCTGTAAGTTGTAGATGGTTTAACAGGAATACCCCAGTACCCTTCGTTGGCAATACCAATTTTACCCCCGGCTTTTTCTACCGTTAATCGCAGGCAGGTGGAAAGTGCACCTGTAATAGCATGTCTCCGTTCATCATACGGAATCTCAGCTTCAGTGGCAGCCATTAATTTTATGGCGGCTACGGAACTGGAATCTGTTCGAACAAGGCGCCATCCCTCAGGACTGGTTTTGTTATCTTTAAATATCCGGTTTCGGATTAATTCAGCATACAAACCTCCATCGTAAGAATGATTGATTTCTTCTGTCATTAATCCGTAAAGCATGGGGCTTACTGTAGCTCCGGGCTTGGTTAAATTTAGAGTTAAGGTAGGTGTTTGAGCAATCGCAGCGCCGACACTAAGCGTGTATACAATCAAAAACGACGCTTTCAATATTGTTTTTTTCATGAGCTTGTTCGTTAATAAAGTGATCTGGAAGTTTGATTTCATTTAAACAATTCCTGCGCAAAATTATACAGGTTATTTCTCCAAACCGGCCAGGTATGGCCGCCGGGATATTCTGAGTAAGTGTACTTGATCTTTAAGGCATCGAATTTGCCGAGCATGACCTTTCCGTTCTTATAAGCTATGTCTGCTTCCCCGCCCTGGGCTATCCAAAATACTTTCAGATTTCCGTTGATCTTATCCGCATTATTTTGCATGAATTCATACTGTTTATCTGCCAGGCTATTCAACATGGGCACTATCCAACCCGAACTAAACACGCCGAGATGGGTAAACATGTCCGTGTTGCTAACGCCCGTATAAAGTGTATGAATACCGCCAAGCGAAAGGCCCGCCAACGCCCGGCTATTTGGATCTGCGATCGTACGGTAATTTTTATCGATAAATGGAACAATCACTTTCTTCATTTCCGCTTCAAAAGCTTTCAAAGAAGTTTCCATCCCAGCCGGATTAAAACCACCGCCACCAATATTTGCATCGGGCATCACCACGATCATAGGTGTCGCTTTTTTTGCAGCCAGCAGATTATCCATGATCAGGTCAGTTTTTCCTTGCGTTGCCCATCCCGTTTCATCCTCTCCTCCACCATGCAAAATATAGAGGACTGGAAATCTCGCGGCAGCAATTGAATCATACCCGGGAGGTGTATAAATGTATAATTGTCTCCAGGAATTTGTCACGGATGAGTAGTACCGTATAATTCTAATATCACCGTGAGGTACGTTGCGCAAGGCGTAATAACCACCGCCTGCAAAAGGTATTTCGATACCACTCGCCATACGCCCCATGCCATAAAAGGTTTGACTTGCCGGATCGGCCACGGCAACACCATCTATCAACAAAGAATAGTAATGAAAACCTTCGCTGACAGAATCTGTAATGCCCGTCCAGGTGCCTGCAGTGTCCTTCGCCAGCTCATACTTCTTACCCAGGTCAACCTGCACTTTTTTTGCTTCGGGCGCCTTGACACTGAATTTAACCCTGCTATCCGGCAGTACCTGTGGATAAGCAGCGTTGCGAATATTAGTGGATGCAGGCGCACCAACAACAGGGTATTTTGAAAATGTTGCGGTATCAACTGGTTTGAAGATCAGTTGGGAGAACATATTTAAACCATTTTTCCAAACTTTAAAATCGTGTACGCCCGGTTCAATGAAGTAAATATGGGGTATATTTTTTTGGGCCAGGTAGTCATGCGTCCTTTTGCTGAATGCAATCAGGCCGTCACTGGCACCGCATGAAATAAAGAGTAGTTTAATTTTCTGTTTGGCGAGAGCAGGATCGGGAACAAGCAGCTCCGGAGATTTGGTATTTGGTGCTGAAGAAAATCCCCCGATCCAGGCAAATTTATCCAGGTTACCCAGCCCGAAATTTAATGACTGTCCCCCACCCATCGAAAGCCCGGCAATGGCTCGGTGTTCGCGGTCTGTAAACACAGCATATTTCTTTTCTACGAATGGGATGAGATCTCTCAAAAGGTCTTGTTCAAAGGCGGCGAACGCCTTCACTTTGTCGGGCGCCATGATATTGCCTGTGGCAGCATCGTCCTTCATCGCTCTCCCATTTGGCATCACCACTATCATCGGCTGAATTTTACCATCTGCATACAGGTTGTCCAACACAACTTTCGGATTGCCCCCCTTCAACCATTCATATTCATCGCCTCCTATTCCATGCAACAGATAGAGCACCGGGTATTTTTTTGCTTTGGAATAGCCGGGAGGCAGGTAAATAAGTGACTTACGTTTAGTACCAACACTTGTAGAAGCATAGACAAACGAATCTATTTTACCTTGTGCAATAGCTGTACGTGCCACATCAAATCCTGCAGCTGCCGGTGCAACCTGCGCTGACGTTATGGTGCGAAACAAAAAAGTGAAAAGTAAAAGCAGGACCTGTTTCATTCTTCTGATTTAAAATTTGATGCTGAGGAAATGATTAATATAGATTCGTTAAGAATTGCAAATGTTTGTTTGATCATTGCTTAAACAGCAAACTTGCGAACTGTAACAAGTCTCTCCGCCAAGTGAGCCACTCATGCCCTGTGCCTGGTGACTCATAATAAACATGCTGAATGCCTTGTTTGCTGAGCATAGCCCGAAAAGCGCCAATGGAGCCAGGGAAGGGTTTTGGCTCGTTAGTGCCAAGGCCAAGCCAAAAAAGGTTGAACTGTTTGTTAACCATTACGCCGTCTTTGAATTTCCCATCGAGAAACGTTGCCGGATCTACAGCCTCTTCACTGGGGTAATTGGAGGTACCACTAAACCCACCATAATGTGAAAACTTATTGAGGTTGTTCATCACGATCCTCATGGTTTGGTTTGCTCCCATCGACAAACCGGCAATGGCCCTGTATTTCCGGCTGGCCATTGTCTTAAATTTCGCATCAATCATCGGTATAATTTCATTAATCATTACTTCTTCAAAAATAGATTCAGGCCTGGTTTTATTATCCAGCTCAGTTTTTGACTGTGGCTTGTAAGCATAACCATTATCCATAATAATGATCATGGGCGTTGCTTTTTTTTCAGCAATCAGGTTATCCATAATGAGGTTCGCTTTTCCCTGAACAGGCCAGCCGGTTTCATCTTCAAAACTGCCGTGTTGAAGATATAGAACGGGGTAGCGGGCTTTCGAATCTTGAAGGTAACCTGGCGGAGTGTAGACGAAACAGCGTCTCCAGGCATTGGTTAATATAGACCAATAAAGATTTTCGCTGACGAGGCCGTGTGGAACATCTTTCAGCGCATAAAAATCCTGGTCACTTGCCGGGATTTCAATACCGCTTCCCGAACGCCCGGCGCCATAAAAATAAACTGTGCCGGGATCAGGAACTGATGCCCCGTCGATATTAAGCTGGTAATAATGAAAACCTTCATCCTGCGGTAAAGATTGACCCGTCCATATCCCAGTGGTGTCTTTGATCAAATCATATTTTTTACCACCGATATCCAGTTGAACCGTAGAAGCCCGTGGTGCCAGGATACTTGTCCGTACCCTCCGCTCAGAATTTACCTGGGGGTACAGTTTGCCTGGCTGATTAACAGCGGACGGTTTAAAATCTTCTTCTATTGTTGGAGAAACTCCTTGTGGAAATGCCTGGATATGTAAAAAGGTAACACCGCAAACCAGGAACAAATATGTAAGATTCATTGATGAGGTTTTATTGCTTATAAGAGTGCCAGCTATTTCAGCATTTTACTATAACTCAATTAAACAAAAGTGGAGCAAGGTTGTAGAGGCTACGTCTCCAGGTCTGGAACTCGTGTGCGGTATTTTCAGAAATGTAACCAACAGCATTCAACCCTGCTTCTTTCAAAGCAGTAACAGCATTTCGAACACCATCTGGTCTTTCTTTGCTACCACAACTGAGGAAGATAAGTTTCACTGTTGATTTGTCCTGGATGTCCGTGGGCGCATACGTACCTCCGCTTAATAAACCATAGTAAGCAAATACACCAGGCTTATTTAATGTAATTGTTTTTGTTTCCATTCCTCCCATAGAAAGACCGGCCATCGCACGATGCGACTGTTTTGCAATGGTGCGGAAGTTGTCATCTACATATGGAATTAGTTCGTTAATCATCACATTTTGAAAAGAATCAATTTTAAAATCTTTTATGCGACCAGGTTTTACATCATTTGTCATTCCGTAGGTCATAACAATAATAAAGGGTTTTATTTTTCCTGCTGCAATCATGTTATCCATGATGAGATTGGCGTGTCCCTGGTTGGTCCACGCGGTTTCATCTTCACCCCAACCATGCTGTAAGTAGAGGACAGGATATTTTTTTGACCTGTTTTTTTCATAGCCGGGCGGCGTATACACAAAAGCACGGCGTGAGGTATTGGTACTTGTAGAAGGAAATAAAACTTGTTGTACATGCCCGTGAGGCACATTCTTCAATGCATAAAAATCCTGGTCATGTGCAGGGATCTCAATGCCACTTTCCCACCGGATGGATCCATAATAATTCATTGTGCCGGGATCGTTAAATTTTCCCCCATCGATCCTAACATTATAATAATGAAACCCCTCGTCCATTGGCCCTTCAGTGGTGCCTGTCCAGGCACCATCATCAGCTTTATGTAGGATGGTGCCGCCGCGGCCTCCCAGGCCAAGACTGACCCTGACGCTATCCGCAGCAGGCGCAATGATTTTAAATCTTGCATAGCCTTGTGAATTTACCTGTGGATATGCTTGTCCGGGTTGGTTCAGTGTAGACGGTTTAAAATCTTCTTTTATAACCGCCTGGTTTGTTTGCGCTAAGCCTACCCTGCTGATGAGGATGATAGCGGAGATAAGGAGCAAGAATCTTACGTTCATTTTTTTTAATGTTGATTGAAGCAATGTTAAAAGCGGTACTATTTCTACCTGTCAACCAAGGTATAAACCTGTCCTTTGGATGTAGGCAAATCGAATAAAAAAGTATTTCTCAAAGCCGGTAAAGTTATTACGGCGCTTTTCGAGGCAAGGGCATCAGGAATCGTTTCAACGTGGTAAAATGTGTTTGGGTTATCACCAGATGCGGATTTTAGTTTGGTTCCATTTGAATTGGTCATTTTATTCGGTAAACGCAGCCGCAGATTTCCACCCAGGTTTGATTTGATTGAAACATTCACCAGTTTACCGGCCTTCCAATGCATATTGATTATTTCAAAGCCGCCCCGGGCCTTCAAGCCAGCGACGCTACCGCCTGCAAGCCAGACATCGGGCAAAGCTGGCAGCAGGTTTAAAAAACCATCATCACTTTGCATGAGCATTTCAGTAATACCGGAAGTACAGCCAAAGTTGCCATCGATCTGGAAAGGTGGGTGAGCGTCGAAAAGGTTATTATAAGTGCCGCCTCCACCTTCGTTGGTACCAACCGGCGTTAACTGGTTTTGAATTAATTTATAGGCGTGATTACCATCCTGCATCTTTGCCCACCAGTTTACTTTCCAACCCATGCTCCACCCGGTGGAAACATCCCCTCTTTGAAGTAAGGTATTTTTTGCAGCACTGTATAATTTCGGGGTACGGTAGGCAGAGATTTGGTTGGAAGGAAACAATCCGTATAAGTGAGATATATGGCGGTGGTGATCGGCAGGATCATCTACATCATCCAGCCACTCTTGCAACTGGCCGTGGCGGCCTATCTGCATTGGGGCTAAACGACCCCGGTATTGATTAAAAGTATCCATTAAAGCTTTGTCTTTTTTCAGTATTCCTGCTGCCTGTATCACATTGCTGAACACATCAAAAATAATTTGGTTTGTCATGGTGACCCCGGCGTCGATAGAAGACCCCTGGTGAGCCTGTGGTCCATTTTCGGGAGACATATCAGGAGCAATTACCAGCCAGTGGTGTGTTGGATGTTCAATTAAAAAATCCAGGTAAAATAATGCGGCCTCTTTCATTACCGGATATGCCGTCGCCAAAAACTTTTGATCACCGGTATACTGGAAATGTTCCCATAAATGTTGAGAACTCCAACCACCGCCGCTGACCCAACAACCCCAGAATGCACCGTCGACAGCGCCGGTAGCCCTCCAGATATCTGTATTATGATGAGCCATCCAGCCACGTGCCTGGTACATACTTTTTGCCGTTTGCCGGCCGGTTACTGACATGTCTTTTACCATTTGAAGAAAAGGCTCGTGCAACTCCGAAAGATTGGTTTTCTCCGCTGGCCAATAATTCATTTCTGCATTGATGTTGATGGTATACTTACTGTCCCATGCTGGCTTCAGCTTATTATTCCAGATACCCTGCAGGTTTGCGGGCTGACCTCCCGGCTGTGACGCTGAAATCAACAGGTATCTTCCATACTGAAAATAGAGTGCTGCAAACCAGGGATCGTTGGTGGAGGCAAAATTTTTGAGTTGTTCATCCGTGGGCATATTGAAGACAGGTGTAGCTGCGAGGTTTAAACTCACCCGCTTAAAATATTTTTGATAAGCAACAATATGACGTTGTAGAAGGGTAGCAAATGTTTTTGCAGTAGCTCTATTTAAGAAACCAGCGGCCCTGTCATTTGCATTACCGGAGAGATCATGGTAACTATTAAAATTGGTTGCAAGAGATATATAGATGGTGACCTCATCTGCTCCCCTCACTTCAACCGAGGTATCTGTGTAAGATGTATTTCCACCCGTTGGGTTAAATTGAATGATGCCTTTGTATTTCACCTGACCCGGAACTGTTTCATGATCAATGGTGGTACCGGAGAAAGTTAGTTGCCTGTTCAGGTTTGATTTTATTTCAACATCCTTTTGCGGGGTTGTGTAAAAAGCGGTGAACGAAATCATTTTTCGCCGGCTCGCTTTTAAATGAACCACTATAACTCTGTCAGCAAGTGAAGCCAGTACTTCTCTTCTGTAGGTAACACCCTCTACGTCATACGATAACCGTGCAACTGCCCTTTCGATATCCAGCTCCCTGTAATAATTCGAATAATTTTCGTGGCCTGCGAAAACGAGGTTTAACTGCCCTGCAGGTTCAAACATCTGGCCGTGCGATTTTTTACTGATGATTGCTTTGTTGGCTAATTGCTCAGCTTCTTTTTGACGCCCGCTAAAAATGAGGTTGCGCATGATGGCTAAAGAATCCAGCGCCATAAGATTATCGTTGCGATTTGGGCCGCCACTCCATAACGTATGCTCATTTAGTTGTATTATTTCTTTTTCAACATTACCATACACCATGGCTCCCAAACGACCATTTCCGATGGGCAACGCATTTTCCCATGATGTGCCAGCGGATTGTTTGTACCAAAGTTTTAACCCGCCAGCGTTTTGTGAAAAGCAAGCTGTTGAAGTAGAAAGCAAGAAACAACAGGATACCTGTTTCATTAAAAGAGTTACCTGGGAAATGCCTGGAAACATAATTTTTGTGGTTTACCTGACGTAATCAACATGATGAGGCGGACAAACATTTCTACCAGGCTCCCACACGAATTACCGCCTTAGTCTTTTATTCTGTCATCTACTTGTTATCAATGGAAACGTAAAAATGACAATTATTTTAATTCAACCGATTCAATTAACAACCACATTCCGCGGCTTCTACATCAACACAGTCTTTTTTTTGGAAAGTTGAGAAGTGGTAGGCCACTTCAAAACAGTTAAGTTTAAAATTAGACGAAAAATTTAGTTAAAAAAAAACGTTTGTTTGTGTCGTCAGCGTTACCATGGTATCGTTGCGGACAAATAAATAAAGACAATTTGAAAGGACAAATACCCTGGATAATGAATGTAAGTTAGCCCGGGCATTCGGGAACGGCTGTACCAAAAGTGTACCTACAACCGGATAGAAAAGTTTAGTTAGCTGTTGATTGTGGTTTAGCCATTCTTTAAAAAAAATCTCAAGCCTCAACCCGGCACTATTTCTCGTCACATTATTATCTGCAAATTTCATCCAGTCCTTCGGGCAAGAGGCGACCACACTGCCGACATCACCTACAAAATCCCATGTCATTACCTCGTCCATCGATAAAACAAAGTAACTAATGAACGTTCAGCTGGAATGAAATAAAAGTATTGAGGACGTAATCATGAGACTCTTGGGCATTTTGGTAATCGCTGGCATCGTGGCTCGTTCTCAAAATTGGTGCTTTGGCATTGTCAAATTCCGGTGAGCCACAATGGGATAATCCCAGTCTTTCATTTTGAATCCTGCGCAAAGTATGTCCTAAATTCAACGGCGGCTCTTTAACTCCTGCCCGGGTAGTGACAGAATTGAATTGCACACATTCCTATCCTTATGGCCTATTACCTTAAATTTGTTGCGGATCTACTAAAACCGATATAAAACGATATGAAAAAAACAATTGCAACCCATCTTAAAAAACTTTCCAAACTATTCCAAATTGCAGCGATTCTACTCGTTACATCCCTGGCCAGCCAAGCAAACCATTCAATTTCCGGGAATGCTGCAGATTCCAGTATTGAGGGACGCTGGGATATGACGATATCAGTCGACGGAAAAGAGGAACCTTCCTGGCTTGAGATCAAGCATTCAGGAACACATAGGCTTATCGGGCATTTTGTTGGTTCTGGCGGAAGCGCAAGGCCAATCTCTAAAATAACGTACAGCGGTGGCAAAATGAGTTTTACTATTCCACCCCAGTGGGAGAAGGAAGATGCTGACCTGTCCTTTGAAGCCTCTTTAAAAGGTGATCAACTAACAGGAACGATGATTGCCGCCGACGGTAAAAGCTACACGTGGACCGCTATGCGGGCACCTTCGCTCCGTCGTACCAAGGCGCCTGTCTGGGGAGCACCAATCAGGCTTTTCAATGGAAAAGATATGACTGGCTGGCACACCAACGGGCCAAATCAATGGATCGTGGAGAACGGGGTTTTGCGCAGCCCGAAATCGGGGTCAAACCTGGTCTCAGATAAAACCTTTTCCGATTTTAAATTGCACATCGAATTTCGCTATCCAAAAGGAAGCAACAGCGGTGTCTATCTCCGTGGCAGGTATGAAGTGCAGATAGCTGATACCAAAGGCATGGAGCCGCTAAGTGACTACCTCGGTGGTGTGTATGGCTTCCTTGCTCCAAGGGAAATGGTGGCAAAAAATCCAGGCGAATGGCAGTCCTTCGATATCACCCTTGTGGGACGAATAGTGACTGTAAAAGCTAACGGCAAATTAATCATCAACGATGCGGAAATACCGGGTATTACCGGTGGCGCCCTCGACAGTAAAGAAGGAGAACCCGGCCCATTACAAATCCAGGGAGATCACGGCGCAGTTGAATTACGCAACATCATCATTACGCCTGCGATAAATTAGGCACAGGCAGATTGAATTTATTGATTATCCTTTGTTGGAAAAACGTGGCTGTTTTTTTAAAAGTGAATGTTCAAGCGATAAAAAATTTGAAGAGGAAACAGCTATTAACATTATTGGTAACAGAGCCAGCAAAAACCTGGACTGCTCATTAACTATCAAACATTCAATCTTCCCGAAAAAATATAAAACTGCCTGCAAGAAATAAAGTTCTTGTGGGCAGTTTTAATAAAAGAATAGGATGCAAGATTCCGCTTCCTGATCTTTTGATAAGTCGGACCAGTACCTAAATTGAAACCCTTGAGAGCCCGGTTCAGAAGTTGACGAGTGAAGTAGAATCTTTAACAAGGAAGTGCAATTAATTCCATCAGCCGGAATTAACTGGAAAAAAATCCCCGTAACTTTTGATGCCATTGACCTTGTTTATTTTCCTGTGGGAAGAAAGCTCTTCAATTGATCGATTGCAACCTTGATCTTTGTTTGCGGCTCCGAAGGCAATTGAACTTAAAAGATAACAGTCAAGGCAATCAAGACGTAGAAATAAAAGGCACGAGCAACCAGCACAGCATTGCCGCATAAGCCCATCAAAATAGTTGGACATCTCATATCAAAAATTAAAACGATCAAATAAAGTGTACCCATGACAATGCAGAGTTAAAATAAGGGGCGTAATAAGTATAGAAAATTTCAGCGGTCGTGCAAAAACTCACATGCCACGGTATTCGACTATTAAACTTTAACCAAATGACGTTGACAAAATATTTCTTTAGATGTCTTACGATGCTGCTTTTATTTGTCGCCTTGCAGGCAAAGTCTCAGCACACGGAAGTATATAAATACCTGCCAAGTGAGGTTGTAACAATTCATTCGAAAGTTTTAAACGAAGACCGTAAAATTTACATTCATTGCCCTAAATTGGACTCAACAAATCCGGACAAACGATTTCCTGTATTGTACATAATGGACGCTGAAAATCATTTCGAACTGCTTGCCCAATATGCCGATTATC
The DNA here is from genome assembly GCA_030655145.1 of Ferruginibacter sp. Lineage (GTDB taxonomy): Bacteria > Bacteroidota > Bacteroidia > Chitinophagales > Chitinophagaceae > Ferruginibacter. The sequence goes on from JAURWD010000153.1 coordinate 20,698, forward strand.
TTAGCCGTCCTGATGTTCTTGCAATACCGAAGATGATAGTAGTGGGCATCTGCAATACCGACCGAAGAACAGACCTGACACCTACACAGAGCATTACCAATTATTTAGGAGAACCTGATTCAACCAATTCGTTGAAAGCAAGTGGTGGCAATGAAAATTTCTTACAATTTATCAGGACTGACTTGATACCTGCCATTGATAAAAAGTATAAAACAGCATCGTATAAAATTTTTGGAGGGCACTCTTTTGGCGGGCTTTCAGCTATCAATTGCCTGTTGACGCAGCCTGATATGTTCGATGCGTATGTTGCTGTAAGTCCATCATTCTATTGGGACAAGAAGTATCTCTTGAAATTGACCGACAAAAAACTAAAAAAGGGATCTTCATTGAACAAAATATTCTTTTATAGCGACGGCAATGAAGATGAAGGTAGCACGCCGGCATATTTTCATGAAAACTTATTAGAATTTGATTCATTAATTGGAAGCAAAAGTTTGATCGGCCTTACTTATATGTATAAATACTACCCGGCCGAAACACACATGACAGAACCAATTGTTGCCTATTTCGATGCATTAAAATTTATTTTTAAGGACTGGGAAAGCCGTAAA
>JAURWD010000155.1 GCA_030655145.1 Ferruginibacter sp.
GCTTATAGGCATTTCCAATCAATGGACTTGCCACCGTCATAAGGTCAACAGAAGGCAAAAACCGGTTTTCAATATAAATGGCCTGTGGTATATGATAGCGGTGTTCAGGGGTTTCCCCGCGATGAAAGTCTTCCGCGTCAAAAATAAGGAGTGCGTTATGCTTTTTCGCAGCCTTTCTTGCCGCCGGTAACGCTCCTGGATAGTGAGCAATGTAAAGATCGGCGGGAATCCTGGAGGCACCTAGCCAAAGTGAAAATGAAGATCTGGCGGTGACCATATATTTTATAAATGGTATCGGCAGCCATCGTATTTTCTCGAATATTTTAAATACAAACCGGGACATGAAATACCGGGCACGACTTGTCTTAGGGTTACCTCCAACCTGTATGAAATCGTTCCTTGTTAGAATTTTCTTTTTGAATTTTTCTTCATCTACCTCGTGCGACCAACCAAGCGAGTAACTGTAGATCATTTTCACCTGGTATCCCGCATCCTTCAATGCCTGGTATTCTTTCAGCGCCCGTGGATTTGCTGCCGGCTGGCCTGTGGTTACAATTACAATTTGCTTTGAATTCTTATGTACCTTATCGAGGTATTGCAGGGCTATCTGGGGTGCATCAAACCTGGATTTAGCCCTTGCACGGCATGATGCACGGTCGAAGGTATCCAGCTTTTTTACTGCTAGTTCCATTTGGGCAAAACTGTCAACCTTAAAGCCGGTAATCCCTTCATCAATCACTTCGGTTACCGAGCCTTTATTAAAAGCTATTACCGGCGTACCACAGGCCATGGCTTCGATCATTACAATACCGAAGGGTTCATTCCATTCAATGGGGAATACCAATGCTTTTGCGGCGCCCAGGTATTGATTTTTTTGTTCATCATTCAAAGCACCGACATAGATGATCTGCTTACCATCAATAAAAGGCTTTATCTCATTTTCAAAATAGTCAATCTCTTTCGGTAATGCAGAGATGTTACCCGCGATCACAAGGGTATTATTCGTACGTTTCGCAAGTTGAATAGCAGTATGGCACCCTTTTATTCTTTCAATCCTCCCGAGGAAAATAAGCGGCGCAGTTGCGGGAACCAGCTCACTTAATGAGTATTTATCAAAACTAACGGCATTATACACGACGGCCCAGTTTCCATTCCCTTCAATACGCGACAAGAGATCTTTACTGCACGCTGTAAAAAACATGTTGTTGCAGCGGAGCCTGTTCACCCAACGAATGTTTCGGCCATCTATTTCCCGCTGGTAAGTCATAATCTTTTTAACCGGGTGCCCCATGATCGGCAGCAAGTATGCAAGCCTTCCAAAACTATGTACCAGGTCAAAGTAGTTCCTGTGCCTCCACAAAAAACGCCAGGCTATAGGTATAGCCTTTCGGGCGTCCTTTTTTTTTGGAGGAAATCCTTCTTTTCCAAAGGGGTGTACGATGCAGCCTTCAACATAGGACCCAGGGGTTACGAGTAAATGTACTTCGTGTCCCAGTTTCTTGTATTCGATAGCAAATATCTCCACCAGGCGTTCAATTCCTCCGTATCCAACAGGAGGTACCAGGATACCCGGATCCATTACCATTAAAATCTTCAAAGGAAAAAACGTTTGATAAGTATTGTAATTTTTTATTGTTGAACCATTTATTTTAAGCGTGTTCCGGACATCTCACTCTACTTTTGGGGCACTACCTTTGTCAATTTGAAAATCAACTCCATTGTCTATCTTCGGCTAAAGCGCATTAGATAATAATAATATTGAAAAAAGCGGGCGACTTTCCACCCGCAAAATTTACTCAGTAAATTAAATATGTCTCCTGAGCTCCTGTAATGAATTTTAATATCCTTGTATTTCGAAAGTCTTTGCTCCACTATTTTCGTATACGACCAGTGCCGTGGAAAGGCCCATTCCCGAAGCATTTGGTAAGATTGAGCAATTAATATTCTAACCCTATCTGAATTTTCATGACGCAACAAGTGTTCAGACATCAGGTCGATTGACAACAATGCAGAATGGAGGCCATTATGAGTAAATGTTTGTGATAACGTTCCTGAATTGAAGTTCGTCCTGTACAACAATTCACAATTATCCGCATACACCAATTGCGTTGATTGTAGTAATATTCTTGTCACAAACTCCGTGTCATTTATTAGAGACAATCTTTCATCCCAAAGCCCGTTTTCTTCCAGTAGTTGCCTTGGGAACAACCAGATTCCACACTGAAGCATAGCCGTATTGCGTTGCCAGGTCAGATATTCCATTGGTGGGCAATCGCGGTCAATTTGGGTCGGGCCTGGATCCCTGGTTGTAACATCATTTTTATAAAAGCGTGCCCATTTCATGTATGCAATGCTGGTTGGCTTATCCGTCAAAACCATCATTTGCTGGCGTAAGGCGCTTGGTGACAGTAGGTCATCCGCATCAAAAAATTTAATAAGTGAGCCTGATGATAATTTATAACCTGCGTTACATGCTGCACACTGTCCCTGGTTCTCCTGTTTAACATACACAATTCGCCTATCATTAAAAGACTTTATGATGCTTTCACTTTCATCTGTGGAGCCATCGTTTACTATGATCAGTTCAAAAAATGGGTAAGTTTGCTTCAAGACACTTTCAATTGCCTCACGTATAAAAAGTGCTGCATTAAAGCAAGGCATTATAACAGAAACGAATGGGGAATTAAAATCTTTAATCATTCGCGATACTAAATCTTATCAAAAGGATTTGCCGGTTTACCCAGTATTTTTTTAATCCCGTTTCTCAATTTAAACATCGCCCAGATCCAATCCATTTTCAATAATTGATTCTTGTAATCCAGTTTTCGATTAGCCAGGTAATAATGTGAAGCTGCTGCTGATTCTGATGCTACGAGATTGGCAACAACCTGTTTGTAGGCATCTATGGAGGGAGGGATTGAGTTCTTCACATAGTCAAGAATGTTCAATGCATACCATCTTCCGACATTTTGATTGTTGCGGATCTGTGTTCGAATTGTATCCCGCAGAAGAAAATTTTGATCATCAAACAGAGTATGCCAAAACGATCTTTCCCTGCAGTTGACATGGCCGTCCCCATCTTGCCCGGGTACCGCGGCAGAAAAAATAACAATATCCGCTAAACTAGTTAGAGTCTCGATTAAAGTCCGTGATACATTTGGTTTTAAATGTTCCGCCACCTCTAAACAAATTGCCAGGTCGAATTTCTTCTGCCCGAACCGAAATGTATTCAACGCACCTGCATCATTCAGGTTCACGCGATGAAATTCAATGTTCGCATAATTTTTAAAATCAGGGTTGGAGTAGCCATCGATGGCCACGATAGATATTTTTTCTTTCGCAAGTGCTTTAGTTAACTCGCCGTTCCCACAGCCAATTTCAATTACTGTTTTGGGAGCATATTCCGACAGTATAGCATCAGCAACCGGGCCGTAGTCAAAATTAAATATTGATGAGCGAAAGTAGTGGTCGTTATAAAAAGCAGTGGACATATATTCGTCGATGATTAATTATGAAAAATTGCTTTCAGTACATCCTGCCATTGAAAGCCGGCTTTACTGATACTGCTTTTAATTGTACTCATATCACCAGATTTAAAAAAATATTTAACCAGGTTGACTAAAAACCGTCGTTTATTTTTATTGCTAATCCACATTCTTTGTTTAGAAGAAAGATTCAGAGGTAATTCTTTAAGCGCATCGTCTAAATAGAGATAATTATTAAACAAATATGACCTCCAATTATTAATTTCTTGGCCAATATGGCGACGATAATTAACAAATTCGAATGGCAACAACACGATACTTGATTGACTGACCGCTTTCAAGTTAAAATACATATCATTCGCAGGGCCGTACTTTACAGGATAGCCCCCTATTTCCTCAAAGAATTTTCTCTTAATAATCGTACCACCCGGACCAATCAACAAAAAAGGTTCTTTGAAAAAATGGTTTTTAATAGCGACAAGTGAACCCATTATGCTAATTTCCCGGGTGTAGGTTTTGTTATAGATCCCAAAGGCAGCCTCGGGGTAACTTGCCATCGCGGAGACGCAATTTACAATACCGTCATTTTCAATTGTATCATCTGAATCTACATACATCAAATAATCACCAGTCGCATAGCTCGCAGCTTTATTTCTATTAAGGTAGTCGCCCAGGTTGGTGTCATTAGAATACACTTTGATACGATTATCCATTAATTCATATCGCCTGGCTCTAAAGAGTGTTTGATCTGAAGAACAATCGTCAACAATGATTAACTCAAAATTGTTGAAAGTGGACTTTAAAACGCTCTCAATAGCGTCGCAGATGTAATTCTCACGGTTATACGCCGTCATCAAAACACTTAACTGCAGACTTTTTTCCAATCACTGTTTTTTGATAAATAGAACATTTCCCATATCCCACCCTAACGGGATAGCTTCAAGTTTAACTACAAACCCAAGTGCCTCCAGAAATGCTCTTAACTCAGGATAAAGTGCAACACCTCTGTAAGTTTCCCGTGTACTTACCTCAGTATGAATAACAGAAACTGTGGATAGTATTGTTTGACTCGCTTGGAGCATTTTCATCTCAAACCCCTGCATATCCAACCACAACATATCTATTTGCGTGATTCCATGTGTTTGCGCCCATGTATCTAACGTCAGTGTGTTAACCATAACTTCCGCCGAAAAAAGGGTGGAAGGATGATCAATGAGATGCGAGGCCGGTGGTAACAACGAACTGGACGCGTCGGATTGCCCCTCACTGATGTAAAACCGCCGAATTCCATTTTCATCAGATAATGCAATTCTATGAATGTGAATGTTGGGAAACTCTTTTACATTTCTTGCAAGCCGCTCGTGTAAGTTTCGAACGGGCTCGAATGAATGGATACAAGCTTTTCTAAATAATTTAGCTAGTTCAATTGAATCTGATCCATCGTGGGCGCCACAATCAATTATGACAGGGTTGGTTGGTAAATACTTTCTAAGTAATACTTTTGAAATCTTTTCATTCGCGATTTTAGGAAGGCCATGCTTTGTAAAAAAATAATTCTTCAAATG
>JAURWD010000165.1 GCA_030655145.1 Ferruginibacter sp.
ACATACGCATAATCGTCAAGGAAGGCTGGGTATTTTGCAGTTTTATTTTTGTAAGTGTGCATCAGCCCACCAGTTCTGGTGCTCCCAAGATTATTAACAAGAAATTGAAAACTTTCTTTTGCCTGGATCGAATATCCCAAATCCTGAAGAACCACAGAAGATTTAGCAATAGCATCTACCATCAACGCATTCCAGCCGAGAATGATCTTGTCGTCGAGGGCAGGACGCACCCGCGCCGAACGAACCTCGAACAACCGGCGAAGAGCGTCGTCTACCAAACGTTGAAAATCCGTTTTATCTAATTTGTTGAGTCGAACAAATTCATCAATCCGAGTTAATACCCTTGGAATATTCTTATGCTCCCAATTGCCGCCTTCTGAAATATCGAAAAACGCACAAAATAAAGCTGAGTCTTTTCCAAGAACAGCATCCACCTCAGATTTTTGCCAAACATAAAATCGCCCCTCTTCTTCTTCACTATCTGCATCCAATGCAGCATAAAATCCACCTTGCGCGCTTGATAACTCCGCACTAATAAACCCAATTGTCTTTCGAATTGCGCTTTCGTAGCGCTTATTGCCCGTTAACTGGTAGGCATCACAAAGAATATTAACCAGTAGAGCATTGTCATAGAGCATCTTCTCAAAATGAGGAGCCAGCCATTCCTGGTCTGTACTATACCGGGCAAGTCCACCACCTACATGATCATAAATTCCACCATCTAACATTTTATCGATCGAAAGTAAGGCCTGTTGCAACGCTTCTTCGCTCCCTGTAAAATAATGGTACCGAAGTAAAAACTGGATGGTAAACGTCTGGGGAAACTTCGGGGCCTTTCCAAAGCCGCCCCACTCTTTATCAGCCGTCTTCATTATGGCTGAAAACATCTCCTCCGCCTCCTCAGCAACCAGCTGCTGGTTATACTGGGTTGGGGCAAAAGCTGGCCCGGACTGAATAAAATTATTAGACTGTTTTAAATGATTCGTAAGGTGATCGGCCTGGGATTCAATCTCAGCTTGCTTTTCTGTCCAGGATTTAGAGATTCCCTGTAAAACATCGGACCAGGACGGCCTGTTGAAAGCAGGTGACGGAGGAAAGTATGTTCCACCAAAAAATGGTTTCGCCTCTGGCGTAAGAAATACGTTTAATGGCCATCCCCCACTTCCGGAAATTGCCTGGACCGCATCCATGTAAATGTGATCAAGATCCGGCCGCTCTTCCCGATCGATCTTGATGTTTACAAAATGCTTGTTCATTAAGGCTGCCGTCGTTTCATTTTCAAAGCTTTCCCGCTCCATAACGTGACACCAATGACAGGCACTATATCCAATGCTCACTAAAATAACCTTGTTTTCAGCGACCGCCTTTTCGAGGGCTTCCTTACCCCAGGGGTACCAATTAACCGGGTTGTGTGCGTGTTGCAACAGGTACGGACTGGATTCTCCTATAAGGTTATTCTGAAACCTAGTATTCATTTAACAAATATGTAGGCCAATGCAAACCAATGTTAGCAGATTGACCTGGACAAAAATTAAGTGTTTTGGAAAAATGGGGGTTGTAAAAGTAGCCCGAAAATATGGCAGAATCTAGATTCCACCTTACTTTAAACGTTAACTTTTAGTAAAAATGATTCTCTACTTTTTCTTTAAGGAGGTGAGATAAATTTCGAGAGCGCTAACCATGCTTGGAGCCAAGGGTTGGGGCGCTTTGATGTGGAGCGTTAGTCCTGCTTCCTCAGCAGCTTTGTGGGTATTGGCACCAAAAACGCCGATACGGGTACCATTTTGTTGAAATTCCGGGAAATTTTCCAATAGGCTTCTAACACCACCGGGCGTAAATAAACAGATCACGTCAAAATTCTTTGCAATTACTTCTTTAATATCGTTGCTTACTATGCGATAAAGGACCGGGGTGGCGTATTCGCAATGGTGATCTTTTAACCAGTTAGTGATCTCGCTATCGAAGGATTCAGAGCAGGGGTATAAGAACTTCTCGTTGTCTTTGTGCTTATTGATCACATCAAATAAGCTTTTATTAGAACCGTCGGCACCATAGAAAACTTTCCGTTTTCGATAGAGAATAAACTTTTGCAGATATAAAGCAACCGCTTCGGTAATGCAGAAATATTTAGTGTCCTGGGAGATATTCGTTTTCATTTCGTCACACGCGCGAAAAAAGTTATCTATAGCGTGCCGGCTGGTGAAAATCACAGCTGTGTAATTCGTGATTTCAATCTTTTGCTTGCGAAATTCCTTGGCAGGAATGCTGTCTACTTTAATAAAAGGATGGAAATGGAGCTCAATGTCATGTTTCTTAGCAAGTTCGAAATAAGGCGACCTTTCGCCTTCGGGTCGGGGCTGGGTTATAAGAACTTTTTTTACCACGTTGGTCTTTGATTCCTTTTTTGAGTCTCCCTTGTTAACCATATGGATTAATTAATTGAAAAGCATCACAAAGTTAGAGGTTTTTACTCAATAAAAGCACCAAGCCCTTGTAAATCAACAAAAGAGGAATCACCTCAATTCCAATTACATACATGAAAAAATGAAACTTGCTGATTTTTAATTGATGCTGTAATAAACCATATGATCTAAAGAATCTTAACAGGAACATTAGTCCGACCAACAGCAAAGAAATCATTACCGCAACTGTTGCCAGGGTGGAGATAGAGAAGGCCATCACAACAATCAACGGAAGCAAAACAATGCTTAATATTTTGTTTATGAGAAATATGACAAAAACATAGGTATTAGTGATTTCTTTAAACCCAGTTACCCAGCCGGTAAATTTTAAGGAAATGAATTTAACGAAGTAGACCAGCCCCAGGCTGACACCACAATACAACACAACTAACCAGAAATTTTCTGCTGTTATCCAGTTGTAATGCCGGAGTAACAGGTACACATACACTCCGCCTGCTAGAACAAAAAAAATATTGAACAGTAACGAGGGCAGCTTTGCCTGCAAGAGTTGGTCCGTCAATTGGCTTTGCCGGAGAGACGCGTTAAAGAATACGCGGAAAAGATTGTTGAAGTAACGGGTATAAAAAAAGCGTAAAAAACCCAACAGGGCGATGATTATGAGAAGCAGGTAGAAAACGTTATCGTCGGGAACAGATTGCCGCGGATGCGCTGGCATGGCCACTGCCTTAGCTTGAGAATTCAGGTATTGATTCTCCTTCAAGAGTCGGTTCCAAGAGGACAAGTAATTATTTCTATAGGCACCCGCTACAGAATCCCGGATCAATTTTTTGATCGCCTGCGAATCGATTTTTGCAGGCATCACCGAATCCTGCTTTAGCTGAACTGAATCAATTGTAAGTCGGACAGAATCCGGACGGAGCTTCGAAGTATCTGGTTGCTGAGAAAAAACCAACGCAGGAAAAACGAGAAGAAATGCATAGAATAAAACCTGCTTCAACACTGATAGATTAGTAAACGAAATTAGATTGATTTTGCCTAGAAATAATTAATATACCCAAAATGAATTTTTGCCGCTTGCCGTAAATCAAAGTTTACATCATTTCGTTTACCCACCGCGAAACTCATATTGAGGAGACCGGCCTTCGTTTCGAAAACCAGGCCTATACCACCACTAATAAAATTATTGCTAACGTTCACTGCCTGGTAATTATTTTTCACCCACCCGAGATCCATAAAAGTAAACAAGTAAGAATTCAAGCTTATAAGGTTTCGGTATTCCAGCGTCACCACTCCATATCGCGAAGCATAAATACTTTCTTCGTCAAAACCACGCAGTAATTTGTACCCGCCGATTTGAAACAACTCGTTCCTGAAGATGGTCGGACTGCCAAACAGGCCGCCACTGAAAATTGATTTTAACGTGCTTTTCTTCCCAATTGGGAAATAATGAGCTGCCGTGAGTTTTGCCCTTACCTGGTATGTTTTCAGCTTCAGGGTGTCATATAAAGTTGCGAAATCGAAAACAGGGTCGGTCAAGCTAACAATCTCGTTGTTCCTGTCAATTGTTTTAATTCCCACCGAGGTAAGTAGTCGAAATTCATTGCCCGACCTGGGATTGAAACGGTAGTTAGTTGTATTCAGATCATAATCCAG
>JAURWD010000173.1 GCA_030655145.1 Ferruginibacter sp.
GACATCACCATTGCGAAATAAAAGGCCTGCTCCAGCGCAGCAACCAGCTCCGCAGTTGAACCGGAGATGGGTGCAACGGAATCGTTACCAAATTTTGCGGAGATCTCTGTGCGTAAAGTTTTGTACTTGGACAAGTCCCGCATGGACACCGCCGTATCGATTATTGTTACGGGAAGTTCCAAATCCATCGCTTCCTGCGAGGTCCACTTCCCGGTTCCTTTCGCACGGGCTTCATCTTTAATGTCGTGCAACAACAAATGATCAACACCTTTTTCTTTGTAAACAAAAATATCCTTTGTGATATCCATCAGGAATGACTGCAACCGACCCTCATTCCAGGTTTTGAAAATATCCGCAATGGCTGCATCGTCGAGTGACAAGCCCTTCTTCATCACTTCATATGTTTCCGCGATCAACTGCATTAGCCCATACTCGATACCGTTATGAACCATCTTGACAAAATGTCCCGAAGCGCCGGGACCAATATAGGTAACACAGGCTTCGCCATTCACCTTCGCAGCAATGGCTTCAAAAATATGTTTCACATGCCTGTAGGCTTCTTTATTTCCTCCCGGCATCATGCTTGGACCTTTACGGGCTCCTTCTTCGCCACCGGAAACACCCATACCGAAAAAATTCAGTCCCTTCCCTTCCAGGTAGGCGACTCGGGTGGTGGTGTCTTTAAAATGTGAATTACCGCCGTCAATAATGATGTCATCTTTTTCCAGCAAGGGAATTAATTCTTCAATAACGCTATCCACTATTCGCCCGGCGGGAACCAGCATCATTATTGACCGGGGCTTCTGTAAACTCTGGACAAATTCACGTAAGCTCGCGAAAGCTTTCACTTTTTTTCCATTCCCTTCTTCTTCAAGCAGCCTGCCCTTTTCAAGGTCCTTGTCATAACCTGCGCCGCTAAAATCGTGGTCGGCAATATTTAACAAAAGGCTGCGGCCCATTGTTCCCAACCCGATCATACCAAATGAATAATTTCCCTGCTCCATTTTTTTTTGATTTATAATTTTTCCAAAATTTGTTTGGTTGACTCGAAGCCCTGGTGATGAAAAGCGTTTATGCCTAATAGTGAGGCAGCTTCCACCAACATGGGGCGATCATCAAAATAATAACATTGGTCCGGGGTTGCAAGGGCCACCCCCATCGCTAATTTGAAAATGCCTGGATCAGGTTTGCGCATGCCAACTTCACAGGATGAAATAAAAGCGTCAAAACACTGGTGCAGCTTGAATTTTCGTATCCGGTAATCGTTGAGTTCTTTTGGCTCGTTGTTAATGGAAATAGTGCGGAAAGCACAACCAGATTTTTTCCAATTAATCATATATTGCAACAGCCCCGGCAATTCAACCGACTGGGCGTACATAAAAGATTTGAAATCTTCCTTGGTGAAATCCCGCGGCTCATTAAAAACAACCAGGTCAAGGTATTGTTCCAGGTTAATACTGCCGATCTCGTACACATTGAAAATAAACTCGTGGATTCGGTTCATCGCGGTGTAATCAATGTTAAAAACCCGGGCTGCTTCTTCGCGGGATTCATGTCCCCACCCATTGCTTAAAAGTACGCCCCCGATGTCCATGAACAGTACTTTCAAATTATTGCTTTGCATCGTGTTTAGTGGAATTTTATCTGTTCGCTTTTAGCTTAAATAATGTAGCAACGCCAACGGCTACACGCGGCTGATCTTATTTCTCCAGGTCGCTTACTTTCTGCAGGCGGCGTTTGTGTCTTTCTTCACCGGTGAAGTTCGCCCCGAGGAAACCTTCCACAAAATCCTGCGCAGCCATGATACCGGAAACACGTCCGCCAATGCAGAGGATGTTAAGGTCATCGTGCTCTACGCCCTGGTGGGCTGAGTAATGATCATTGATCAATGCAGCCCGGACGCCCGCAATTTTATTGGCGGCAATCGCTGCCCCTACTCCGCTACCGCAGACCGCAATGCCACGCACGACGTCTTGTGCCGCAACGGCCCTTGCTAAGGGGACAACATAGTCGGGATAGTCATCAGCATTATCAAGCGCAAAGGCACCAAAGTCCTTCACTTCGTGACCCAGTTGTTCAACAAATTTTTTCAGCGACTCTTTCAATTCGAAGCCGCCGTGATCGGCTGCAATTCCAATTTTCATGACGTTAGTTGATGGATTATTTGTTAAGTAAGGCTTTCGCTTCGCTGATGATATTGTCAACCGTAAAACCGAACAATTCGAACAGTTCTTCCGCTGGGGCAGACTCACCAAAACCGTGCATTCCGATCATACCGCCTTCGTCGGTAAGGTACTTGTGCCAACCGAGCGTTGACCCAGCTTCAACTGCCAAACGTTTCTTCATACCGTTCGGAAAAACAGACTCTTTATAGGCTGCATCCTGGCGTTCAAATAATTCCCAGGAAGGCATACTTACAACCCTCGCGGCGATGCCTTGTTCTTTTAATTTTGCCTGCGCTTTTACAATCAATGAAACTTCCGATCCGGTTGCGATCAAAATAATTTCAGGTGTTGTATCAGCATCTGCTAAAACATAGGCGCCGCGTTTTAATTCCGTGGCGGGTGTAAATTTTTCCTGGTCAATGATGGGCAAGTTCTGGCGGGTAAGCACGATCACCACCGGCCCACCTGAATGTTCGATGGCCACCTTCCAGGCTTGCGCAGTTTCGTTTGCATCTGCGGGACGAATGAGGGTAATATTTGGGATGGATCTGAGCGAGACCAGTTGTTCGATTGGTTGGTGCGTTGTGCCGTCTTCTCCGAGCCCGATGCTATCGTGGGTAAAAATAAAAATGGGGCGGATCTTCATGATTGCGGCCAGCCGTATCGCGGGACGCATATATTCAGAAAAGATGAGGAAGGTTGCACCATACGGAATTACGCCGTTGGTTAATGCCATTCCATTCAATGCCGAGCCCATCGCATGTTCGCGAACGCCAAAATGAAAATTGCGCCCGTTTCGGTCGTCCCTGGAAAAAGAAGAAAACTTTTCCAGCATGGTATCTGTCGAAGGAGAAAGATCCGCGGAACCACCGATCAACGATGGTAAGCCTGCAGCAATCGCATTTAAAACTTTCCCGGATGCTTTCCGGGTAGCCATTCCCTTTTCTTCCACTTTGAAAACTGGGATCGGATCACTCCATTTTTCGGGAAGGCTTCCACTATTCTCCTGCTCAAACATTGCAGCCAGCCCAGGGAAGTCTTTCTTATAAGCAGCAAAAAGCGTGTCCCACTCCTTGCCCGCTTCACTGCCTTTTTCACCAATTCCCCGGTAAAATTGCAGCACGTCATCAGCCACGGCGAAGAACTGTTCAGGATCAAATCCAAAACCTTTTTTCACAAGTTTCACTTCGTCAGGGCCTAATGGTGAACCATGAGCGGAGGCTGTATCAACCTTGTTCGGACTTCCAAAACCAATGTGCGTGCGCACTTTGATCAGTGAAGGACGTGTTGTTTCTTTTTTCGCGTTTTCAACCGCGGCATTTAAAGCTGCAACGTCGTTGCCATCGGGCAATACCTGCACATGCCAGTTATAGGCTTCAAATCTTTTCGCGGTGTCTTCATCGAAGGCCAGGGCCGTATCGCCCTCAATAGAAATATGATTGTCGTCGTAGAAATAAATGATGTTGCCAAGACCTAAATGTCCGGCCATGGAGGCTGCTTCTGAAGACACCCCTTCCATCATGTCCCCATCGCTACAGATCGCGTAGATGCGATAATCAAACAGGTCGAAACCCGGCCGGTTATACCTTGCTGCCAGGTGTTGTTGCGCAATCGCCATTCCAACTCCGTTGGCAAACCCTTGACCTAAGGGACCGGTAGTTACGTCAATGCCAGCAAGTAATCCATACTCCGGATGGCCTGGTGTTTTGCTATGTAATTGTCGAAAGTTTTGCAGGTCTGCGATGGTAAGATCATACCCCGTTAGATAAAGAAAACTATACTGCAACATACACCCGTGACCTGCCGAAAGAATAAACCGATCGCGGTTTGGCCAGGTCGGGTTTGCAGGACTGTAACGCATCTGGTGCGCCCAAAGCACATGGGCCATGGGTGCAGCGCCAAGCGGCAAACCGGGGTGACCGGAGTTGGCTTTCTGTACCCCATCAATGGAGAGCACACGAGCCGTATTGATACCTTTTAATTCTATCCCGGAATCCATATAAAAAAATTATGAGCGTGAAGAATTTCCATTACAAAAGCAAGCGCAAAGGTAATACGCGGTACGCGGAACATAGCAGGAAAAAATCCTGGCCAGCGATCTGGTAAAAACTGCAGAAAACTTAAAGAAAACAGGAGCGCCAATTGCCGGAAAGCCGTTCAACAAAAACTTCGTCTATCCTTGCTTGTTACGCATCGGTTTCAGGGCTTCTGTCCAGCGGAGCAACTCCGCAACCATAACCTCCGCAGACTTTGTTATCGTTTCGCCTGGCACAAAAACGTGATCATCATTTATGTGATTGGTGAAGAACGGAATGTTGACCGCGTCGGTAACGGGCATCATTTTTTGTGCTGTTACTACCTGTTTCAACATCTGGATGCAACGGGTTCCGGCCGCAAGGCCACCATAACTCACGAAAGCGACGGGTTTGTAACACCATTCATTGTACAAAAAGTCCAGCGCGTTTTTGATGGTGGCGGGGTACCCAAAATTATACTCCGGGGTAACGATAATAAAGGCATCTGCTTTGTCAATGATAGCGCTCCAGTCCTTTGTATGCTGGTGCTCATATTTTTGCAGGCGCGGATGATTCGTCTCATCAAAAAAAGGAAGGTTGATCACAGCCAGGTCGAGGAGTTCCGTGCTAAAGGATGGGTTTGCTTTTAGCACTTCGTAAATCCAGTCCGCAACGATCGGGCCCTTTCTCCCCGGACGGGTGCTGGCAACGATGATTTTTAAATTGTACATATTAGTAAGTTAGGTATGACGTAAACAGTAATTCACCCAGCCTTTGATCTTAAAAACCAGGTCAATGCTCAGCAAGCCTGATCCCCTCAGATCCAGGAAGGTGCACTCCAAACGTGGACGTAGGAGGCGATTCAATTTAAATATAGCAGCAGGGAAAGCTAGTTCACCTTATCGTAGGTGAACATGAGTCCGTTAAGGTTTGGAACCAATTTCTTCGTTCGGTTTACCTCATGTTCATAAATCACTTCACCGAGGTGTTTCATGAAAGGAAAGCCGATCTCATCGTAATCATAATGATCATCATTCAAAATACCGTCCTTGTTACAATAAATGGTGGCGGATAAAAAGAACTCAACCTTCTTTTCAAAATCCACGATGTAAGCGACGTCAGTGAGTTGACCATAGGCATCACCCACCTTATTGAAAATGCGAATATTTTTTGGGAGCGATTGCTTTTCGGAGCCAAATAACAAAAACTTGCAGTAGGCCGGCCAGTAAGCCACAGAGTCAGCAGAATATGGTGGAAAGGTGCTTTCTGTTGGTAACTGGCTCATGTATTTCAACAAAAAATTCCTGTCTTCTTCCGTGATATTGAAACGCTGGGAGGCAGAAACTTTTGCCGGGAAAACAAGGCTTATTAATATGGTATGCAGGTCTTCCAGGCTTATCCGGTTCTTGAGCGAGAAGTTCATGGGCTCATTGATCAAAACCTTATTTGTATAGTAACCTGCGCCGAGGGAGTCGTTCCGCTCAAGGTAAGAAGCCTGGTTATATTTCATGGGCTGATCCAGGAGAACCCGGTTAGCAGGATCCAGGAATTTGATCGGATTAGTGTGCCGGTTTTCTTCCCGGTTCAGTGCGATATCCAAACGGTGCAGGATCTGTGCATCACCGTATCCTCTTTTATGAAGTTCCTGGTTAATGTACTCCGGGCCGAGAAATTCATACAGGCGATTGAAGGCATCATTATCGCTTACCATCAGGATCTTTTTAATGTATTGTGCCAGCGATGGCTTTCCCACTGGCGAAGTGGGATCATTGTAGACGGCAGTTTGGCCGGAAAAGGCCTGCTCCGTGATCATCGTGGCATTCTTGTCAAGCCCATTGATCCTTAATTCATTCAGGCGTTGGAGGGCAAGAATGCTTACCGGGAACTTAACGGTCGATGCGGGGTAGAAATAACGGGCCGAATTGAGATTGAAATAATAGTTCTTCAGCAAGGGCATTCCGTTTGCACCGCGGTCAACCTGGGTGTATATAAACTGCACATTTAAGTCCTTGCGATTCGCGAGAATGGAATCGAAATATTGCGGGTACTTTTTTAACAATTCCTCGATGAAATAATCAGTGCGGGTGCTGTCAAGAGGTGCTGCTTCCGTAACTACCTGTGCGAGAGGCTCTTCAACCGGAATTTGAACTTTTTTTGGAGCGGTACAAGCGAAGAAGTGAACCATGGTAAAAACGAATAAAAATCCCCTCACAATTTTAAATAACATACGTGCGTTTTACGATGCAAAATGAGGGAAAATCTAAAATAAACCAGCTACAATCTTCAATACCATTTTCCCCTATCTTTGCAAACTTCTAAAAATTTAACAAAGTAGCTTCTAAAAGTAACCGATTATGAAATTGAAAGGCTTAGTTTGGTTTTTTGCCATTGCTTTAACGCTTATCTCGCTTTGGGAACTGTCGTACACTTGGGTGATACGCAGTTACGAAGGGAAGGTGAAAGTGCAGGCAGAAAGATATGTGAGATCGCAGTTTCCTGCGGTAAAGGGCGATGAAAAAGAATTGCTTGTGAAAGGCCGCATGCAAAGAATTCTTGACAGTACCAGAGATAAAAGCATCTACCCGATCGTTGGAACTACTTACCAGAAGTGCAAAGAAAACGAATTAAAATTAGGACTTGATCTGCAGGGTGGTATGAGCGTAACGATGGACGTTAGCCTGGAAGGTTTGTTGAAATCAATGAGCAATAATCCAAAGGACCCGGCCTTGCTAAAAGCCATTCAAACGGCTAATGCGCAGAAGGTAAACAGCGAGGACGATTATATCACTTTATTCTCGAATGCCTACAAAGCTCAAAATGCCTCGACGAAACTAGCCAACCTTTTTGCCGGACCAAATAAGTCTGTTAAAAGTACTGACAGCGATGACCAGGTGATCACTCAAATACGCACTACCGCAAAGGGCGCCATCCTTGAGACTTACAAAATTTTAGTAAAACGTATTGATAAGTTTGGTCTTGCGAGTCCAACCATCAATCTTGACGAAAACCGTGGGGTTATCAACGTTGAACTTGCCGGTATTACAGACCGCGAAAGAGTACGCAAATTGTTACAGGCAAGCGCGAATCTCCAGTTCTGGGAAGTGTACAACATTAAAGAACTTGAAGGCCCGCTTCAATTAGCTGATAAAGCTGTAAGTGATTACCTGAGCGGAGTAAACGCTGCTGATACTATTAATAAAGTAGCGGTTGATTCTGTTAAACTTGCAGCCAATCAAAACGCGTTTTTTAAAGTCATCAATCCTATTGTTCCTCAACAGGATCCCAAGACCGGGAAAGAGATGTACTCTCCTTCTATCGGTAGCATTGCTTTAAAGGATACCGGCGTTTTTAACAGCTACATGAACATGGAAGCAGTTAAAAGTATTTTTCCCTCTGACGTAAAATTTATGCTGGGTGTGGAAGAAAAATCTCCCAAAGGTGATTTGCGCTACTACCCTTTATATGCCATCAAAACATTACCCGGATCAGATAAAGCAAAACTGGAAGGTGAAGGTGTTGAAGAGTCAAGCCAGGGTTATGATGAGCGTGGCCGTCCTTCTATTAAAATGAACATGACGAATGTTGGATCAAAGATTTGGGCTAAAATGACCGCAGACAACACCAACCGTCCTATCGCTATTGTATTGGATGATGTTGTTTATTCAGCGCCGAATGTGAACGGACCAATCGAAGGAGGAAGCTCCGAGATCTCCGGGAACTTCACCACTGAAGAAGCGCAGGATCTGGCAAACATTCTTAAGTCCGGTAAAACCAATGCTCCTGCCAAAATCGTTGCGGAACAAATTGTTGGACCAACGCTTGGTAAAGCAGCCGTTGACGGAGGTATGATGGCATTTGGAATTTCATTCCTCGTGATCTTTGCCCTGATGCTTGTTTATTACAACACAGGTGGCTGGGTTGCAAACATTTCTCTTATATTAAACTTATTATTTACCGTCGGGGTGTTAAGCGCTTTTGGTGCTACACTTACCGCAGCTGGTATTGCCGGTTTGGTGTTGACCATCGGTATGGCCGTGGATACCAACGTAATCATATTTGAAAGGATCAAGGAAGAGTTGACTAAAGGCAAGGCCTATCCGCAGGCTGTGAATGATGGTTACAGGCGCTCTTTAGCCCCGGTTATTGATGCGCACGTTACTACTTTATTAACCGCGTGTATCTTATTTTATTTCGGTCTTGGTCCAGTGCTTGGTTTCGCGACTACGCAGATCATTGGTATCCTCCTTTCTTTGTTCTGCGGTATCCTTGTATCCCGTTTGATCACTGATTTCTGGACCAACAAAAACCGTCACTTCAACTATTTTACCACTGTTTCGAAGAAGGTCTTCAAACATGCGAGTTATGAATTCATTAAGTACCGCAAGGTGGCCTATGGAATTTCTATCGCGGTATTGTTACTGGGTGTTGGCTCTTATTTTAATGGTTTCCATTTGGGCGTTGAGTTCAAAGGAGGCCGTAGTTATACCATTGCTTTCCCGCAGCCAGTAACAAACGAAATGGTGCAGGATGATCTGCGCAAATCACTGGAAGGTGATTTCCCGGTGATCAAAACCGTTGGAGATAACAGGCATTTGAACATCACCACCTCTTATAAGGTTGGTGTTGAAAATGCGGATGAAGAAGTTCAGACAAAGGTGTATGAAGGCCTGCAGCAATTTTTGCCAGGTATCTCCTACCAGCAGTTTGCGGACAATAATGTTCAAAGCTCACAAACAATTCAACCAACAATTTCCGCAGACCTGAAAGCAGGTGCGATCAAAGCGACCGTGTTCGCTATCATCGCCATCTTCCTTTACATCTTCCTGCGTTTCCGCGATTGGCGCTATTCGTTGGGTACTATTGTAGCGTTGCTGCATGATGTATTGATTACGTTGGCTGTGTTCTCGTTTCTTAAGAACGTGGTACCATTCCCGTTAGAGATCGATCAGCACTTTATTGCGGCTGTATTGACTGTAATTGGTTTTAGTATGAATGATACCGTGATCGTGTTTGACCGTATCCGTGAGTATAGTAAAGGCTCAAAAGCAAGCGAAAAAGGCAATATCATCAACCGTGCGATCAACGATACCTTGAGCAGAACGATCATGACATCGCTCACGGTGTTCTTAACTTTG
Source organism: Ferruginibacter sp. (assembly GCA_030655145.1). Taxonomy (GTDB): domain Bacteria; phylum Bacteroidota; class Bacteroidia; order Chitinophagales; family Chitinophagaceae; genus Ferruginibacter. The sequence goes on from JAURWD010000173.1 coordinate 9,316, forward strand.
TTGATCTTATTCATCTTTGGTGGAGAGGTTACAAAAGGTTTCGCTTTCGCGATGTTGATTGGTGTTGTTACAGGAACTTATTCTTCTATCTTTGTTGCGGCGCCGATCCTGGTGGATTTCGCTAAAGACAAGCCACTGGGAGAAGCTGAAATTATGGGCAGTGACAAACCGGTTATTACAAAAACAGAACAGGTTGTAGCCAGGAAGGCTTAACATATTCGCTGTATGAAATAAAACTAAAAACCCGTCCATTTCTGGATGGGTTTTTAGTTTTTAATCTGTTGACGTTTTTCGGTTTCCCTGGTCAATACACAATTCCTAAGTATACAATCTTAAAGCACATAAAAAAGGCGACCATTGCTGGTCGCCTTTTTCGATAATATGTAAACTGTTTAAACGGCGAAAGAAGTACCGCAACCACAGGTTTTGCTTGCGTTCGGATTATTGAAAGTGAAGCCGCGGGAATTTAGTCCTCCCTGCCAGTCCACCTCCATTCCCATTAAATAAATACCATGTGATTTTTCCATGATGCAACTGATTCCTTCCAGTTCAAAATGCTCATCTTTTTCAGTCGGCTGATCAAATCCTAATACATATGTCATGCCGCTGCAACCACCACCCTTAACGCCTACCCGCAATAAGTTGGTCGCATCAAAATCCGGGGCGTTCATTAAGCGTTTGATTTCTGCCACGGCGCCCTCAGTAAAACTCACCGGTGTTGCTATTGTTATTTCCATACTTTTAATTTGAGCAAAGGTAAATACAAAATGAAAACCCGAAGGGAACCTACCTTGCGAAACAGGGAAAAATTAGAAAAGCTTTAACGTACTTTTACAAAAAAATAATCATGTTATTATTTGAAGTTGGTTTTGTTGAAATACAAGGAATGGCAACCGTAATTATTTTTGCTTTCCTGTTTTATTTAATGACCGAACTGCGGATGATCAGGCGCGACATGGCGCAACTACAGCCCGCGGCCCGCACGGCCAACAGCGGGTTGCCCTTGCAGGCTTACGAGCGACTTACCTTACTGGCAGACCGGCTTTCTTTAAAAAACCTCGTCACCCGCTTGCACTCCACGGAGTTTAGTGTAGCCCAGTTACAAATGCTGTTGCTGGAAAATATCCGTACTGAATTTGAGCATAACACCACGCAGCAGGTATACGTAAACCCGGAAGTTTGGAAGGCAGTGAATAACATGAAGGAGCAAAATATTTACATCATCAATCAACTTGCAGCAGGGCTTCCCCCAAATGCACCTGCGGTCGAACTAAGCAAACTTATCCTTGAATATTCATCCAGGGAAAATGCTGAATTAAGCAACATCGTACTGGATGCCATTCAATACGAAGTAAAAAAACTTGTCTAAATCTTACGACAACTCCGCTCTTGCACCGCACACTTCTTATTACCACTGTATGAAAAAAAAGATCACTGATTCCGGGATTGAAATAAAGGAAGTGTATACTGCCAGTGATGCTCCGGAGGACGGAAATGAATTGCCCGGTGCGTTTCCTTTTACCCGTGGTGTTCAGCCCGACATGTATCGGGGTAAGCTCTGGACCATGCGGCAGTATGCGGGCTTTAGCACGGCCGAAGAAAGTAACAAGCGCTACCAGTACCTCCTATCGCAGGGTGTGAATGGGTTGAGTGTCGCCTTTGATCTGCCAACGCAAATCGGTTATGACAGTGACCATCATTTATCGGAAGGAGAAGTCGGGAAAGTTGGTGTCGCCATCGATTCGCTGGAGGATATGGAAAGCTTGTTTAAGGGCATCAGGCTCGAAGACATTACCACATCCATGACCATCAATGCAACCGGTTTTATTTTGCTGGCTTTTTACATAGCATTGGCGAAAAAACAAGGAGCAGATCTTTCAAAGATTTCCGGGACCATTCAAAATGATATTTTAAAAGAGTATGCTGCAAGGGGCACCTACATCTACCCTCCCAAACCTTCCATGCGCATCATCACGGATATATTTGAATGGTGTGGTGAGCAGGTGCCGAAGTGGAATACCATCTCCATATCGGGTTATCATATCCGCGAAGCGGGCAGCACCGCCGTGCAGGAGATCGCTTTTACGCTTAGTAACGGCAAGGCCTATGTGAAAGCAGCCATAGAAAAAGGAATGGACATCAATGTGTTTGGAAAACGCCTATCGTTTTTCTTTAATGCGCATAATAATCTATTTGAAGAAGTGGCAAAATTCCGGGCTGCGCGGAAAATGTGGGCGGTGATCATGCAGGACCTGGGCGCTACAGATCCAAAAGCGATGATGCTCCGGTTTCACACCCAAACCGGGGGCGCCACGCTTACAGCCCAACAGCCGCTTAACAACGTAACCCGGGTATCCATCCAAACCCTGGCAGCGGTTCTTGGTGGTACGCAAAGCCTGCATACTAACGGGTACGATGAGGCGCTCAGTTTACCCACAGAAGAAGCTGCTGGGATTGCCTTGCGCACCCAGCAGATCGTTGCTTTTGAAAGTGGTGTGCCCGACACCGCAGATCCCCTGGCTGGGAGTTTTTATGTAGAAAGCCTTACAACAGAAGTTGAAGACCAGGCCTGGAAACTGGTAGAAAAGATCGATGCCATGGGCGGAAGTGTTGCCGCCATCGAACAGGGATTCATGCAGGACGAAATTGGTAAGAGTGCTTATGAATACCAGCGCCAGATCGAGAGTGGCGAAAAGATCATCGTGGGCGTCAATAAGTTCCAGTCAATCCAGGCATACACCCCTCCTTCCTTCAAAATAGATGACAACATTCGCCAGGTGCAAATAGACAAGCTCTACAAGTTAAAGCAAGAACGCAACAATGCCTTAGTTGCCGGCTGCCTTCAACGCATCAACCAGGCTGCACAATCAACCGCCAACCTTATTCCTGCCGTGCTGGAAGCGGTAGAAAATTATTGTACGCTCGGCGAAATTTCGGATGAATTGCGCAAGGTTTTTGGCGAATATAAGTAGACTCCATCGGTCCAGCTTAGAGTTTCGACCCTCCACATCAACTGCCATCTCTTGCAGGAAAATCCTTTTTTCAGCCACCATACCCACATTTCAGCAAATTGCTCGCAAATTTTTATAATGTGTATAAATAGACAGGAATTCTTGCAATAAAAGTTGTGGAATAATGGTTCACGGTACAATATTTGCTAATTGGCGGCAAGTATTTAAATGGATAATTAGTTATATAAATTGATTATCGCAGGTGTTTTTGCAACTCGTGTATTGAATCATCTACTTTATATTTAAAATCCAATTAATGATTAAGAACTACTCCCTGTTCCTTGCTGTTCTATGTGCCCTCACCATTCTCCCAGGAGGCACTAAATCTCAAATTATTACTTCTGTTGTAGGCAACTTCAATTCTGACGGTTATGGACCAACATCCATTGGCCTGAACCCGGTGGGTGAAGTGCTTGATGCAGCAGGCAATATGTACATCGCCGTTCCGGATCGTCACATTGTTCTAAAGCTTTCTGCAGCCGGCACTTTTTCTACCCTGGCTGGTACGGGTATTTCCGGGTATAGTGGTGATAACGGTCTCGCAAAATCAGCTCAACTGAGAAACCCCTGGAAGGTTGCAGTAGATGCAGCCGGCAACGTTTTGATCGCAGATAATATCGATAACCGCATACGCAAAGTAACCCCTGCCGGTATCATTACTACCATCGCCGGAAACGGCAGAGGTGGTTGGTCTGGCGACGGCGGTTTAGCTACTTCAGCATGCTTGCAGGGACCAGTAGCGGTTGCTCTTGACGCAAGCGGTAATATGTTTATTGCAGACTACGCAAACAGGCGGGTTCGCAAAGTGACCACGGCAGGTATCATTTCGACTGTAGCTGGAAATGGCGTTTCCGGTATCGGTGGTGATAATGGACCGGGCACCTCGGCGCAACTTGGATTTGTATCGGCCATTACTTTCAACAACAGTGGAGAATTATTAATTGCGGACAATCCGAATGGTAAGGTGCGCAAACTGGATAAATCAGGAATTATTACCACGGCAGCCGGCATCGGCGGGCTCGGTTTTTCCGGGGACGGAGGTTTGGCTACCCTCGCAAAATTTAACGCGATCAATGGCCTGGCGGTTGATAAATCAGGTAACCTTTTTATTTGTGATACATATAACAGCCGGATAAGAAAAGTAAACACGAGCGGAATTGTAACAACAGTCGCAGGCACCGGTGCCAATGGCTTTGGTGGAGATGGAGGACTGGCAACAGCTGCTCAGATGTACCGGCCACGGAATGTGGCAGTTGATCTTTCCGGGAATTTATTAATTTCCGGCAGCTTCAAGATCCGGAAGGTTACTGTAAGCACAGGTATCATCACTACGATGGTTGGAAATGGCAGCGGCGGATATTGCGGAGATAACGGATCAGTTACAAAAGCTCAAATTTATCATCCTGTTGGCGTAGCCGCGGATGGTGCTGGAAACGTGTTCGTAGTCGATCGTGAAAATCATCGCATCCGCAAAATCAGCAGCACAGGCATCATGACAACTCTTGCCGGTACAGGCAAACCAGGTTTTAGTGGCGATGGAGGTCCTGCGTCAGCAGCATCTATCAACCTACCGACTTCTGTTGCTGTTGATAAAGCAGGAAACGTTTTCTTTTCAGATTACACAAACAATCGCATACGCAAAGTGTCAACTTCTGGCATTATCACAACAATTGCTGGGATAAGCGGACCGGGTGGATTTAGTGGAGATGGCGTGGCAATTACCGCTAAACTTTTTGGACCGGATGGAGTTTCTTGCGATGCATCTGGCAATGTATATTTTGCAGATCAGTTTAACAACCGCATCCGTAAAATAACAACTACCGGAACCATCGTAACGGTTGCAGGAAGCGGTGGCCAGGGTTTTAGTGGCGACGGCGGATCTGCTTTGCAGGCTACCTTCTTTTGGCCAAACAACGTGAAGGTTGACAAGGCGGGAAATATTATCATCAATGACCGCAGAAATTATCGGGTGCGCAAAGTTTCAACAACAGGGATTATCACAACGATTGCCGGTAAAGGTTCACAAGGCTTCAGCGGCGATGGCGGTTTGGCGACCTTAGCAGGCGTAGACCCTATGGGTATTGCTGTAGATACTTCGGGCAATATTTTTATCTCGGATAATACGAATGAAAGAATCAGAAGGGTGAATAAGTCAGGGATCATTTCTACGGTAGCGGGCAAAGGACCACAGTATGGTGACGGAGGCCTTGCCTTAAGCGGCCAGATACTTACACCAAATGGAATTTCTACTGATCCAGCCGGGAATCTTTTTGTTACGGATTACGACAATCATCGCATTCGCAAGATCGCATTGGCAGGTGTTAAATTAAGCAGGAGTACCAACCCCGTTTCAATTTCGGACGTAACCACCGCAAACAAATTCAGCATCTACCCTAACCCGGTACAACATACGTTAAATATCCAGTCAGAAAGAGCAGGCGCTATCACGATGATAGAAGTATTGGATGCGACTGGTAAGATCGTTCTTTCGAAAAAGATCAGCACGGTACAATCCCGCGTGAGCGTTCCACTTACAGGCCTGGTACCGGGAAGTTATTTTATCAGGACAACCGGAGATGACAAATCCATCCAGGTAAGTGAATTTATTAAAAACTAATTAACCGGATTGATAGAACAAGTCGCTTGCTTAACGCAGGCGGCTTTTTTATTTAAGGCTTGTTATGCGGTAACTGGTTGTTTGTTTTGGAGCTTTCCCTTTTACTAAATAGCATTCATTTTCCTTGTTGCCTTGACAGTGATGCGATAGGATTTGTTAACGCGCCAATATTGAAATAGGCTGCGGCGACTCGATATCGTATCCTTTTTCGGAAGCAATAAAAAGTCAGCAACAATCAACGCAAGCCGGCTTTCGTTGCTAACAAAATAAAACAGGCTGTCTTCGAAGACAGCCTGTTAACAAAATTTTAATTTAAGAAGTCTATTTCAACAAACCAGAGAGCTTTCTTTCAAGCGCCGGCCCTCTTAAGTTCTTACCGATGATTTTCCCGTCGGGGCCGATCAGGAAATTTTGAGGAATACTGGTGATCCCAAATTGTTGTGCTACTGCATTTGTCCAACCCTGCAAATCGCTTACATGTCCCCATGCAAGTCCGTCAGCCTGGATAGCTTCCACCCAGGCATTTTTGGCCTTATCCAATGATACACCGAGGACAGTAAAATTTTTGTCTTTGAACTTTTGATAATTGGCAACAACATTTGGATTTTCCTGGCGACAAGGGCGACACCAGCTTGCCCAAAAATCAATTAGGACATACTTTCCACGGTAAGATGCGAGCGTCACCGGCGCACCCGTGGTATCAGCCTGGGTAAAGTCCTGGAGCACAGAACCGATAGGATTCTTTTTAGATTCGGCGATCATCTGGGTGATATACGTTGCCATCGGCGTAGCTTTTACCTCAGGAGAAAGTTGGTTGAACAATCCTTCAGTAACCGCAATATCATCTGCAAGTTGCGTATGACGAATGATGGCGAGCGGGGCGATGTAAGACCCCGGGTGTTGCTTCACAAAATCGGTCATCACGCCCATAGCGTTACTTGTTGCCACAGAATCATACGCAGCATTTTCTGCGAATAATTTTTGGTAGGGTTCTAGTGAAGAGATGAAGCCGGTATATTCCGCGTGGGAGGCTGAGCCCGAGACTATAGACTTTTCCACCGAATCTTTTTTGCCCGAAACCTTCACAGTGCTGTTGTCCAGGAATAAGGTAATGTACGGCGGCTGTTTATTAAAAAGTATGATCTTAAAATCGGGTGTCGCTACTTTACCTGTGAAAACAAACTGGTTATTTTTAACCGTACTCTCCATTTCAGGTGCGCCGGTTTGACCATTTAACAAAGCGACGCTGGTGCCGTCGGGGAACCCTGTTACGTTCCCGGTGATCAAAAATCCATCAGCCGGTTTAACAGGTGCAGGCTTGGCTGACACAGTCTTCTTTGGTGCCGCAGCCTTTGGTTTTGTCTTGCTTTGCGCTACTCCCAAAAGCGGGAACAACAAGCCAATAAGTATAAACTTTTTCATATTCAAAATGTTGAGGTCGCAATTTAACTTGTTTTTAAGCATCAGTTTAATTGAGTACACTATTTAAGAATTCTTTAGTAGACCGGTTAAGGTCATTTGTTCCTTCCAGCGCCCGAATGTAGGCGCTTCCAATAATGGCGCCGTTTGAAAATTCACAGGCTGCGGAGAAAGTTTCCTTGTCTTTGATTCCAAATCCAACCAGTACCGGGTTCTGTAACTCAAGGCCCTGCAATTTTTTAAAATAACCGGCCTGGTCGCTGATGACCTTGTTATTACCTGTTGTTGACGAAGAAGAAACAGCGTACAAAAATCCACTGCTCAATGCATCAATTTTCCGGATACGGGCTTCACTTGTTTCTGGTGTCACCAGGAAGATAAACCGGAGATCATATTTCTCAAACAATGGTTGGTATTCTGTTTCGAATTCATATATCGGCAGATCGGGCAAGATGAGGCCATCCACTCCTACTTTTGCTGCAGCCTCGCAAAACTCTTCGAGCCCGAATTGTAAAATGGGATTCATGTAGCCCATCAATATAACCGGGAGTTGAATGGTTGGCCGCAGCGCTTCCAGTTGCTCAAACAGCACCTGAATGCTCATCCCATTTTCAAGAGCGACCATATTGCTTTGTTGTATTACCGGGCCATCGGCCAGGGGATCGCTGTACGGCATTCCAATTTCTACAAGGTCGGCGCCGTTGTCCTGCAAGGATTGCATCACAGGCAATATGCTATCCAGGGCCGGGTATCCGGCTGTGCAATACACATTGAGAACGTTGTGCTTTTTTCTTTTAAATAATTCGTCTATCCTGTTCATATTTGTTCTATTACCAGTTCCATTTTTATATCTGACCTCAGGTATTCCGAGTGCCCGACGGGCACCTCGACGAACCCATATTTGCGGTAGAGGTGAAGTGCGGGTAGCAATTTTGTGCTTGAGTAAAGTATGAGTTTTTTTAACTTCAATTCTTTGGCTTTCGCAATGGCAAATTCCAACATGCGGTTGCCAATTTTTAATCCCTGGAAGTTCTCGGCTACCGCCATTTTTGCCAGTTCAAATTCCGAATCCAGGGTTTTTAATAAAGCAAAGGTGCCCGCAATTTCATCGTCAAATGTTGCAAAGAAAATATGCCCACCAGGTTCAATAAAATACCGGGTGGGATTTTCCAGCATGCGTTGATCAAGCGGCTCGATGGCAAAATATTTTTCGAGCCAGGCATAATTGAGTGCTGCGAATTTCGGTGCAAGTTCCTTGCGAAAGGGAATGATCTTTATATGTTGATCGGGCTGGGTCAAAGAAAATGTTTCATATAAGTTGCGAGGTCTTTGTCGCCTCTTCCACTCAGGCAAATAACAACCACATCATCTTTACGGAGACCTAGATTTGGCAGGACAGAAAAAGCGTGTGCCGTTTCCAGCGCCGGGATAATACCTTCTGTTTTACTCACTTCGAGCGCTGCCTGCAGTGCCTCTTCATCCGTTGCACTCATGAATATGCCACGTCCGCTCGTAAACAGGTGTGCATGCAGGGGGCCAATACCGGGGTAATCAAGGCCGGCTGAAATGCTGTGTGGCTCAACTACTTGTCCATCGGCGGTTTGCATCAGCAAACTTTTACTACCATGTAGAATGCCGGGTTTACCTAACTGTGTCGTAGCAGCGCTCATGCCGCTGGTAAGGCCACAACCCGCTGCTTCAACCGCAACCAACTTAACCGCTTCATCATCGAGAAAATGGTAAAATGCGCCGGCCGCATTACTGCCGCCACCCACACAGGCGATGACATGCGTTGGTAATTCGCTTCCTGTCTTTTCTAATAATTGTTTTTTGATTTCTGCGCTTATAACACTCTGGAAACGCGTGACCATATCCGGGTAAGGATGCGGCCCTACAACGCTGCCAATGATGTAATGAGTATCACCCGGGTTGTTGATCCAGTCCCGGATGGCTTCGTTGGTGGCATCCTTCAAGGTCTTGCTACCGCTAACGGCAGGTATAACGGTGGCACCCAGCATTTTCATTCGTGCAACATTCGGCGCCTGGCGCTCAATGTCTTTTTCCCCCATGTACACAATACACTCGAGGCCTTTTAGCGCACATACGGTGGCGGTAGCAACTCCATGCTGACCAGCGCCCGTCTCGGCAATGATCCTTTTTTTACCAAGGCGAATGGCAAGCAAGATCTGCCCGATGGTGTTGTTGATCTTGTGTGCACCAGTATGGCAAAGGTCTTCACGTTTCAGGTAAATAGAAGCGCCATATTTAGCACTTAGCCGGGCTGCGTGATAAAGCGGGGTTGGCCTGCCTACATAATCCTTTAACAATGCAGCGAACTCTTCCTGGAAAGCAGGATCATACATGATCTTCAGGTATTCGTCCTGCAGTTGGCGCACGTTCGGGTACAACATCTCCGGTATGAATGCCCCACCAAATTTGCCGTAGTAGCCATGTTCGTTAACGCCCCAATTACTTGCCGTCGTCGCTGATTCAATCTCTTTCTCCATAATACGTAATTTTCTATCTGCTAACTCTCCGGGACTGGCCCTGATAAGCAAACTACATTTGTTTTAAAACTGCCAGGCCATGCAACTGGGAGACCAGCATAATTGGCTGAATAATTTCTCGATGAACTTGTGAAAGATGATTATTAGTCTGGTAGTTCCAACCGATCAATCGATGGCTGTTCCAGCTTAATTTTTCTTTAACCCTTGTTTCAATTTCAGCAACAAGGCCATGTCTTTTACGCCCGGGCTTTTTTCTACTTTGCTGTTGACATCGATTCCAAAGTAGTCGGGGTGTTTGAAGGATTTTATTTTTGCGGCGTCGTCGACTCCGATGCCGCCACTCAAAAAGAAAGGCTTTTCGATTTTGCTTTTCCCGATCAGCTTCCAATCAAACTGGACTCCGGTTCCGCCAGTCTTTCCGTCTTTCGAAGCGGTATCAAACAAATAATAATCACACACGTCGTCATACTCCGCTACCATTTCATCAATGGATATTGAGCTTAATCCATCATTGATGGAAAACGCTTTGATAACTTCAACATCTTCAGAAAGTTGTTCGCAAAGCTCTGGCGTTTCTTTTCCGTGAAGTTGTACCACATCAAGACCGTAGTCTTCAACCGCCTCCATGATCTCGTCATAATCGGCATCCACAAACACGCCTACTTTTTTCACATCAAAATCCGTTGCCTGCATCTCTTCTTTAGAGATCTTTCCAACCACATACCTCGGGGAATCTTTATGAAAAATAAATCCTGCGTAATCAATGTTTAATCCATCGAGCTGTTGCAGTTGCTTCAGCTGGGTAATGCCACACACTTTAATATTCATTTGCTTCTCTTTAGTTATTGTAATTGTTGACTGAATTTTTTAATTGCGTCCATATCCTTCACGCCGGGCATCACTTCGAAGCGACTGTTGATATCAATGGCGAACAAGGCTTTTGCTTCCGGGAGTGTTTCAAAAGTTTTTAATTGTTCTACATCTGCCGGCTCTATACCGCCACTCAAAAAATAGGGTTTTCCAACCAGCACATTCTGAAGTTTTCCCCAGTTGAATTTTTTACCTGTACCGCCATACCCCGCTCCTTCCGTATCAAACATGAACATATCGCAAACATCCATGTACTCTTTAATGCGCCAGCCGATGTTATCTGAATCACTGATCCTGAATGCCTTTACAACAGAAATATAATCAGCGATCTTTTCACAGTAGCGGGCAGATTCATCGCCATGTAACTGCACCATGTGCAACCTGCACTCATCCACCATTTGCAACACTTCTTCAACTGAAGCATTTACAAACACGCCTACTTTATTTACATTATTTTCTTTCTTGATCTGGTTTGTCGTCATGTGCCGCAAGACATACCGGGGAGATTTTGGATAAAAAATTAAACCGGCGAAGGCTGCTCCTACTTCAGGCAACATAGCCATCTGCTCCTCCTGCGTAATACCACAGACTTTTATTCTCATGTTATGCTTTTGCTTTTTAGTTGTTCAACAAACCTGGCAAAAGCAATCGTTGGATCCGCTTGTTTCATAAAGTTCTCACCAATGAGAAAACCTTTAAAACCTGCGTCCCTAAAAGTACAAATAGTTTCTACATCATGAATGCCGCTTTCGGCAATTTTGATTTTGTTCGCTGGTATCTTTTTACTGAGTTCAATGGATCGCTGAATGTCGACCACGAAGGTTTTCAGATCGCGGTTGTTAACGCCGACAATTTCCGTCTCGTCGCAGATATGTGCTAACTCCTCTTCGTTATGAATTTCAAGTAGCACCTCCAGGTTAAGGGAAGTCGCGAACCTGGCTAGCTCTTTTACCCGATCCGGGGAAAGACAGGCAGCAATCAAGAGAATGACATCGGCACCCATTGCCCTGGCTTCCGAAACCTGGTACTCATCGATCATAAAATCCTTGCGCAGGATCGGGATATTGTTAAAGCGGGCAGCCGCGATATCAGCAACAGTTCCGCCAAAAAAATGTTCATCCGTCAATATCGATAAGCAGCTGGCGCCATTGGCTGTATAAGCTCGGGTTACTTCAGCTACATCCGCGGTGTCATTGATTATTCCTTTCGATGGAGAACGGCGTTTAAATTCCGCGATGATGCCTGTCTTTGAATCGTCATTCAGTAACTGTTTCAACGAAATAATATCACGATCATAAAATTTCCCATTCTTCAATTCATCGAAAGGCACCCGTTCTTTGGCTTGGGCTACTTCGATTTTTTTATGTTCTATGATGGTATCTAAAATGTTCATGTTGTCGGAAATTCAAAATGGATGGGTTATGGTTAGTGAATGCTATTGAATAAGGATCCAGCTTTTCTAAATCTAATGAAGCGGGAATACCTATCTCCTACCCGCAAAGCTTCTCTAATACCCGCAATGCTTTTCCACTTTCAAGGCTCTCCACTGCAAGCTGGTAACACTCATCATAATCCCCATACTTACAGGTACAACTAAGGGCCATGGCAGAGTTTGCAAGCACTACCGCGTTTTGCGCCCAGGTTCCATTGCCTTTTAAAATGGATACAAATATTGTTGCCGCATCTTCGGCGGTGTCTCCACCATAAATGTCTGAAGCGCTCACCGTGCGTTTACCAAGTGTCTCCGCGCTTAAGATCTGTTCCCCTTTATTGGTGATGACCTTTGTATCACCCGTGAGGGAGATCTCATCGTATCCATCCAGGCCATGAATAATGGTAAAGTTGCTCTTGGCATCCTGCAGGAGATAATTATAGATCCGGGCCATCTCGAGGTTGTAAACCCCTACCAACTGGTATTTGGGAAAAGCGGGATTTACCATTGGCCCCAGCATATTAAAAAAAGTGCGTACGCCGAGATTTTTGCGAATCGCCCCAACGGCTTTTAACGCCGGGTGAAACAATGGCGCGTGTAAAAAACAAATGTTGGTTTCGTTGATCTCGCGTTGAAGACTACTGGTGTCATTTTTAAACTTGTAGCCCAGTTGCTCCATAACATTACTGGATCCGCTGATGGAAGTAGCACCGTAGTTTCCATGCTTCGCGACCTTGTTTCCTGTACCGGCAACAATGAAGCAACTCAGGGTAGAAATGTTGAAGGTATTTTTTCCGTCGCCACCGGTTCCAACAATATCCATGACCTCGAGGCCATCGAGATTTACAGCCACACAAAGTTCCAATAAAGCATCACGGAAACCCTGCAGTTCCGCGATGGTGATACTGCGCATAAGGTATACTGTTATAAAGGAAGCGAGCTCGCTTTCATTGTACACCCCTCTCGAAATATTTAGTAACACTTCCTTTGCTTCGTCGCGGGAGAGTGACTTATGTTCAAATAAATAATTAAGGATCTTTTTCATTACAACCAGTATTTAGGTTTTGTTGAGCGGGTTAAATGTCTGCAAGGCTGAAGTGTATGGTTAGGCTCCCAGCCAATTGCGCAGCATTTGTTCACCGCCCGGTGTGAGTACGCTCTCCGGGTGAAACTGCACGCCCTGCACATCGTAGGTTTTATGCTGCAGTGCCATGATGAAACCGTTGTCATCCCTTGCAGTCACTTCCAACTCCTCGGGAAATTCAAGATCACTCACGATCCATGAATGGTAGCGACCTACCTCAATTTTTTCGCCCATTCCCTTCAGGATCGGCGCGTTTTGATTTAAGATATTGATTGGTGTTGCAATGCCATGGTACACACTGGTAAGGTTTTCCAGGTCGGCTCCAAAAGCCTCCCCGATTGCCTGGTGACCTAAACAAACGCCAAGAATAGATTTCGTTGCGGCGTATTGCCGGATCAATGGCAACAACAATCCAGCCTCCTGCGGAATACCTGGCCCGGGTGAAAGAATGATCTTGTCGTATGCCTCCACCTCATCAAGCGTGATCTTATCATTACGACAAACCGTTACTTTCTCATGCATGATCTTTTCTACAAGATGAACGAGGTTGTAAGTAAAAGAATCGTAGTTGTCGAATACCAGTATTCTCATGTTAAATATTTTGTGCCAATACAATGGCTTGTTTTAAAGCGTTCAATTTATTGTTCACTTCCTGCAATTCACTTTCTGGTTTGCTTGCAGCGACTACTCCGGCGCCAGCCTGGTAAACGAGCGTATTGTTTGCGCTGAGAAAAGTACGGATCATGATCGCATGATTGCAACTTCCATCAAAACCCATGCTTCCGATCGCGCCGCCATAATAGCCCCTGCCGGTTGGCTCATTCTCGTTGATCAGTTGCATCGCCTTAAATTTTGGTGCACCACTCAAGGTTCCCGCTGGAAAACTTACCGCAAGTAATTTGAACGGGTTTGTTTCTTCCCGCACCTTTCCAACAACTTCACTTACCAGGTGAATCACATGAGAATAGTAATTGACTTTTTTAAATTGTGTAACCTCCACCTCGGTGCACATGCGGCTGAGGTCATTCCGTGCCAGGTCAACCAACATCACGTGTTCGGCATTTTCCTTCACATCATTTTCAAGTTGAATTGCCAGCGCTTCATCAGTCTTATCATTTCCAGTGCGCTTGAAGGTGCCCGCAATCGGGTGAACAATTGCTTTACCATTGTTCACGATCAACTGGCTCTCCGGTGAGGAACCCATGAGTTTATAATCACCGTAATCAAAATAAAAAAGATACGGGCTTGGGTTAATGCTTCTTAAAGCACGATACACATTGAATTCGTCGCCGTTAAATGGTTGTTCAAACCTGCGACTTAAAACGATTTGAAAAACATCACCCCGCATGCAACTGGCAATGCCTTTTTTTACGATATCGATGTATTGTGTATCTGTAAGATTGGAGGTTTCCGCCCCAACAGGCGAAAAAGGAAAGGTAGGAACATCGCGGCTCTTGATGAGACTTTCAACCGCGTCTACTTCGCTTTCGATGCCGGTGATACTGTTTTCGCATATATACAGTTCATCCTTGAAATGATTAATGACTATAACGTACTGGTATAGACGATAACGCATCAGCGGAATTTCCGACGGCTTTAATTGCACATCTTTTAATTCAGGTGCATTCAATTTGATGGTATCGAAAAATTGAACGGCGTCATAAGCACTATATCCAAAAAGTCCCTGCGCAACATTGATTGGTTTCAAAGCCGGTTCCCTTATCTCGAAGCGCTGCATAAAATTCCACAAGTGGGTAGGTACGTCTGCCGGATCGGTAATGTGGATCTTCTCCGGCGCCTGGGCCGGGAGTTTAAATTCAATGGTGCTGGTATTGCGGATCTCGATACCTGCAATTGCATTGATGCCGATGAAGGAGTAGCTGTTTTCCCCGGCATGAAAGTCTGCACTCTCGAGCAGGATGGTATCCCGGAAACGATCCCTCAACCGGAGGTAAATACCAACGGGGGTGTAAACATCTGCAAGCAATTTTTTTGAACTGGTTCGAATCTCAATTTTTTTCATACTCCAACCCTTCCGGGCATTATTCGCAATTCCATTTTCAGTCTTAATACCTGCCCTGGATGCGGGATCATTAAAAATTATTTAGCGCTACTCTTTCGGTCGTAAAATGAAAAAGCCCCAACACATTGTGTCGGGGCCTGGATATTTTAATCAATAGCATAGCGACACATCAAAGAATTGAGTGCCACCACCAACCATTGCTATTTAAAATTGCTTTTGTCATTTGTTGCTGCAAAGATGTGGAGGAAATCATTCATAACAAAAAAATTTTTCCGTTCAAAAACGGGCGAAAAAATTGCGGCCCATAAATTGTCTGCTTCATATATGAATGTGAAGTCAAGCACTTAAAGTCTTGACGAAACCTGAAAGTGTATTCAACCGCAAAAATTATAAATAACTTTATTAAAACGAATCAGCATGAACATCACAATTTTTGGCGCTACGGGTATGGTGGGTAAAGAATTGGTAAAACAGGCTTTGCACAATGGTCACCAGGTAAAAGCTTTCGGAAGAAATGTATTTACAGAAGACCTGCCGAAAGACGACAACCTCGAGTTGATCCAGGGTGCCCTGTTTGATGAAGGCCAGGTTTTAAAAGCCATCAAAGGCAGCGACGCTGTTCTTTCTGCCCTGGGCGGAGCCATTACCGACGCTGATGTAACCAGGTCGCTTGGTATGAAAAACATCGTAGCGCAAATGGAAAAGGCCGGCGTGAAACGCATTGTTGCCCTCGGTGGCATGGGATCGTTGAATGCCGATGAGGACACGCTGGTGCTTGATACACCTGATTACCCTTCCGCATTTTTTCATGTTAGTAAAGAGCATTATAAAGCCTATGAATTTTTAAAGGCCTCCAATCTCGACTGGACGTTTGTCTGCCCCGGCGATATCATCAATGCTGAAGCAACCGGACATTTCGTAACCAATGCGGACTATTTGCCTACACCAAACAATAGCAAGATCACCAGCGGCGACCTCGCCTTGTTTATGTTAAACCAGGTGTCAAAAACTGATTATATCGATAAACGCGTTGGTATTTCAAATTAAGGTTTTAGAGTTGCGCAACTCATTTGCTTCTCATAGTTGGTTTCGTCGAAACTTTAGCAAAATCACAGCATTTATAGCCCTCCTTTGGCACATTAATTTCACTAATACCCAAAACACCTGGTTGAAAAAATATCTACTCATTTCTTTATTGGCTTTCACTTCCGGGGTGCAGGCTCAAAAGATCGACAGCATCTATGTCAATCTCTACACCGATAGCCTTAAGAGAGGTACTCATAACTACATTAATGTGGATGGACTTTTATCTAATGGTTCTTACCAACCACTAGACAGCACTGATATCATTTTCAAAAGTTCAGACGGAAAGTTCTTTGGCAACAGCCTGTTGATTGACAAAGATTTCAGCAAAGAAAAAATAACGATTGAAGTTACCTGCAGGAAAAATCCTTTGCTGCACAAACGCTTTGACATGTACATCAAAACGAAGCCGGATAACGAACAATTGAAAACCGAAGAAGAGTTATTGAATGAAATGCGCAACCAGCGAAACCGTAAAAAGAACAAAAGCAACCTGGCTATTTGAAAGCAGGCAACAAATGGAATTCATACAAAATAAAAATCGACCAGGTGAGTACCCTGGTCGATTTAATTTATGGTAACTGCAAAGAATGTTATGCGAACTTTTTAGCGTCTTCAAGGAATTTCGCCAGGCCGATATCTGTCAATGGATGCTTTAGCAAACCAACGATAGAATCAAGCGGGCAGGTACAAACATCGGCTCCGGCTTCAGCACATTTGATGATGTGATTTGGATTGCGGATCGAAGCTGCAAGAATTTCAGTTTTGTAACCCTGGATCGAAAATATCTGGCGCATTTGATGAATAAGGTCCATTCCATCCCAACCGGTATCATCCACCCTGCCGATAAATGGTGATACATATTTAGCACCCGCCTTTGCCGCAAGAATTGCCTGGCCGGCCGAAAAAATTAAGGTGCAGTTTGTACGAATGCCATTATCAGTGAACCACTTGATCGCTTTTACACCTTCCTTTATCATCGGCACTTTTACAATGATGTTTGGATGGATCGCGGCGAGTTTTTTTCCTTCAGCAATGATGGTATCAAACTCTGTTGTAACCACTTCAGCACTGATATCTCCATCTACTAATTCGCAAATGGTACGGTAATGATTGAATACCGCTTCTTCGCCCTGGATGCCTTCTTTCGCCATCAGGGATGGATTGGTGGTAACACCATCCAAAATACCCATATCGTTTGCCTCTTTTATTTGCGCCAGGTTTGCTGTATCGATAAAAAATTTCATAATACTGTATCCACCAACGGTGGAAATCGTTTTGATTGTTATAAAAAGATTGCGCTGCAAAAGTAAAATAATTGCAACATTCAAATCAAAGTAATTTATTAAGATAATTTGTCAAGCAAGTGAAGCGCTTGTTCACAGGGGGGCATAAAAAATGGCAAGTTACTTACATCGCACCGCTCAACCATCTACCCTTGCTACCTTCCGGTCCTGGGGGAGTTCAACAGGAGCTGGTCGTATAAGACTTGCCGGTGCAAATATAGGATAGCATCGCCGACAATAAAAAATTATTAGAAAAAAAATAAAACTGCTTAACCTGATTTTTTAAAAAGTAATCCCGGGCTGATCGGTTCTTGTGTTCAGTTTTCCAATGCCGATTAATTGATCATATTGATCAGTAAAAGATTTGTAATATACCAGGATGGTATAGATGTTTTCCGCCTCCCAATAATCACCATCAAGTTCAACTCTTTTCGTAGGATCATTTTGATCAACCAGCATGTAGCCGTAATTGTAATAGCCTTGTTTTAAAAACTGGCTTCCTTCATAGATGCCTTTCTCAACATTGAAAACCATTTTGTTTTCTTCGGTGAGTTTGTAATCAGTGAGCTGACCAAAAAGATATAGCTCTTTACCCGCATATGGCGTTTGCGTTGGCGTAATAAAACTAAAATCAACAGTGGCATAATCGCCCTGCCAATATGGGTTGATGGTCTCGTAGGTGGTTACCCGGTACATGCCGTTTAAATCCTGGTAGTAGATATATTTTTGTGCAGACCGATCGATATCAGGCTTCACGTAAATGCGTGTGGCCGTTTTTGAATAATCTGCTCTTGCCACCCGGTCACTCTGTAAGCGAAAACTGCGCAGGTCTACCCAACGCCACTCCTTCCCTGCAGGAAATACAAAATGATTTTCTGTGTTGTACTCCAGGTTATTCCCACGCACAAAGGTTGGAAACACATTTCCCTGCGCATTATCCCAACGATTATTTTGCAAGACAACCACCTTGATCTGCTGGCTTGCATTAAATGCA
This sequence comes from Ferruginibacter sp., assembly GCA_030655145.1. GTDB lineage: Bacteria > Bacteroidota > Bacteroidia > Chitinophagales > Chitinophagaceae > Ferruginibacter. The sequence goes on from JAURWD010000173.1 coordinate 27,642, forward strand.
TTCGTGCCCTCGAAGTTTACAGTAAATTTTACGCGTTGATGTGTTTTGAAAAACTGCGGGGTAAACGGCTGGATGATCTGCGCCAGCACCGATGCCTTTGGATCAAGTACTACCATCGCCCGGGTAAACGCGAGCTTCGAAGTGTCGCCATCCAAAAACACTTTCAATAAATAATTGCCACTTTTTGTGGGCACGGAATTACCATCAGGAAGTATGGCCTGGTAATGCGTGTACCGCGTAAAAGCGATGGAAGAATAGCGGTAAGTTGTTATTCGTTGCTGGGTGAAACCTTTAATAAAGTCAAATGGGCTCAGCCGTACAGGATTCCAATTATAGTCACACAACTGGTAGGTGTAGTAATAACTTTTGACCGTTGCATCCATGTCATCAAAATGCAATTCCAGCCGGTCGGCGCTGCCCAGTTTATATACCGGCAAGCCATGCTGGTCTCCGTAATTATGCAGGCGAACGGTGCGAATATTTTTTTGAACGATGCGCTCAGGGTTTGATTGAGCAGGCAGTAAAAGCACAAAACAAAAGAGGAATAAGCACAGAGCGAAGGATTTTAAAAGCTGCATGTAGTACTAAATATTTACTTTTGAAAGATACCAAAATTGTGCGGTTTGAACATCTCCATTTTTATTGCGAACAGGATCGCCTTTAACCGGCAAAATACCTTCTCCCGCTTTATCATTAGGCTTGCAACTGGTGCCACCGCCATCAGTGTTGCAGTCATGATCGTAGCCCTCAGTTTCGTTAATGGATTTCAGCAGGTGATCAGCAATAAAGTATTTAGTTTTTGGGGACATATCCATGTGCAGCAGGACATTGAGAACCGCGTGAGCATAGCAGAGGAATACCCGATCAATAAGAACGACACCGTGGAGCGAATTGTGCGGGCGCTGCCGGAAGTGAAGTCGATTGAACGCTATGCAACCAAATCTGTTATCCTCACCCATGGAACCGACATAGAAAGCATCCTCGTAAAAGGCATTGATTCGTCATTTGACTATAGCCGGCTACAACCCTTCCTGGTACAGGGAAAATGGGTTTCGTTTATGGATAGTGGTTATAGTAAAGAGATCAACATTTCAGAGTACGTTGCCAATCAACTGAACATAAAAGTGAACGATACGCTGCTCTCCTTTTTCATCCAGGAAGACGGCACAAAACGCCCGAGAAAATTGAAGATCGCCGGCATATTCAAAACCTCGATCGATGAATATGACAAACAGTTTGGCATTTGCGACATCAACCTCATACGCCGGATGAATGGCTGGTCTGCCGACCAGATTGGTGGCTACGAGGTCTTCCTGCATGATTACACGAAGCTGGACAGTGTGTCAAAAATGATCAAAGCCGAGACGCCACAGGGATGGAACAGCAAAACCATTCGTGAAATTTATCCTAATATTTTTGACTGGCTGGGCTTGCAGAACGACATCAAACTGATCCTCATTGGCATCATGATGGTGGTCGCCATTGTCAACCTGATTACCTGCCTGCTGATCATTGTGCTTGAACGAACCCGTATGACGGGCATATTGAAGGCGGTGGGCGCCAGCAATTGGGATGTTCAAAAAATCTTCCTGTACAATACAACCATCATTGCGATCACTGGTGTGGTGTTGGGAACCTTGCTTGGCCTGGCTATTTGCTGGATTCAAAATGCAACCGGGATCATAAAATTAAATGAAGAGGCGTATTACATGAAAGCCGCTCATGCCGATATTGTTTGGTGGCAGGTTGTGTTGGTTGATCTCATCACATTGGGGATCTGTTTTGCAACACTGGTGATTCCAAGCATGTTGGTTAAAAAAGTAGAGCCGGTAAAGGCCATTGAATTTCGGTAATAAAAATGCCTCAATTTAAAAATGCAACATTGCACATCGCTGGGGATGGCCTTATTATTAAACTTAACCAGGCGAACGGAAATTCAAGCAATTTTCACGTTTATCTATTTTCACATTAATTTTTCACCAGGTGAGAAAGGATGATGCCTGTTGCCACAGCGGCATTCAGCGACTCAGCAGCGCCAAATCTTGGTATGGTGATTTTTTCTTTTGCAAGTTGGAGCACCTCTTCGCTGATCCCTTTCGATTCATTTCCCACAATAAGAATTCCTGAAGTTAGCCGTGGTAATTGCTGCAGCGCCGTCCCATGTAAAGCAGCAGCATAAGTTGGAATGGCAGCATGTTCCTGGATCAATTGTGCCAGGTTGGTGTAGGTTACGTTTACCCGGGAAAGGCTGCCCATGGTACTTTGGACTACTTTTGGGTTATACTGCTCAACGCAATTTTCCGAACAGATGATGTCTTTTATGTTGAACCAGTCTGCGATCCGGATAATCGTGCCCAGGTTTCCCGGATCCTGGATGGTATCAAGTGCGAGCACCAGCCGATCCTGCAAAACCGGCTTCACCGGGTCTGACTTTCGAAATATCCCAAGCACATTATTTGGTGTGCTAAGTGCTGAAATTTTTTCTAAATCGGAAGGTTCAATTACCTGGAGTGGCCCTTTGTAAAACCGGCGGATCTCGGGCTCGTGTTCTTTCATCCATTCCTCCCGCCCGAGTAACTGCTCGCATATAAAATGCTTTGAATGCAACAACTCAAGGACTACTTTGTTACCTTCAGCAATGAAGCAGTGTTCCGCATCACGTGATTTCTTGTGGTGCAGACTTTGGATATATTTGGTATATGTTTTGCTCAACATTCTTTTCTAATTAAATTATATTTGCAGGGTGCCTCACAAAACATTTTCTACTTTCCTGGCGAATCTTTTTTTCTTAGCATTCATTTTTTCATCCTGCACCATTCCCCGAAAAGTTCCAGAGAACAAGCCATTTATTTTCAGAAACACGATTGACGTCAATGGGGGAGATTTTTCCAAAGATCAACGAAATTCATTAAAACAGAAACTATTTAGTCAGCTGGACGATAGTGCTAAAACCAATATAAAAGATTTTCTCTTCTTCTTTCATTTTATCAAAAACCCGCCGGTTTATGACAGCGGGTATGCAGAGGTTTCTGCACGTAATATTCGAAGCTCCCTCTTACATCTCGGTTATTACGGCGCAAAAGTTAGCTACGAAGCGGATACTATTCGCGCCGGCAAACAGGAACGCGTACACGTAAAGTATGCGGTCGAAGCCGGCAACCCAACTATTATCGACACCATCAGTTATCGCCTGCAAAAACCTGAACTACAGGAGCTAGCTTTAGAAACGCAGGACAAGGCCCTCCTGGCGAAAGGCAACCCAATAACGAAAGCAAATGTGCTTGGGGATATCAGCCGGCTGGTTGAGCTTTACAGGAACAATGGCTATTACAAATTTTCTTCGGATGATCTCAAACTCCGCGGCGACACCACCATTGCGGCCTTGACAACCATTTCTGATGATCCATTTGAAAACCTGCAATTGCTGGAGGAAGCAACACAACAACGCGAACAGCCAAAAATAAAACTGGCGATGATCCTGAATCCTGTTGGTGATAGCCTGCGGCTGAAGAAATACTACATCAACAAAATTTATATCTACCCCGATTACCTGGCAGAAGATGCGACCAATAGTGCGCCTTACACGCAAGACACTACGAGGAGCGGCAACTACATCATTCGCTATCACAAAAAGCTTTTCAAGAACAGCCTGCTGGTGCGCAACATGACCATTAAACCCGGCGACATCTACCGGCTTGATGAGTACAACAAAACCTTGGGAAATTTTTCTAAAACCACGGCCTGGCAAAATGCAAACATCCAGATCGTTGAAAACAAGGATAGTATTGGAAAAATTGATATGATCGTTCAATTACTTCCAGCGAAAAAATATGGCTTTGAGGCCAACATCGAAGCCAGCTATTCAGCCAACAGTAATTTAAACAATCCCAGCATCGCCAATGCCGGGAACCTGCTGGGTCTTTCGACGAACGTTTCCCTGCAAAACCGGAATGTGGGCAAGAGTGGAACAAAAATGACGCATGCGCTTCGGGCCGGTATCGAGCTGAATTTGAATTCCAAACAACAATCAGGTCGCAAATTAAACTCAACCGAATTTAGTTATACCAACACCATTTCCTTTCCCCGTCTCATTGGTCCGATCCGCTATATCACCCAAAACAAACGCACCGTATCGCAACAAACGTTTATCAATATCGTGCCGGCCTATACTAATCGGATCAACCTCTTCAACCAGTTGTCTGCCAGCGTCGCATTTGGGAACGAATGGAGTTTGCGACCCAACCGGAAGAATATTGTAAAGATTCCAAACATTGAATACTCCTATCTCTATAACCAATCAGATAGTTTTAGAAAAACCCTGGAAAGAAACCCATACCTGCGCTATTCTTTCAATACAGCCCTGGTTGTTGGAACGAGTTATGGCTACACTTCAACGTTCGTGAATGCAAAGCATCCCGGACGACAGCGCACTTTTAGATGGAACATCGAAGAATCGGGTTTACTGCTGGGAAGATTGAATGTATTTAATGAACAACTTCGCCAGTTCATTAAGACAGATTTTGAATATACCTACGTGGTTGCAGCAACTAAGTCGGCAAGTATCTTCCGTGCCTTTGCCGGCGTAGGCGTTCCAGTAGGGAAAAGAGACAGTTCTCTTCCATTTTTCAAACAATATTTTGCGGGGGGACCGAACAGTATGCGGGCCTGGCCTATTCGCGGGATCGGGCCGGGAAGCAAAGCCCTGGCACCCTACAATTCGCTCGCGTTAAATGATCGCACTGGTGACGTTCGCCTTGAATTGAATGGAGAATACCGGTACGACATTGCACAACTGATCCCTAACTCGCTGGTGTTAAAAGGTGCCTTTTTTATAGACGCAGGAAACGTATGGAATTTCAGGAATACGAACACTAACGGTGGCGAAGACACGCTGCAATTCAGGTTTAAGAATTTATATAAGCAACTCGGCGTAAGCGCGGGAACAGGCTTCAGGCTTGATTTTAATTATTTCCTGATTCGTTTTGACCTGGGCTTCCGCTTCAAACGCCCCGACATAGCAGAAAATTACGGGTGGAAATTTCCCAACATTACTTTTAGCAACCTGTTCAGGAGAGGGGAAGAAATTGCCGATCCGGCAAATCCCGGCAAAACGGTCAATGACGAACGTTATCGCAGGTGGCGCTATGAAAACTTCAATTTCACCATCGGTTTAAGCTACCCGTTTTAATGCTCAACTGACTGGCGGAAAACGCTGCAGCAATTTTAAGCCTCCTTATTATCTCCAGGCTCTGCTGGCTTGAGGCTGTTTTCAAAAGCTTCCATTGTAAAAGCCGATTCTGTAGTAAACTCACCAATTCTTGTTCTCCTTAAACTACTAAGATGAGCGCCACATCCAAGTACAGCACCAAAATCATGGGCCAGGCTTCGTATATACGTTCCCGTTGAACATACTACTTTGAAATGTATTACGGGCAGGTCTACCGCGGTGATGTCGAAAGAATGGATGGTAATATTCCTTGCCTGAAGTTCTACATCTACGCCCCTTCTCGCCAATTCATATAGAGCGACTCCATCCTTTTTAATAGCTGAAAAAACAGGTGGAAACTGGGCGATCTCACCGGTAAATTGTGTGGTCGCTGCATGTATTTGCTCCTCCGCCAGGAAGGAATAGTCCCGGTGGTTTTCGGGAACACTTTCAAGATCGTAGGTTGGCGTAGTAGACCCGACGGTGATGGTGCCGGTATATTCTTTTTCCTGCGCCATGTACTCATTGATCTTCTTTGTGAACTTACCGGTACAGACAATGAGCAAGCCTGTTGCTAACGGATCCAAGGTTCCGGCATGACCGATCTTTTTTATCTGCAACAAGCTCCGCAATTTCCTCACCACGTCAAAAGAAGTCCAGTGAAGCGGCTTATCAATGAGTATTACTTTCCCTTCAGCATATGGCAACTGGATGGCGGGATCAATTGGTATGCGTTCTTTGCGTTCCGTTTGCACCGGCGTTTCGCCCGCTTCAATCAACTTGTTTGTATATCGTAAACGATATGTTTGTTTCCTGGCCAACCTGAAGAATTAAAGATGAAGTATGTTTCGTGCAAAAGTACAGCTCAAGGGCATGCGCTGCGTGGTTAGATCGCCTGCCTTGCTTTTAACTCAAGATATTTATTGAGTGTGTTCACGGTAAGATTTTCCGGGGCGGTTAAAATAGACAGGATGCCGTGTTTCATCAACTCTTTTACGATCAGCCGCTTTTCGTATGTAAATTTTTCAGCGATCGTTTTCAAATAAACAGCTTCCAGGTTCTCAGCATCTACACCGGATAATTGCTTCAATTCAGTATTCTCAAAAAAAACAACGATCAACAAATGATGCTTTGCAATAGAACGGAGGAAATTAAGCTGGCGTTTTAATCCCGAGAGTGACTCGAAGTTGGTGAACAGGACCAACAGGCTGCGTTGCTTAATACGATTGCGCAGCTGCATATACAACATTTCAAAATCACTTTCGAGGAAGGAAGTTTCCTGGTTGTACAACAATTGTAAAATATTTGCCTGCTGAATTGGCTTCCGGTCTGCCGCCAACAAGGTTCCCATCTTATTGTCGAAGGTGATCAACCCTACCCGATCCTGTTTTTGGAGGCAAACATTACTTAACACAAGCGTGCTGTTGATAGCGTAATCAAGTAAACTTAAATCGCCGAACGGCATCTTCATTAACCTGCCTTTGTCAATGATGCAATAGACCTGCTGGCTTTTTTCATCGGTGAAATTATTCACCATTAATGTCGTTTTACGGGCCGTTGCTTTCCAGTTAATGGTGCGGATATCATCGCCGCGAACGTATTCCTTGATCTGCTCAAACTCCATGCTGTGGCCGATCTTACGCATTCGCTTACTCCCGTGCTCCGACTGGATGGTGGTTTGCGAAAGCAGCGTGTACTTCCGGAGTTGCATAAAGGATGGAAATACGGGGACGGTAACGGGTGCATCGACATCATGCCTGCGCATCACCAAACCAAGGCCCGATTTAATATAGAGAATGATATTGCCGAATTCGTACTCACCGCGTTCGGTTGGGCGTAACAGGTAACTGATCTTTTTTTGTTCCCCAGCTTTAAAAGATCGTTTGATCAGCCAATCTCTTTGTTGAAATTGTTCGGGCAATTCATCAATTATTTGCATCTCCACTTTAAAGCGAATGGTGTTGGTCACAATTAAAGTCACTTTGTTTTCATCTCCATTGCTAAATCGCTCCGCTGTGTTACGTTTCGCGACTGGTGCGGGACTAAGTAAAAAAAGAAATACGTAGTCAACGATCACGAACACGAGCAATAGGTACCAGGCAGTTTTTGGGATGAACAATAAAGCTGGTACAAAAAAAGAGGAAATAAATAGTATGATGCACACAGCCCCGGCCAGGTAAAAACGCGGCGTGAGATATAAGTTGCCGATATATTTTTTCAAAGGCGACATGCGAGGTAATACGCTACAAGCGCTGAAAGAGGATTTGGTGTTTGTGAAAAATTTGCAAGGTAGTTACTCAGCTGAATTAGTTATTGACCTGCCTTAAACTGATTCTTGCACTACCGCGGTACTTCAATCGCTTTCAAAATGCTGTCAATGAGATCATCTGCTGTTAAGCCTTCCATTTCTTTTTCCGGCGTGAGAATGATGCGGTGGCGTAACACCGGCGGCGCCATTTCTTTAATGTCTTCCGGCGTTACAAAATCTCTGCCTTGCATGGCGGCAAAAGCTTTCGAGGCCCGGAGTATTGCCAGGGAAGCTCGTGGTGACGCCCCTAAATACAGCGCCGGGTTATTTCTTGTTTCGTACACGATGCGTGCGATAAACTCCACCAGGCGCGGCTCCACTATAACCGAATGGATCGTTTCACGGAATTGTTGAATGGCTAGAGGCGATATCACTTTCTCCACTTCGGCAAGCAACTGCAACTGCGTGCGTCCGTGCTGGTTATTAAGTATGCCGATCTCTTCCTGCAGGGTTGGATACTGAACATCGATCTTAAAAATAAAGCGATCCAATTGTGCTTCCGGCAGCCGGTAAGTGCCCTCCTGCTCCACCGGGTTTTGGGTCGCGAGAATGATGAATGGAAATGGCATCACATGCGTAAATCCATCAACTGTTACCTGGCGTTCTTCCATCACTTCAAACAAGGCTGCCTGCGTTTTTGCGGGAGCCCGGTTGATCTCATCAATGAGAACGATGTTGCTAAAGATGGGCCCGGATTTAAAATAAAAATCTCCTTCCTTGGGGTTAAATACCGAAGTACCGATCACGTCACTTGGCATCAGGTCGGGCGTAAACTGTATGCGTGAAAAATCAACATCAATAACTTTCGATACGAGTTTGGCTGTCAATGTTTTCGCCACCCCGGGAACACCTTCGATCAGGATATGCCCGTCGCAGAGCAAGCCAATGATGAGGAGGTCGAGCATTTTATGTTGCCCCACGATCACCTTGCCTATTTCCGCACGAATATTATCCATGCTTGTGTTTAGCCCGGAAAGATCAATGCGTTGCTGAAAAATGCTTTCTTCCATTATTGTTTTATTTTATAGAATTGTTCTAACTGCTGGTTAAATGATAGCAGCTCTTCGTCACTGACCTGGTTTGCTTGCTGGATGTTCCTGATCGTTGAGAATAAGGCCTCCGTTTTGTCCAGTGGTTGATTCGCTTTCCGGGCAACCGTGGCTATAAATTGCTCATCCGTATGATTCGTATTAAGGTAATATTGGTTGCGGATATGCTCCATAAAATACGTGATCAGCTTGTCTGCAATATTACGGTTATCTTTCTTCTGTAAATACAGGCGGCTAATGGTCTCTGTAAAAGCAAGCGTCGTATTTGCATTCGGCACAAGCGTTGGAACGATTCGCTGGCGCCGCTTTCCGCCGAAAAGGATATAGAGCAATCCAAATAGTAACAGCAACCAAAAGGCCCAGGCCATACCGGGGTATTTTAGCAACACCGAAAGTGATGACCTGTCTTCTTCCGACCGCCGGAAATTGATCTTATTGTTGTAGTCATCCCAATATACATGCTCCGGTTTATCGGGGGTAAAAGCAAATAAATGGTTGAAATAATTGTAATTATTTTTTTGGAGCAGGAAATAATTACTCAGCGCCCTGGGTTCCGTGTGGAGGTAAAATCGGCCACGCCCGTGAAAGATCACAATGTAATTAGGACCGTAACCATTTTTTCCAAGAACGACCGCATCCTCTTTATTCACCTTATTAAAATGATTATAAAACGGCACGTAGAAATATTGAAATACGGCCGGGTCGTGATAAATGGAATCAGTTAATTCAACCGAAGTATATTTCATCGGTGGAAAAGACTCATCGTATGAATCTCTCTTTACAGCACACCCCAATGTGTCCAGCAGCGCTTTGTCGATCCGGCTGCTGGAAATAAACAAACTATTTCCCCGGTATACAAAAGACAGCATAGACGTAAGATCCGCCTGCGACAAAAAAAGATTCCTGCTCACGTTAATGTACAGGGCATTGGTGTCTTCGGCTGCATTCCAAAAAGTCTGGAAATTTCGTTTTACAATATTGATCGTATTGTTATAATAAAACTTTTCTACCTGGCTATGCATCACATACCCGCCGAAAGGTTCTTTGTCTTTTTTGGCAAAGGTTTCATCGAGCGATGGAATATCCAGTTCATCGTCGCTACATGAAGCGGCTCCAATAGCCAGCAGTAACACAAACACTATGTAGCGGAACAGTCTTCTCACTTAATGAATTACGGAATAAAATTGTTTAAATTTTTGTTGGATCTTTTCAAAAACCGGCTCACTAATATCGAACTCACCATACCATGCATACTCATAATTACGGGTCAACCCAGCGAAATCAGTCTTAAATTTTTTGCCGGAAATTTCCCGCAGGTATTCGTAATTGGTTTTATCCGGTGTGTATTCAATCAATGATTTTTCAGCCATTTTCTGTAACGACTGCAGGTAGTGATAACGGATGGCAAGCCGATAGTTTTTATCCCTGATGGCGGCATTTACGAGGCGTTGATAATCCGTATCCCGCGATAATTTTTCTTCGGGATCCTGCAGCATGGTTACCGGCGCCTTTTTATAGTTCCGCTGGAAAAATCCTTCTGCAAAAAAAAGTTTATACAAAATGAAAGCGATGAATATTCCCGCCAGGATCCAAAAAAAATACATGGTAAAACTGGAGAAAAAGAAACGTTCGAGCCAGGATGGGCCTTGTTTCGTTTTTGATTGCTGGAGCTGTTGCTTTTCCTGGTGGGCATTCAGCAGGGAATCTAAATTTTTTGCATAGAACAAAGCAGCCTGGTCCCTGACATCAGCCAACGAATCGCGAAGCACTCCAAGCCCATTATCTACTAACGAAGTGTCAATATAAATTACCTCCTCCTCGTCAGATTCCCCGACATCATCGACTAATTCACCTGTTTCTGACAACGACCTTTCCGCCGAGTCCAGCTCGACGATCGCGGTATCCCGATAGACATAATTTTTATCCTGCGCAGCAACGCCGGCAACAAATAAAAACGAAACGAAGATCAATATAAGGAAACGCGGAAAAATCATTTTGTACGTGGAGGAAGGTTTAACAGACCGTCTCGTTGCAGATAGAATCCTTTTTTATGTAAGCTAATAGGGTAAATAACAAAGTACCAAACAATGAAAGATAAGGAAACCGCGAGGATTATCACACTGCCCCACACTGGCAGGCCGTTGTTACGTTCCCGGTCGAAGGTATTGCTCATAAGATGGGTGACATAACTTTCAAAAAAAGAAGCTAAAATAAATACGGGAACAAGAACAAGCATGATCTTGAGCGCATCCTTAATTCCTCTTTTAAAGGAAAGCAATCGTGAGTAGGTGCCCGGGAATAAGATACCCTGGGCAATTACAAACCCAGCTGTTGCCGCGATAACGATGGACAATATTTCCAGCGTTCCATGAACCCAGATCACCAGCACAGACTGCATCCCCAGGCCCTTCGAAAAAAACATGTATTGGAAACAGCCGAGCATCAGGCCATTTTGCCACATGAGGAAAACCGTACCTATGCCAAGGAGCAAACCGCCAATCACCATGAGAAAGGAGACAAACGTATTGTTCATCGCAATACGCACAAACATGGCAAAAGGATTTTCACTTTTATAAACCCCGAACGGATCGCCTTTAGCGATATTGTCTTCTGTCATATTCACGTATCCATCCCCAAGCACCCCGCGAATAAATGATTCGTCTTTGATGGAACTAAAAACGCCGATGGCAACGAATAAAGAAAACAGCGTAAATGTAAAAAGCAAGGTGCGATGATACTTGCGAAACAATAAAGGCAACTCGTATTTCCAGAAACTAAAAACGCGGGTATATTTTTCTTTTTTGTTGCGGTAGATATTCTGGTAAATATCTGCAGCAATACCATTGATCCACCGGGTGACCTTGCTCTTAGGATAAAATGTTTTGGCGTAGGAAAGATCATCTACAAGCGTGATAAAACGCTCAGCTGTTTCATCCGGGTCTTCAGTTTGGGTATGCTGGTAGTCATTCCACTTATCAACATTTTTCTTAATAAACATTCCTTCCCGCATGCAATAAAAATAGCAAATTTCCGGCTTATAAATCCTGTGGCAAAAAAGAGTCGAAGCTGGCAAACAGTTTTACCAGCTTAATATTAAACCGTTAATTTGTACTATGTCGGAAATAAAAATATCTACAGCTTTTAATATCGATATTGAATTCGAGATCGCGGCTTTCCACAAACGCTTCCTTGCCTACCTTATTGACCTGGTGCTGATGATCCTCTACATGTTCAGTATGTTTTATTTGCTTTACGGTGGGTTTAAACTGGGCGAAGAAAGTTATGGCCTGGTCTTACTGATCTGGGTAATTCCTATGCTGTTGTATACCGTCGTGAGTGAACACCTGATGAACGGGCAAACGGTCGGCAAAAAAATATTCAACATTAAAGTTGTTAGCCTCGAAGGCGGTGAACCCACGCTGGGACAATACCTGCTGCGCTGGTTCATGCGTTTCTATGAATGGGCCTTTATTGTATTTTTTCTTTTTTGGGGCAACTTTTATCTTGGCTTGCTTTGGCTGATGGTCGGCGGAATTACGTCGGTGATCATCATCGCCATTTCGTCGAAGAGTCAACGCCTGGGTGACCTGGTTGCGGGTACCGTCGTGGTGGAAACCCGTTCAAAATTAACGGTGCACGACACGATCTTCATGCATGTGGCTACGACCGATTACGTGGTAAAATTTCCCGAAGTGATGCGGTTGAGCGATCGCGATATCAATACCATAAAGAATGTGCTGAGTCAAACCAGGAAAACCAATTCATATGAGATGTGTAACCGCATCGCGGTGAAAGTGCAGGATGTTTTGAAAGTATCGAGCGACATGTATGCGATTGAATTCCTGGAGAAGATCATGGAAGATTACAATTACCTGGCGGCCAAAGAATAATCATTCCCTCTAATCTTGTGGCCCGATTATTAATCCGATAACGGCCAAAATTGTAAAGAGGAGCAGGATCGACGCCAGGATGCCCGTATAACGAAAAAAAGCGCGCTGGTTTTTCAAAGCTTCACTGAAGGCAATCGTGTCATTGGACATCAAAGAATTGTGCAGGTTTTTCGAAAAACGAAAAAGGTATAGTGACACGAGGAAAATAAAACCGGCAGCTACCAGGCAAATAGCAACGACACTAACCCCACCCACGGTGAATTCTGCATCTTGAGGTTTGAGCTCTTTCATCCTGAACATGAACATTGCTTTTCTTAATGCCAATGCTACCACAAGAAGCGAATACAAAAATCCAGTGACTGCTAAAAATTTAGCCCAGGTGGCACTTTCCTTTAAATGGAAACGACCAGCAGCATCGACCAGGAGATCGGTTTCAATCAGATTTTTTTGTTCCTGCATAACTCATTTCCAGGTGCAAAGTGAAGTTGTCAGTCAGCCTTTTATTTCAATCCATTGGAATATATCATGCTGCCGATGATGGCGATGTACACCACCATAATTACGATGACGAGGCAGGAAAGCACGATGCCTATTATGGAGCAAACTCTTCCGGCACTGGAAGTACTAAAACTCGAAGGTGAATATAAATCTGGTGTTTCGAGATAAAGTTTTTTGTCGCGGTTGGCGAGAATAAGGCCGACGATTCCGCAAACCAGTCCAACGATGCCATAACAAAAAGAGCCAACGATGGAGATGATGCCGAGAACTAAAACAGTTGTTGCATTGGGAAGATTTTGCTGTGCGTTGTAATTCGTTGGATTTAAAAGGTCCGGATGTTCCATTCTTAAAGTAAGTTTTGGGAGAAGATTTTGTAAAGGAAATTGCTAACTACGATCGTTGCAATAAATATATAACTATAAATAATAATTGCTCCGCCTTTTCTAAATTTAAAAATGATGTGCGCCATCCCAAAAAGAAGCAATAATATCAGGGGTATTGTGGCTGGATGATAATGGAAACTGGCGGCAACATCACCCCGGAGTAACGCAACAAAACTTCGTTGGAGGCCACACCCAGGGCAATCAATCTTCAGCAGCATTTTGTAAACGCAGGGTAACTGGTGACCTTCAATCCAGTGAAGAATATCTTTCAACATGCACTAAAGTTGAATGAAGAATCTGAATAAGTTATCTGCCTCGACCTTTTTTCCTCCGACCTAGTACGCCCGCGCAAATAATACCCGTTGGCTGCTTGGTTTACCTGTCAAAATGCAGGCTCCTTCCTGTTGCGAATTGTTAAGCGGTATGCAACGGATCGTCGCCTTGGTTTGTTCTTTGATCTTCTCCTCAGTTTCACCGGTGCCGTCCCAATGCGCGGAAATAAAGCCTGGCTTTTTGTCGAGTAGTTCCACAAATTCGTCCCAGGTATTTGCTTCAGTGATGCGCTCGTCGCGAAAATTTTTCGCCTTAGTGTAAATGTCTGACTGGATCTGGTTCAATAAGTTGATAACCTGTGCGCCAAGACCATCGATAGAAAAACTCATTTTTTCTTTTGTATCGCGGCGGGCAACTTCGACAACGTTGTTGGCCAGGTCGCGGGCACCGATCGCAATACGAACGGGCACACCTTTCATTTCATATTCGGCAAACTTCCACCCCGGGCGGTTGTTATCTGAATCGTCATATTTAACAGTGATGCCGGCAGTTTTAAGTTCGGCAACCAGGACCTTCACTTTTTGGTCGATCAGTTCCTTTTGCTCCGCCCCTTTAAAAATCGGAACGATCACCACCTGGATGGGCGCCAATTTAGGAGGTAACACTAGTCCCTGGTCATCGCTGTGCGCCATCACCAGGGCACCAATGAGTCGGGTACTCACGCCCCAGCTCGTGCTCCATACAAAGTCAATTTTATTTTCTTTGTCTGTAAATTTTACATCAAATGCTTTGGCGAAATTCTGACCGAGAAAATGCGAAGTTCCGGCCTGTAATGCCTTGCCATCCTGCATCAAGGCTTCGATACAATAGGTTTCCACGGCACCGGCGAAACGCTCATTTTCGGTCTTGATGCCTTTGATGACCGGCATGGCCATAAATTCTTCTGCGAAGCTTGCATACACTTCCAGCATTTGCACCGTTTCATCCATTGCTTCCTGCTCTGTTGAATGAGCGGTATGCCCTTCCTGCCAAAGAAATTCAGTTGTTCTCAGGAAGAGCCGCGTACGCATTTCCCAGCGTACCACGTTGGCCCACTGGTTGATCAATAAGGGCAGATCCCTATACGATTGGATCCACCCTTTGTAGGTGTTCCAAATGATGGCTTCGCTGGTTGGACGAACTACCAATTCCTCTTCAAGTTTTGCTTCCGGGTCAACAATGAGTTTGCCTGGATGGTCAACATCATTTTTCAACCGGTAATGCGTAACAATGGCACATTCTTTAGCAAATCCTTCCGCATTTTTTTCTTCTGCTTCAAATAAACTTTTAGGAACAAACAAAGGAAAGTAAGCATTCTCGTGGCCGGTTTCCTTAAACATCTTATCGAGCTGACGCTGCATGTTCTCCCAAAGCGCATAACCATAAGGTTTAATTACCATACATCCACGCACTGCACTGTAATCTGCCAGGCCTGCTTTTATCACCAGGTCGTTGTACCACTGCGAATAGTCTGCCGCCATGCTTGTGATTTCCTTACTCATCTATTTTATTGGTTGTTTTTTTGTTTGATCAGACCGATTTCAAATGTCCAGAACTTATATGAAATTTGTTCTTGAATCGTAGTCCACTATCTGTTGGTTAGTAATAATTTAAGTCCACTGCATTTAGCACATATTTAACAGCGGGCCGTACTTGCCAACTATAAATGGCAAAGAATTTGGGCTATTATTGTTATGCCTTAGGCGGCACAAAAGTAGTAACTTCAACCTATAATAATTTTAAACAAATTATCATGAAAACTAAACTTTTACTCGTTGCTGTTTCTGTGGCTGCGCTTGGCAGTTGCACAACACTTTATAAATCCGGACAAACCCCTGATGATGTTTATTATTCTCCTGCCCGCACCTATGTCGAAAACCGTCAGGACGACAGGGTTGAAAGGGTTGACAACAACCGGTACTACAATTCCGAAGATGTGATGATCAGGATGGGCATCAATGATCCAAGATGGCGTTACCTGAATGATTATGCGTATACACCCTACAGTTATGGCTTCAACCATGGCTACTATTACAATCCATATTTTTGGCCTTACCCTGTTTACAGTCCCGTATTTACGGCTCCAACCAATCCAAAGATCACAACACCTCGTATGAATAATTTGGGTGGATATGGTTCCATTCCAGGTTATAACAACACCCAGGTAAATCCGAAGACCGGGCGTACCGTACCGGTAAGAAGTTACAACAACAGCAACAATGGAACGGCAGTTGGAAATGCCCTTCGTAAAGTGCTTGGTTCCGATACTTATAACAGCAATACCAACAACTCGACCAATAATAATTCCAACAACAATAACCGCACTTACACGCCATCAAGCAGTAGCAGCAGCTCCTCTTCAGGCAGCAGGCCTTCATCTTCAGGCTCGGTTAGCAGACCACCAAGAGGCGGTAATTAATTGACAGCTTTCAACAATTTATTAAATAATATCTCCATCTGCAGCAACAGGTTCACCATACCCGTTGCCCCTGCAGCCTTTTGTCCTGACTAACCATTAAATGCCAGAAAATATGAAAAAATATATACTTCTCCCCCTGCTTTTTATAGCCAGTTTGAGCTTTGCTCAGATTCCTGAAGATGTTATCCGTTATTCATTTTATCCGCAAAGCGGAACGGCCAGGAGCATGTCTATTGGTGGCGCAATGGGTTCCCTGGGTGGCGATATAACGGCAACTTTTGTCAACCCCGCAGGTATTGGAAATTATCGTACCGGTGAATTTGTTTTTACACCAGGCTTTATGTTCAATAATAACAAGGCCGATTTCAGGGGAACGAACTCAAAAAACAATAAGAGCAATTTTTCACTCGGACCAATAGGGTTTGTTTACGGAGCCAGCAACAGGTACAACTCCACATCCAGTAGCGCCTTAAGCCTTGTTGTAAATCAGACGGCCAATTTTAATAATACACTTCAATATAAAGGGCTTAACAATTTCAGTTCTTACACGGAGCAATGGGCAGAGCAAATTGCCAAGAGCGGTCTCTCCATCGATGACGCGTTAAACAATCCTTCATTTGCTTATGGCCCCGCTCCTGCCTTGCACACCTACCTGGTTGATACTTTCAGAAATAATTTTGGAACGGTACAGTTGAGAGGCTTACCGGAAAATATTCTGGATGCTGGACAGGCACTTATGCAGGAGAACACGATCGAAACCAGGGGCGGCCTGTACGAAGTTGCCCTTGGCTATGCCAACAACAAACAAGATAAATTCCTCTGGGGCTTTAGCGTTGGTATCCCGATCCTGGATTACCGAAGTACAACGACCTACAAGGAAACTGACACCTCATCGAATAAAGCCAACGGGTTTGAAAGCTTCAGCTATGTGGATGAGTTTAGCACACGTGGTGCGGGGCTTAATGCAAAAATCGGGTTGATCTTCAAACCTACCGAATTCATTCGCCTGGGTGCGGCGTTGCATACGCCAACCTTTATGCTGTCAATGAAGGATGTACGCACTACAGACCTGGCGGCTAATACAGAGAATTACGCTGGCTCCACCACGGCTTCATCAACAATTTTCACAAATGGCCAACCCGGCCAAAGCAAGTACACCATGTTGACACCGTGGAAGTTTTTGATCAGCGGTAGCTATGTTTTCAGGGAAATTGAAAACGTCAAAAAGCAGAAAGGATTTATCACAGCAGACATCGAATATGTCAACCACAAGGGCTCAAATTTTTACACCGATAATGAAGCTGCGGGACCCGACGAAAAAAATTACTTCAAATCTTTGAACCAGGTGATCAGGAATGAGTATAAAGGGAACTTCAACTTCAGAGTTGGTGGTGAATTAAAATTCAATACTATCATGACCCGTTTAGGTTTCGCGTATTATTCCAATCCTTACAAAGACAAAGAATTGAAAGCGAGTCGTATGTTGCTGAGTGGAGGCCTGGGTTATCGCCACAAAGGATTCTTCATCGACCTAACCTATGTGCACGGAATTAATAAAGATGTGAACGTTCCGTATCGCCTGGAGGACAGGGCAAATACTTTTGCAAGTATCAATAACCAGCGCGGCAATGTTATCGCCAGTGTTGGCGTGAAGTTTTAATTGTGCAAACTATATTATTAGGAAGCCGGCGAAAGCCGGTTTTTTTATTCGGAAGATCTTTCAGCAAGAGCACGGGTAACAATTGCTGTAACAATACCAAGTTCTGGCGGAGCCCAAATAATGCCTTCCATTTTTTTAAACCAGGTTATTTGTCGTTTTGCGTACTGCCGGGTATGCTGCTTAATGAGCTCCACCGCCTGTTCCAGGGAGCTTTCCCCCGCTAAGTAACTGAATAGCTCTTTGTACCCTACCGTATTCAACGCATTCAGTTCCTGCTGTGGCAAAAGGCGGATAACTTCGTCGAGCAGGCCGGCATGCATCATGAGATCGGCGCGATGATTGATTCGATCGTGCAGCAATGGTCCGGGAAGTTGGAGTCCAACATGGATAACATCGAAATCTCTCTCCACTTTTTTTGCAACCTGGAAACTTAAAATGGAACGGCCTGTGGAGCGCTTTACTTCAAGGGCCCGGAGCAGGCGGTGCGGATTTTTATATTCGCCCTGGGCAAACCATAAAGGATCTTCCTCAGCTGCCTGCGCCTGCAACCATGCGAGCCCGTTAGTTTCGTATTGGCTTGTAAGTCCTTCCCGCATCCCGGGAATGACCTGGGGTACTTCATCAATACCCTGGCAGAAAGTCTTTATATAGAGGCCCGTTCCACCAACCATGACCAGCACATGTTTTTTTTGAAAAATATCATGCGCTTTGCTTAACGCGTAAGATTCAAAAACTGCTGCATTGACCGTTTCAGAAATTCGGTGGGAGTTGATAAAATGATGAGGGACTGTGTCTAGTTGTTCTTGGGTAGGCTTGGCAACCCCGATATCGAGTTCGATATAACATTGACGGCTATCTGCAGAAATTATCTCGGTATCATAACTTCTTGCCAACTGTATGGCAAGATCGGTTTTACCCACAGCCGTGGGACCAGAAATAATGATGCAGGTCTTGCGCATATTTATTGAAACCGGGAAATTACAAGCGAAGACGGGAATGAAAAAACTGAACTAAAATTCTTCATTCGTATCTTCTGTAGCGGCATCTTCTTCGCTCGCGGTAGCATTGCCATCTTCGTCCTCTTCACTAAATCCTTCCAGCATCGCTGCTGCATTGAGGTCATACTTTTCTTCTACTTCTGCGAGGCGACTGTCAACCAGGCCTTTGGTGCCATATTGGGATGGCGCAATTCCTTCGGTGCGAATGCAGGAAGGATAGGTCAACTTTTTATTTTCTTCCTTGTCTATATTGATCAACTCGACCATGAATGTCCACATTTTGTTGAAATCGTAGACATAGATAAATTTTTGATTCGGATCCTTCACTTCTGATCTCAGGGCTGTATCAGCCATGATCAACGGATCTACCTTGTAAGTTTTGTCCTCGTACTTTTCCAGGGAAATTTCGCGACCACGAAGCCAGCTATCGTTGCTGCGGTAAAAAGTTGCCCGGTGTTTGGAATCAAACTCGTAGCACTTTAATATCACCTGGTGCAGCTCTGAAAAAGATTGAGTGTGCCTGATCACCACGTCGCGGTAAATACTTTCATCATCTTCCCAGTAAACCCTGAATCGTAAAATTGCCATACAACGAAATTAATAATAAGAAATGAGAAATAGACAGCAGCGGCAAAGCTTACATCCAGCACGCTCAAACGAGGCCCATTTTGTGCCGGCACGAGGCATTTAATCCTCAGTGTTTTCCCGGCTTGTAGTTGATAACAATTGCGTGCCAGCATAACTAACCCGCTGGCTTTTGACTTCCCGGCGCAGGGATGCCAAGCGTTGCAGCATGGGCAAGCATAAAACCATGCGCAGCTTCGTAGTTGTTAGGAATGTCGCCATCAAGTATTGCTTCCCTGATCGCGTTCTTCAAATCCCCTACCTGCCTGCCGGGGGGCAGGTTGAATGTTTGCATAATGATCTCCCCGGTGATGGGTGGTTGCCAGTTGCGCAACTGGTCGCTTTCTTCCACTTCCGCGCAGCGCTTGCGGACCATTTCAAAATTTTCAATAAAACGTTTTACTTTTTGTTTATTCTTCGAAGTAATGTCGGCATTACACAATATCATCAATGCATCAAAGTCCTCGCCTGCATCAAACAGTAGCCGGCGTATAGCCGAATCCGTGATGCTCTCCCGCGTTAAACTAATTGGTCGCAGGTGAAGTTCAACCAGCTTCCGCACAAACTTCATCTTTTCATTTTGCGGGAGTTTGAGCTGCGTAAAAATTTTGGGGACCATTCTACCTCCTACAACTTCATGTCCATGAAATGTCCAGCCATGCCCTTCCTCAAAACGCTTCGTCGCCGGCTTTGCAATATCATGCAATACCGCAGCCCAGCGCAACCAAAGATCATCGGTATGCTGGCTTATGTTATCTACCACCTGCAGCGTATGATAGAAATTGTCTTTGTGTCCCAGGCCATCAATATATTCGGCACCTGCAAGGTCAACCATTTGAGGGAAAATGATCTTTAATAAACCAGTTTTGTACAATAAGTCAAGACCGATAGAAGGTTTTGGGCAAAGCAATATTTTATTGAATTCATCCGCGATACGCTCCTTGCTCACGATGCGGATCCTGGCAGCATTTTCTTTGATTGCGGCGTAAGTTGTCGGTTCAATTGTATAATTCAATTGCGTCGCGAACCGGACCGCACGCATCATTCTTAAAGGATCATCGCTAAAGGTGATACCGGGCTCCAAAGGCGTTTTCAATATCTTACCCTCAATATCCGGTATGCCTCCAAAAGGATCGACCAGGCTTCCATAGTTTGCGGGGTTCAAACTGATGGCAAGCGCATTAATGGTAAAATCACGCCGCTTCTGGTCATCCTCCAAGGTACCTGCAGCGACTTCGGGTTTCCGGCTTTCGCTGCTATAGCTTTCTTTACGTGCTCCAACAAATTCGAGATCTACTTCGCCAAATTTAAATTGTGCAGTCCCGAAATTTTTAAAATGATTTACAACCGGTCGGGGTTTAAATTTTGACGCCACTTCGTTCGCTAACAGGTTGCCATCTCCTACACACACCACGTCAATGTCCTTGGTGCTTCTTCCAATAATTTTATCCCGCACAAACCCGCCGATGACATAGCATTCAACGTTGATGGACGCAGCGGCCTCCGCGATGGTTTTAAAAATCATTTCCTCCTGTTCCGTGCACTTAATAAACATGGCGCAAAATTAGGCGTGAAATTTTTATCCTGCTCTAAACTTTCTCTGTAATTCCTTCACCAGGAAACATTCATTGACTGCGTATTTAAGGCATCAAAATATGAAAGGCTGTCCTCTGCTACCAGGCATGCAATGTTGATGATCTTGATTAACCGTGGCATTAATGTTGTCATACTACCCTTCCACACAAAAAAGAGCCAGCAGCTGGGACTTTTGACATTTTGACTATATATTGAGAAAATTATGAATAACGACTTTTATTTACAGGGACCTGAAGAAGAAATGGAGTTTATGCCGATCATTCCATTGAACGAGGATGATAGCGAAGACTCAGACGCATTAACGATTCCCCTTGAATTACCCCTACTTCCTTTAAGAAATACCGTACTCTTTCCCGGAGTTGTTTTACCCATTACAGTTGGACGTGATAAAAGTATCAAAGCAGTAAGTGATTCTTATAAGGCTGACAAATTGATAGGCGTGATAGCGCAAAAAGACAGTAGCGTTGAAGAACCTACTGTGAGTGATTTAGAAGAAATTGGAACGGTTGCCAAGATCGCCAAAATGATCAAAATGCCTGATGGTGGAACCACGATTATTATCCAGGGTAAGAAGCGTTTCAAAATTGACGAGATCACGAGCGAGGATCCCTATTTCAAAGCAAAGATTCAGCCGCTGGAAGAAGAAGTTTTAAAGAATGACAATGATTTTAACGCGATGGTCGGCAGCATAAAAGATCTTGCCGGGCAGATCGTACAAATTTCGCCTAACCTTCCCAGTGAGGCTGCGATCATTTTGAAGAATATCGAAAACCCTGCTTTTTTAATTCATTTTGTTAGCAGCAATTTGAACAGCGACATCAAAGACAAACAACGTTTGCTGGTGATCAATAACATCAAGGCAAGGGCTGAATTACTGATGAATTTGATGCAGACTGAACTGCAATACACAGAGCTTAAAAACAAGGTTACCAACAAAACCCGGGCAGAGTTAGATAAACAACAACGCGAATACTTTTTGCACCAGCAGATGAAGGCCATCAAAGAAGAACTTGGTGGAGACAATGTTGCGGAGGTAAAAGAAATGCTCAAAAAGGCCGATGATAAAAAATGGCCGAAGGCAGCGAAAGATATGTTTCATAAGGGTGCGGAAAAATTAGAAAGGATGCATCCGAGTACCCCAGATTATTCGGTCGTGTACAACCATCTTGACCTGATGCTTGATCTTCCCTGGGAAGATTATACTTCGGATTCATACGACCTGAAGAAAGCGAAAAAAATCCTGGATTTCGATCATTACGGGATGCACAAGATCAAGGAAAGGATCCTGGAATACCTGGCCGTGCTCAAATTAAAAGGCGACATGAAGAGCCCGATCCTGTGCTTTGTTGGCCCTCCGGGAATCGGCAAAACGAGCCTGGGGAAAAGCATCGCTCATGCCATCGCCCGAAAATATGTTCGCGTAAGCCTGGGCGGCCTGCATGACGAAAGTGAAATTCGCGGGCACCGCAAAACCTATATTGGCGCCATGCCAGGAAGGATCATTCAATCCATCAGGAAAATAAAAAGCAGCAACCCGGTGATGATCCTGGATGAGATCGACAAAGTCGGTAACGATCAACGCGGCGATCCTTCATCCGCATTATTAGAGGTGCTGGATCCGGAACAAAACAATAGCTTCTACGATAACTACCTCGAACTGGAGTATGACCTGAGCAAGGTTTTGTTCATCGCCACTGCGAACAACATCAATAATATTCAGCCTGCCCTCCGCGACAGGCTCGAGATCATTGATCTGAGCGGCTACGCGGTAGAGGAGAAAATCGAGATTGCAAAACAACACCTACTGCCAAAACAAAAAGAAGCGCACGGACTGAAAGACGTAACAGTAAAAGCCAGTGACAAGGTGATTCAAAAAGTGATCGAAGACTACACCCGCGAAAGCGGCGTGCGAGACCTGGATCGCCAGCTGGCGAGCATCATGCGAAACCTGGCCAAACAATATGCGACCAAAAACAAGCTCAAGCCTACCCTGACCGCCGCCGATATAGAACGCATTCTCGGGAAGCCCCGGTTTAGTAATGAAATGTATAAGATCGCGAATATGGCTGGTGTCGCTGTGGGCCTGGCCTGGACCTATGTTGGTGGCGACATTCTCTTTATAGAAACAAGTTTAAGT